>JAENWU010000020.1 GCA_016649905.1 Thermoleophilia bacterium
CGACCCGTCATTGACCAGGATCAGTTGGGAGCCTTCGGGGAGCGAGCCGCGGAGCGACTCGAAGAAAAGCGGCAGGTAGCCGGCACCGTTGAAGATTGGGACGATGACGCTTACCTGCGGCACCGATAATCCCTAGTTATCCCAACGAGAAGGCATCCTGGTGATTGATACTACAAGATCTCTATTTTGGTACGTCTCTCGCCTCGCGCGTGCACTTCCTTGGCCATCGCACAGTCGGCCAGAGGACTGGACACCAACCGTCGTCAGGTAAGTTCTGACACCGCAAGGCGCAGACCGACGTCAAGTGCAGCTTGCCTTCGTAGTTGCCCAAAGCGACGGTCCCAATCGCCACTCTCAAGGTCACGATGGAGTCGGGCCAATGCCTCCTCAACCACCACGGCGGGAAGAAGATGCCAAATCGATGACGCCTGTCGCACGCGCGGATCGAGGATGGCCTCCGGCCGATTCCAAAAGGCAATGCAAAAGCCATCCGTACAGTCGGCGGGAACAGGAACCGTACCGATATGAAGGTGCGGTAAACGTGCTTCGAGGTACTCCATCGATGGAAAAGTGTGTCGGTCGTGCTCGCCAATCTCTGGCAAATACTCGTTACAGAGCCACATCCTTGCCATCACATCTGGATCAACCGTCAGAATAACGACGCGGTCACACGTGACTCGTAGCACTTCATCGAGGCCCTGCTGGACGTTATCCCAATGTTGCATCGTGAAAACGCACATCGTTGCATCGACACTTTTGTCCCTTAGCGGCAGGGCTTCCGCAGCGCCCTGGATCGCCGGTGCGGCGCTTTCCGGTCGTTGGGCGATCATTACCGGCGATGGCTCTACCGCTGTGACTTCACGATCAGCAGGCTCATAGGAGCCACATCCCGCGCCAACGTTGAGGACGCTTTTTGCGCTTCCGAGTGCGTTCCAGATCGCAGCCTCAAACCGCGGATCGGGGCGACGAACCTGGCTGTAGTTCAGTCCGATGCGGTCATAGACGGAGGCCGTCCATGACGCACGACTCGATGGGTTATTCAACGGCAGGTATGTCGAACGTCTTCATATTTCAAAAAAGCGGCTGAAGGGATTCGAACCCTCGTTCATTGACCCTCCCCAAACCGAATCAACCCGTCCTCCGAGTGTGAGGTCAGGCCAAGTCAAAGAGATGCAACAGCCTTGGTTGCCCTAGCTAAGGCGGAAACACGTCGAACCCCGAGCAGACTGGAACGCCGGCCAGCCTGCGCGTCGCACCCGATTCGAAGTAATAGTCGTGGATCCAATACGTCGGCTTCGATGCGGGCAGGGCGTTTGCCGGCGGGGCCAGGTAGTCGAAGAGGCCTTCCGAGGTGGGAAGCTGGCACTTCACCAGAGCGACGCTTCCGGCAGGCAAGCCGGGCACCGAAGCCCCGGTTCGGGCCCATACTCCTCCCGGCACTTGGGTCGAGACGTCCTGGCACACGGTGGACCCGCTCGCGGCGAACATCACGTAATACCTGGTCGGCCGACCCGTCAGCCCCGCAACCCCGGTCGGGTCTGGGATTCGAGGGGTCTTGAACCCCTGCACGCATGGGCCGCCACCTCCCGGTCCCCCGCCAGAAGTCTCGATGCAGCCAGCGAGGCTCGTCGGGAGGTAGGCGGTGAGCCCGAACCCGCTGGTCGAGACGAACCCCCGCACCTGGACCCCTCGGCAGCGACTGATCGCCGTCAAGACGAAACGAATGCTCGTCGTCTTGACAAGTCGATTCGCCAGTAGCTTGAGGTCGCCCGTCAGGTAGTCACGGCCGCCGATGTTGACGACGCTCAATGGACTGGCCTTGGTCTGGTGTGGTTGGGCCGCTGCGAGACAAACAGCCACTAGCCCAAGCACCAGCCCCTGCTTGACCGGGAGTCGACGCCTAACCGAAACCTGTTGGGCTTCCATGTCGAAACTCTATACGTACCCCAAGCTTTTATCAACCTGCAGAGGGTCGATCGTGCTTATCGGCTCGTTGGCCGGAGTGCACTCGGACGCTCCCCAACAAACCGCAACCCGAAGCGGCGAGATCCCGGCTCTGGCCGGGATCTCCGCAAGCGGCTGATGGGATTCGAACCCACGACCTTCTGCATGGCAATTAGGCCGGTCTCCAGACGCCGCGCTCCGCGAATGTGGCGACTTGCAGGGGCTTCGCACTGGCGCGGCGGAAGGCGCCGATCTCGGATACGCGCGGATACGCGGCGATACGCGGCGTTTCGGGCACTCGTGCGCGTGAGTGCCCGAAATCCGAGGTGGCGGTTTGATTCCGCTTTCTCCGACTAGAGCAGCCCGCGTGGGGAAGCGGGTTCGCGGATGCCATCACCTAGCTCGTCGGAGAAAGGCGATGGGCGGCGTGAGGACGGGCACGCTCAGCGGCGCAGCTCGGCTCCCAGCCGGGTGGCCCACACGGGGTCCGAGGCTCCTTTAGGCCCGCCCCAGTTCGTCGGCGCGCCGGTTCTCGTTGCGCGGAATCCACTCGACGCTCCAGCTCTCGAACTGCGCCAACAGCTCCTCTGCCTGCGTCCGCAGAGGGAGCAGCGCCGGATTCTTCGTCTTCCACTCGCGGTTGACTTGCTTCACCACGAGCGTCGAGTCGCCCTTGACCACCACATGCCGCTCGCCGTGCTTGCGCGCCAGGCGCAGGCCGAGTATCAGCGCCTGCCACTCAGCGGTGTTGTGGGTCCCCTGGTCGAAACGCTTGACGGCCTGGTCGAAGGAGCCGTCGCTCAACTCGACAGTGCAGGCAGCCGTTACCGGGCCGGGACTCTGCCCGCCGCCGTCGAAGTGGATGGTCGCCAACTTCATCACCTGGGGAGCATCCCACGGCCTGACCTCAAGGCCATGCGGGTGCTGCTCGTGCCTCGGGCGGGCGAGAGATTCAGGATCGCAGGCGTCGGCATCACGGCGCGGGTGGTGGCTGGTGGGGCATTGATCGTCACGTCGCGGCGCCCCCCGTGTGGACGCCACCGCCAGGCCAGGTAGAGGCTGACCCCGGTGGCAGCGGTGTCGAGCCAGTCGCGGATTTCAGTCGGGGTGACCTTTCACGGGAACTCTTTCCAGCCAATTGCTTTCGCGAGCGCCTGTGCGATGGCCTCGCCAGTCCCCAGCTTGTCGTGGTTCGGATTTACAAGCGTCTCAAACCGAATCTTGAAAGCCCCGACCTCGAAGCTCCAGGTCGTTTCCCGCGGAAGGGTGGCCTCGTTAACTCGCTCACCGATGAACTTGGTCTGACAGGTGACCGTTGACCGTTTGGGATTGATGTGGTGTAGCTCGCATTCGGTGGTCGCCGGTCCCTCCCCGGTTCCTGGGGACTTCACCGAAAGCACGTAGAGGTAGTCGCCGTCAACCGCCAAGAGCACGGGCGAATCCTCGCCGCGCTCGATTACCTCCGCCACCGACTCGTCAGGCACGAAGTCGAGGCACTGGTTGAAAACCGCCGCCTTGACGCTTCTTTCGTTGCTGCGCGCCTCGTGTGGATCACCGTCTCCCGCCGTGTCCCATCGGGACCACTTTTCCGAAAGGTCGTCGGAGAGACTTGATGCATGTGCTTGATCCATCGTCGTACCAGGATAGGGACTAGCGACGCCGACACTTTCGTGAAGCCGACAGATGCCCTTTAGCGTCCCCGCCGCCCAAAGCTGTGCCCTGCAGGGACGACCGCTCGAAGCTCTGCCACCGCCATCTCGCGGGCGCGTCGCCGCATAGCAAGCTCGTCGAGATCACCGTGCTCTCCCCCGTCCTCGATCGGCACCATTCGCCTGACCTGGGCCTTCGATTGTTCGCCCAACTGCCGAGGCTGCAGCTCAGTGACGAGGACGTTAACGACGCCCTCGCGGCGCCCCAAGCGGCCTCGTGCGCGCACCAGCGGCGCTGAGCGCACCGCCTCCCGGCATCGCGAGCCTGTAGGCAACTGGCTTGCCCCCTGCCGGAGAGAGGCCGGACTGTTGTGTCGTGCGGCCAGAGGGGTAATCGCTGCCGGCGAGAGGACACCGCGGGGTCGCCTGATCATCGGCGGGCCGTTGAAGCTGACCTCGAGCGGGAGAAGCAGACCTTCCCCACGGGCAGGATCCATTGCGGTCGAGCTGAGCGTGCGCGATTGCGCGGGCTCGTTGACGAGATCAGCTCAAATGGAATGGTGTTCGACTTTGAATTCCACGATCGGCGGACCGGTGGTGTGCTCAAGGATGGTTGGCACCCCTGCAGTCCACCCGGGGACCGTGTCAAGGCGGACGGCGACAGCAAGCAGGCAGTAGGTCAAGCCCACCCCGTAAGCAGCGGATACGGCCGCCTTTCCGGGCACACCCGCGCCGACGACGATGAGTGCGGGAGCGCCGAATCGGATTCCCTTGCGAATCTTGGCGGCCAACGCCATCTTCCTTCTGAAGTCCCGGCAGAGGTCATTGAATTCCGTGTCAAGACCTTTGATCTGCACCTCACTGACCTGCTTGCCGGCGAGCAGGCTCGTGATTTGAAGCTTGGCTCTCTTTACGCGAACCACCTTGCGGACGGCCTCCTCCTTCAATGTCTTGATGCGGGAGCTGAGAGCGTCACCGATCTCCTCGAGGCCGATGTCGATCCCTGCCTCGGACTCGATCGCGAGAAGGCCGACGAGCTTCTCGACCGCGTTCGCAAGCAGCCTGCTGGCATGGAGCAAACGGCCCCCGGCGCGCGCCACCACGTTTCGGATCGAATCCAAGGGCCCCAGTGCCGCGACCATCGTCCCCGCTCCGGCGCTCAGCACGCCGGTCCCGAACTCAGCCGCGACTGGGATAGCGCTGCCGAGTAGTTCCTCGATCGCGCGCTCGGTTCGCACCTCTGGTGAGGCGGGGTCGGGGGCGGCGCCGGCGATCTCAGGGAATACCTGCTTCGCCATATCGAACAGATCGTCGATCCGCTCCCGCTCCTCTGACGAGGGCGTTTCTTCCTCGATCGCGGTGGGAACCTCGACCTCTGGATGTTCGGCGTGGGCCTCCCCCCGCAGCGCGTAAAGCAAATCGCCGCCGACAGTCGCATCGAATGCCGCCGCGAGGAGGATCGCCGTCTCGACTTCGCCAGCTTCTCGTGGCTCCTCCTGTATTCGCCGAAACAACGCCTCTTCGAGATCGCTGGATCTGTCGGCGATCTCCTCTATCTCGGGTTCTGGAGCATCACTCCCGACGAACTTTCGCCTCCCGTCGACCTGCGGATAGAGAGCGCTAACCGCCGTCCGGTATCGAGTCCATGCCTCGGCTGTCGAACCGTCTAGCTGCATCAGATGCCCCTAGAGGCCCGTCGAGGCCCGATGGCCTGCCAAGCAGATCCCCGTCTGACCAAGTGTTGGGGGGTGTCTGGGATTCGCACGCGCTGATCCTATACGGGAGGGGCTTCGAGCGGTAAGAAAAAGTCTGCGCATCTCATTCCGTCGCAATAGATAGGTCGATACTCCGCCGGTCGACCAGGAGGAGAGCGATGGCAGTTGATCCTGTAGCTGAGGCACGGTCGATAATCCAAACCGCCCTGAAGGGCCTTGAGGATGAGACCCGGAGCTTGGAGCGCGCACTCGCCGGCTGAGCCGGACCAGGTTCGACGGAGACCGTGATCTACCCCCGTCTTGACGGAGTCCTGTTTCTAGAGTCCTTCGGCACCAAGGAGGATTCAGATGCCCCACGGGTACCCAGCAGAGGTTCGTTTTCAGGTGATCGAGCTAGCTCGATCGGGCCAAACCGCCAAACCGGGCGCTTACTTCGACTTCGCCGCGATCGCCCACTTCGCCCCCTACGTCGATGCCTTCCTCGTGGACCGAGAGTGCAAGCGCTACCTCGAGATCATCGCCGCCGAAAGCGACCTCCTGCCGGCGACCCGCTTCTACTCGATCGACCAGGGACGAGATCTCCTCGCCTACCTAGAGGAGATCGAGGCAAGCGCCGACCCAGCTCACCTCGATCTGGTCGGACAGGTCTACGGCCCCACTTGGCCAGAGCCTTTTACGGCTCTCTACGAGTGGCGAGATTGAGCGAGCCGAACGGACACCCGCCCAGCCGAAACGACATCGGTCTGCTCGAAGCCCGCACCGAAGCCACAGTCAGCAGGGGCGAGGGGGGCGGCTAGACCCTCGTGACGATCAGCAGCGCTCCGAGCACTCCGAGCGCTGCTGAGCCGAAGCCAAGGAAGGCGATCGCAAGCTGAATTTTCCGCGCTTGGACTTCGAGTCGAACCGTGCGATAACGGACGACAGCGGTCTTGTGTTCAAGCCGCGCAATGTCGAACTCGGCATCCATCGCACCCGACTATCTGCGAAACGCCCAAATTGTCTAAGCAGCCTCCCCGATCACCACCCGGCGCCGTCCGTCTTTCATGTGGCCGTCCGGATAGCGTTCCTTCAATTGAGCCGCGCGCTCGGTGTCGCGAACGAGCTGCATGCCGTGGAGAGCCATGAAGAAGGAATCGTCGCTGCCGAGATTGGCGAGTGCCTGAGCCTTCGAGTTGTAGACAGTTGAGCGAGATACGCCCTGTGCCTCGGCGATCTCCGCTGGCGCGAGATCGGCGTAGAACTCGCCGTCGATGACCTCCCGCTGGCGGCGGGGCAATCGGTCCACTGCGGTGCGACATACCGAGCGAACCTCGTAGTGGTTCAGGTATTGGGCAACGGGCTCGTACAGCCAGCGAACGCCGAAATGCCACTGCCGGAAGCCGCCGGCTTCGCCCATCTTCGGAGGGTCGACGTCTTCGAACCCTCGGAGGAAAGCCTGCATCGCCTCAGCCTCCTGAGCCCGCAGCTTGGTGGTCTGCACTTCCGCCAACTCACCGTGGAGGAAGGTCAAAGTGAAGTGGGCAACCGTCTCGCGCAGCCAGCCGAACAGATGCTTCGGAGGAGGAGTCGGGAATCGGTAGATAGCCTCGAACATCGCCTGTCGCGTGACGTCGACGAGTCGCCCGCGCTCGATTTCAGCGAGGCGCTTCGCCTCCTCCCGGCGGAAGGCTGCCGGCGCCTCAGACGGCGCGTCCAGCCCGGAGCGCACGTCCAAGAGCAACCGCTCGACCCCCCGCCGCACGCCCTCGAAGACGAGGAGCAGGAAGATGAACTCGCTCTGGCTTTTCTCGGGTGCCTTTCGCACGCGGGCCAGTATGGGTTCGAGGTAGCGCTGCTTCTCTGCGGCCGTTTCCATCTTGTCGCGCCACTTCCAATCCTCAAGCAGCGGGACGACCTTCTCGCTTGCCTGTAGCTGGTACATGTCGTCATAGAGGCGCATCAAGCGCTTGGTCTCGTCGTCGTACGGCTCCCACGCCTTCTTGCGATGCGGCCCTCGCTCGGACGTGGCGAGTCGCGGCGAGGAGGAGCCGTACCACTTGGGCAGCCGCATCTCCGGCGACCCGTCATCGTCTGAGGGCCAAGGTTGGTGCTTGATCGGCATGTTGATCTCCTTTGTAGCCAGGCGACCGGCTGTTACCGGCCCTTCCACCTACACAAGAGAGCCGGTCTCTAGTCCGCGACGATCTGCCGGGCGATTTCGCAACGGACTGACCCTTTACTGGCCTACGAAGCGGCTCGCGGCGCCCCTGGGCCGCCTTTCAATGGCGACGATCAAACCGCCACAGCGTTTGATTCCTCTTTTCCCGCGCGGCCGTGTCTATGGCTGCTGGTCGGTTCCAACTTCGGTAGCCAGCGGCCGAGCTATCGTCTCCTCAGTGATTCTCAGCGAGTTCGAGCGAGCGGCAGGCATGCGTGAATTCTCCCTGGGCGAGCGCTACCGAGTCGTCGTATTCACCGGACCCGAGGGCTGGGAGATCCACAACACCGATGCCAGAGGGCGAAGCATTGACAGCTATCCGCTCCTCTCCTTCTCGGACGTCGAGGACCGCTTGAGCGATCGGCCGAACGCGTTGGCAGAAGCGAGGCTTCTGGAGGAGGAACGCTTGGCAAGGGCGGGAAGTGCCAAGCCGAAGAGATAAAGCAGCAACAGCAGGCCGATGGTAAGAGTGGCCGTCACGCGCGCTCGCCGGACCTTGGATCGAGTTCCGCCAGTAGCCGCTCGCAGGCGTCGCGGCCCTGAACGAAGCGCTGCCTCGTCTCGGCGTCTTCCCGGCTTTCCTCGGTGTTGCCGAGGACGAGGCCCGCTTCACCCTGCAGACGCTTCAGCACTTCCATCAGGTACTGAGTGGGTACTCAGGATCCTCGACTACAACTCACGGCGATAGGGTTGCACCGGTGACGACGGAGGCGAGCGAGACGACTGCGTCGGTGGCCTCGCCGCTGCGGTGGGTCGGCGGCAAGCGGTGGCTGATCCCGAAGCTAAGGAAGCTGGTCGGCGAGACCGAGATCGCCGCCTATCACGAGCCCTTCCTGGGCGGCGCCTCGGTTTTTCTGGCCCTGGGCCCGTTCTCGAAAGCTCATCTCAGCGATACCAACGTGGAGCTGATCTCTGCCTTCGAGGCGATCAGGGACTACCCGACCCGGGTCGCCAACAAGGCCCGGGCGTACGCCCGCGACGAAGAGACCTACTACAAGGTCAGGGCATCGATTCCAGGCGGGTTGATCGAGAGTGCCGCCCGCTTCCTCTACTTGAACCACACCTCGTTCAACGGCATCTACCGCGTCAACCTGGCAGGTACCTACAACGTGCCCTTCGGCGGCGAGAGGATCGCCCACATCCCCACCGCAGAGCAGCTGCGGGCGGTGGCCTCTCGACTGGAGCAGGCCACCCTGAAAGCCGACGACTTCGCCAAATGCATCGACCGGGTAGGCGCCGGGGACCTCGTCTTCCTCGACCCCCCCTACACGGTCGCCCACAATGAAAATGGATTCGTGAAGTACAACCAGCGGCTTTTTTCCTTTGAGGACCAGCGCCGCCTCAGCAAGCTAGTTGACGAGATCAAGGAGCGCGACGCCCACTACATCCTCGCCAACGCGGCGCACGACTCGATCGTCGAGCTGTTCGACAAGGGTGACTCGGTGATCAAGACCAGCCGACGCAACTCGGTGGGAGGAGCGAACGCAATACGGGGCAGCGCGAAAGAGCTTCTTTTCACGAATTTGGAGACGGCCGGCTGATGGCGAGGGCGGAGACGGAAGCGGGGGCGATTTCGGTTCCCGGGGAGGCAATCAGCGATCACCTGCTGGCGTTCAACAAAATCAAAGGCGAGACGCGGAAGCGGCTTTTGCCCCACGCCTTCGAGACGATTTCGAAGGGGAAGGTCGAGGCCTACGAAGCCGACGGCTGGGTTGTCGAGAAGGAGCTGAAAACCCGGACCAAAATGCGGCGCGAGAAGCGCCACGAGCGAGCCTTCGAGGACCGCGTCTGGGCGATGTGCGCGCAGCTGCAGTTCCCGCACCTGAATCGCGACGGCTCTTTCAAGCTGAGCTATGGGTCGGCACCGAGCGCAAAGCAGCAGATCGACGTATTCGCGGCCGATGAGGAGTCGGTGCTGCTGATCGAGTGCAAATCCTCTGAGACGATCCGCCCTGGGCAGTTCAAGAAGGAGGTCGAGGCGATCTCGGGACGGCGGCAGGGGATCGTCCGGCGGGTTAAAGAAGAGTACCCCGACCACAAGATCCGCTTCCTGCTCGCGACTAACAACTACACCCTCTCCGCGCAGGTCAAAGAGCGTGTCGAGGGCGCCCAGATCTTCCACGTCGACGAGGACACGGTCGAGTACTACCTGCGGCTGGCAGAGCACCTGGGGGCCGCGGCGAAATACCAGCTGCTCGGCGCGCTGTTCGCCGGGACGAAGATCCCGAACCTCGAGCCGGAAGTGCCGGCGATCCGCGGCTCGATGGGCGGTTACACCTACTTCTCCTTCGCGATCGAGCCCGCCCGCCTGCTGAAGATGTCCTACGTGCTGCACCGAAACCAAGCCAACAGCGCGCTGATGCCCACCTATCAGCGGCTGATCAAGAAATCGCGCCTGAGGAAGGTCGCCGAGTTCGTCGAGGGGGGTGGCTTCTTCCCGAACTCGATCATCCTCAACATCGAAACCGGAAAAAGGAGAGGTGGGCTGCAGTTCGACCTCGCTCCGAAATCGCCCGGACCCTCGAAAATTGGGCTCCTGCACCTGCCGCAGACCTACCGGGCCGCCTACGTCATCGACGGGCAGCATCGCCTCTACGGGTACGCCGATTCAAGCCGGACCGAGACCGACCTGGTCCCGGTCGTCGCCTTCGTCGACCTGCCGAGGGAGGAGCAGGTTCGCCTCTTCATGCAGATCAACGAGAACCAGCAGGCGGTTCCCAAGAACCTGCGGAACACGCTGAACTCGGACCTGCTCTGGGCCTCAGACGACTACCGCCAGCGCGCAAAGGCCCTGCGCCTGAGGATCGCGCAGCACCTCGGCGAGCAGAAGTCCTCGCCGCTCTTTGACCGGGTGATCATCGGTGAGAACGCCAAAACGCACTCGAGGTCGATCACGATCGACGCGATCGACAACGGTCTGCGGCGCGGAAACTTCATCGGCAGCTTCACGAAAGCGGGTGCGAAAGAGGTGGGCACCTTCTACGCAGGTGACAACCAGCCGACCGCCGACCTCCTAACGCCGTTCCTCGAGGCCAGCTTCGAGATCCTCAAAGAGGGGCTGCCCGCGCAATGGCAGTACGGCAGCGCCGAGGGCGGCTTCGTCTTCATGAACAACGGGGTCGAGGCGCTCCTGCGAGTACTCAGCGACATCGTTGAAACCGTGATCGAGGACGAGGGAGTTAATCCGCTCAGCACCAGCACCGGGGAAATGGTCGAGGCCTGTCGCCCCTATCTGGACTCGCTGGTAGACCACCTCGAGGGGCTGAGCCGCGAGGATGGCGTCGAATACCGCACGAACTACGGCTCGGGCGCCGGCTCGAAGTACTACCGAAAGCTCCAGCAGGCGGTGCGCGCGGCGCGGCCCAACTTCGAAGCCCCTGGCCTCGATGAGTGGGAAAAAGCCCAGGACAAGCAGTACACCAATCAGGCCCGGGAGATCGTCGGCGACCTTGAGGCCTTCTTCAAGAAGGACATCCGCGAGCGGCTGGAGGACGAGCACGGCAATGACTGGGAACGCCTCGGGATCCCGCGCAAGATCCGCAAGGAGAGCGCCGAGCGGGCGATTGAGAAGAACCTCGACCTCGACCCATCAGAACAGGTGGGCGGCTGGGACATGATGTACATCGTCGATTACTACGAGGTGATCAAGTCCTGCACCAACGCGCTCTGGGAAAGCCGCTTCGCCGCTCACTACACGCGACCTGAAGACGAGGATCTCTCCGGTACCTGGAAAAACCGCCTGGGCTGGATCAAGCGTCTTAACCCGATCCGAAACGAAGTCTCCCACGGGGGCGCGATCAGCGAAGAGGACTACGCCTTCCTGGTGGACCTGCGGGAGTGGCTGCTCACCGGGGAGTCCGACGGCGCAGTCTAGTCGGGTGCGTAGGAGCTCCCGCTGGGCGGCGGGCGGGAGGGGAGTCTCTCCTCGAGCGTGAGCCGAAGCAAGCGAAATAGCGCTCGGGAAGCCGGTCCCGCGGGCCTCGGCTACGCCAAGCGCGATGCCGCGCTATTCCTCGAAGGCTCGCCAATCGCCGGCTTCGCGCGAGCCGTCGGCGTAGCGCCAGTTGAGGCCCCGAGGGCCCCAGCTCCCCTCGAAGGGCGAGTGCGAGAATCGGCCGAAATCGCCGTCAATCGCCCCGCACAAGACAACCCTCGATTAAGCCGATTTACAGGGGCTTTCGTGATCGGCCAACTCGCGCGTTGCGAGCGTAAATATGCGCGGACAGGCATCGATATGCGGCATTTCGGGCACTTCCCGCCGAAGTGCCCGAAATATGAGATGGCGGTTTTGACTCCCTGCGACCCGCCGTGGGATGGCACTATTTGATGGACGCGTGTCGCGTGTGGCCCTTAGAAGGACCTGACTGATCCGTCGGGTTCGTCTGGTCGGCAACTGCCACAAGGCCGAAGAAAACAGCAAGAAAGCTGCCTGAGACCACCATTGCCGACACAGCCCATCTCCAGGTCTTGCTGAGGGCGAAGGCGAAAAGCATCATCGCGATGCACGCGCCGGCAAACCCGACCGCTGCACGGCCAACCGGCTCGCTCACCCAATCCGCGAGCCAAGCGTCGAAAGTCGCCGCGAGGACGAGGATCGCGAGGGGGACGCCGACTATTCGCCGAGCGAGTCTGCGTCTCCGCTCCCGCGTCTTCCTGCGCTCTGCGCGCTGCTGCTCGGCATCGACAAGCTTGTCAAGCTCCTCCTGTTGGTCACCCAGCTGACGATCCTGACTAGCAAGTCGTTCCTTCTGTTCGCCGAGCTCCACATCGCGGCTGGCGAGCTCGCTCCGCAACTCATCGGAATCCATCTTTGCCTGACCGACCTCTTTGACGAGTGGCGCCCTCACTTGGCCCTGGTATCGGGCCAGCACCTCCCCGACCACCTCCTCATCGACATGATCGGGATTGCCGTGGGTCACCTCCATCAGACCCTCCTTCGCCTCGGCTGAGAAAACGAGGACCTTGACTTCCTCCTCGGTGATCTCGCCGCGATCATGGCGCTGGGCGATCCGACTGAGGTAGCGCTCCCAAAGCTCCGGCGAAGGATTCAGGGCGGCGAAGCTCTCTGCGATCAGGAACTTGCGGGCTACCTCCGGCCGACTTTCCGGCTTCCGCAGCCAAAGTTGGGTGGTGAGCGAGATGTCACTGATGCACTGAGGAACCGGGCTGCGCTTCCCTTCATCAGAAAACCACCAGTTGCCAGCGCGGACAACACGCTCGTTGGAGGTCACGAAGATCGCCTTCGCCTCGCCCAGTTGCCGAAAGGAGCGTCCTCCTCGAAGGATGTGGATGGCGGTCAAAGACTGAATGTCTTTCTCGCGCTGGCCCTTTCTCCGAAATTTCAGCTTTATGAGGATTTCTTCCAGGCGGGACTCGTCCAGCGTCAAGTTGCGAGCGTGGGCCGGCGTTGGTGCTTTCTGGACTTCCTGGTCAGCGAGCCGCTTTTCCAGGTTTGCGATCACCTCTTTCACATCGGCAGGAGTCCATCCTTCGCGGATCGCATGGGAAAGAACCTCCTGTCCCTGTCGAGCGAGCTTCTCCAGATCAGGCATGCCTCTGGTGCGAATGGTGCGTAGGTTGTGTTCGATCCCGTTGAGCACGCCTTCCATCTCGACGACGGTGTGTTCGAAAACCCGTACCGGGACGTTGAAGGCTCCTAGGAGGGACACCATCTCCTGCGCTGCTTCGGACACCTCCGGGTCCGTAAGCCCGAGCACACGAAACCCGACCGTCGTGTCGAGGTACGCGACCAAGGCATTGAACTCCGGTCTCCAACTGCCGAGATCCTGAAAGTAGAGGACGTTCGTCAGCATGGAGGCCTGGACGACCTCTTCGAGGTATTGGAGGTTGGTGGGATCCTCGGATAAGGCGTGGCGGGCGAATCCATGAACCACGGTCAGAGCTTCGTTACGCTCGAGGGTAGGCGCGCTACCGAGGTCGCCAGTTCGTTTGGCCACCGCCAGCTCGACGCTGAACTCGTCGACGAACTGCTCCAGTGCTTCTTCGGCCTGTGTCCTGGTCCAGTCCAGGCCGTGAATGCTCCGCGCGTAGGACGCGATCGACTTCGCCACGTGATTGAAATGGCCAAGGAATTCGTTCTTCTCAGCGGCCAGCGGGGGTCGTTCGTCGAGTTTGCCCCGGTTCGGCAGGTGCTTGGAGCCGGCCGCATCGATCAGGTATCCATCGCGTTGTGCGCGATTACGCAGGTCGGTGACGGTATTTAGCGGGATCGGCGGAAGGTGATAGGCCTTGGTCATCTCTTCGGCCAAAGCTTTCGGGCGGACCTCCGATCCGTCGGCCCACTCCTTGATGCGGTCGATGACGAAAGGCTCGAAGTTCGAGAGGTAGTCCCGATCGAGGTCGTAGTTGGCGAGGAGGATCGCCATCGTTGGAAGCAGGGAAGGCATGTGGGTCAAATCCAATACTGCAACGTACCGATAGGATGCAGCGGACGCTTGGCGGGGCGACGGGGATTTGCCTGTCCTCTGCTGGGTCGACGCCCACTAGGAGAGAGCCGATGCGATCCGCCCTGCAATCTCAGCGACGACACTCGACCCCAGCGCTACAGCTAACGCCGGAGTTAGCCGCACCAGTACTTGTGGCGCGGCTAACTCCGTCAAGCGAAACAAGGGCCGGAGCCATCGCCTCAAGGGCGAGTCGTCCGGTTGGACATGGCAATCAAATATTGATCACACCGATGCACCATGCCCTATCAAGGGCTATCGGCAACTTGGTTTCCCCTCCCTTCCCGTTGCGGTGGAACCAAACGGAATTTTGTCAGGTCGATCGAGATTTGAGTGCCGGGGAAAATCAGCTTTTCCATCCATGACGGACGCGCACGAGTAGGCGTTGGCGCCAGTTAAGAACCCCAGCACGCGGAGGACGCGAAGCCGGATCCTTCACGCGGTCTTGGCTCAGGGAGGTCCCCTGAGCCAAACCAAGGCCACGTTGAGCAAAACGGAGCTCTGGCGGCGCGCGCGCCTCGACCCCGACACCGGCCGTCGAGGTCTCCGTGACCTGTTGGCGGAAGGGAAGATCGAGGCAGACCATTCGCTCTCCCGCAGCCTTGGCTCAGTAGTGGCCTTGTCGATCGGGACTGAGTCGGCGCGAGGCGCCTTGGTCGATCCGAACGGGCGGATCGATTTCGGTTTCGAATGTCCGCCTCACCCTGGCCAATTGACCGAGCTGTCACGTACGCTCTTGCTGAATCGCTTGGCAGACTTGGCTTACGCGATCCTCGAGGCTGGCGTCAGCGCATCACCGGGGGGCCAACTCCCGCTGATCGGCGTGTCCGTCGCCTGGCCCTCGCCGCTCGACGCCGAAACCAAGCACCCGAGCATCACGGTATTGCCCCATCCACAGTGGGCACGTGATCCTTTGCCCGTGACCGACGCGGTCGCGGCCCGGCTTCAACTGGACCAGTGGTCGACGGCAACGGGGTCCGACGTCGTACGGTCCCATGCGATCAACGATGCCAACGCGGTGGCCATCAGCGCGGCGTTTGACAAGACTCGCGACCGAGCGATGGATCCCATCACCGATGGCCGAAGCGGACCGATTCTGGTCATTCGCATCGGAGGAAGCATCGGCGCCGGAATCGTCCTCCTCGCCACGCATTGCGACCAGCGGTCAGCGTTCCTCGACTCCCACCTCATCGAAGGTCGAGGCTTCGCCGGTGAAATCGCTCATCTTCCGATCTCCGCTGCCGACATCGATGAACTGGGTAAGCGTGGAGACGGGCTGATCGCGCTAACACCATCGCATAAGTGCCACTGCGGGCGGAAGATCTGCCTAGAGTCCGTCGCCAGTGCGCGGGCGGTCGTGAAGCGAGTGCGAAATTCAGGCCTACTCGAGAATGACGTGGGGGATACTGAAGGTATCCGGGTAATGATGGAGAAATCCGACACCTCGTCAGCATTCGCCCGAGCCCTGTATCAGGCCGGTTCCTTGATCGGTCGATCGTTGGCTGGCCCGATCATGCTGCTCGGGCCCAGGCAGATCACCGTCACGGGATCCTCGGCTCAGCCTGCGCTGATCGAAGGTTTGGAGGCCCGTCGGGGAGACTGGAAATACATTCAGGGTGAACCCGGACCTGAAGTGATGGCGTTGAAGGGCAGGGAGAACAGCCTGGCGCCCGCGCACGGCGCTGGTCTGGTCGCACTCCGCGGGCAGCTATATCGGCGCTTCGATGACTTCGACGGCCTCCCCGGAGTCGCCGTGCCCTACGACACCGGGCACCTTCAGAAGTTGAAATATACGCTCACGGGCAAGGTGGAGAACCGGCCGGAGCTGATCGCGTAAGTGCCGCCGCCGAGGCTGCTTGATCTATAGCTCCGCCGCTGGGCGAAAGCGAGGCGGATCGGCCGGAATCGCGGCTAATCCTCACGTATCCGCGTCATTTTGGGCACTAGTGCCCAAAATGACGACGATATGAGGGGATGGTTCCATTTCCCCTTTGCGCCTCCATAAACGACGAAATCCCGCCCTAGAGCGAGATTCCGTACGAAGCGGCTGAAGGGATTCGAACCCTCGACCTTCTGCATGGCAAGCAGACGCTCTAGCCAGCTGAGCTACAGCCGCACAGGGGCGGATCTTAGCTTCTGTACTCGACCTGGGTGCGGGCGACGATCTCAGCGGCGGTTTCGACCCGCTCGACCGCCGAAACCGAGTGGCCGGCGCTGAGGATCTCGGTCCAGCGCCGCGGCCCGGCGCCCTCGGCGCGGACGCCGTAGAGCGCGGCGGCGCCGTCGGGGGTAATCGACTCGTCGAGCGCCTCGGGGTCGAGGCCGGAGGCGCGGATCGAGGGCGCGAGGATGCTCGCTGGCAGGCCGGTGAAGGCGGCGGTGAGGACGACGTCGTCGAGCGTGCTCTCGACCAGCATCCGCTTGTAGGTCTCGGTGGCCATGCTCTCCTCACTGGCGATGAAGCGGGTGCCCATGTAGCCGAGGTCGGCGCCGAGGCTGATCGCGGCGCGCAGGGCGTGGCCGTCGCCGATCCCGCCGGCGAGGGCGATCGGCCCGTCGTAGAAGGAGCGCACCGCGCGCACGAAGGCGAACGGGTTCATCCAGCCGGTCTGACCGCCGGCCCCGGCGACCAGCAGGACGAGCCCGTCGACCCCGGCCGCAACCGCCTTGCCGGCGTGCTCGAGCGTCGCCACGTCGGCGAAGACGAGGGTGCCGGCCTCGTGCAGCGGCCCGATCACGGGCATGGGAGAGCCGACGCTGGCGATCACCATCTCCACCCGGTGGGCAACGACGACCTCGAGCTGTTCGGGCAGGCGGGGATCGCGGACGATCAGGTTGGGGCAGTGCGTGGCCGCCTGACCGTCGTCGAGCGCCGCCTCGATCGCGGTCAGCCAGCGGTCGAGCTCCTCGGCGCCACCCGCGTTGGCGACCGGGAAGGCGCCGATCACCCCGGCCCGGCAGGCGGCGCTAACAAGCTCGACGCCGGAGACGTGCAGCATCGGCGCCGCGATCGCCGGCAGGCGCAGGCGCGACCCGATCCGCTCGGGGAGACCGCCCACTAGGCCACCGCTACCAGTGATCCCAGTGGATGACCTCGTCGGGATCGGGCCGCAGCGCCGGCTTGAACTCGTTCCCCCGCGTGTAGGCGACCGGGGCGATCGCGGCGATCGTGACCTCGTCCACGTCGATCCCGAACGCCGCGGCGGTGGCCTCTTCCTCGAACAGGCCGACGGTCGTCCAGCAGGTGCCGAGCCCGCGCAGGCGGGCGGCGAGCATGAACGACCACATCCCCGGCATGACGCTGCCGAGCAGAGTCGTCTTGCGGATTGCCGGCCCATCCTCGGCGCGACCGGGCGCACAGGCGGCGACGATCGCCGGCGCCTCTGCCATGTGCTCGGCGAGGTAGTCGGCCGAGCCGGCGGTGCGCTGCTGCTGCTCGTCCCGGTCGGGGTCGCCCTTGCCGATGCTGCCGATGTAGACGCCGTCGAGGCTGCGGTAGGTCTCATAGCCGGCGCGGTAGGCCTCGCCGATCGCGCGGCGCCGCTCGGGGTCGGTGACAATCACGAACTGCAGCGCCCAGCGATTGGAGCCCGACGGCGCCTGCAGGGCGGTGGCGACGCAGGCGCGCAGCACGTCGCGCTCGACCGGGCGGGAGAAGTCGAGTCGCTTGCGCACCCCCCGGGTCGTCGTCAGCAGCTCCTCGGCGCTGAGCGGGAGCAGGGATTCGGGGGCAGCGGCTGCCGACATCTCGGGACCTCTCCTTCGTGCTTGGGACCGACCGCTTCCAATCTAGACGCGCGGGCCCAGGGCGATTTGCGGGTCGCTGTGCCTTCTCCAACCGCGCTAGCCTCAGGCGCTGACGATGCTCTTCCGCCAGATAATCCACGAGGACCTCGGCTGCGCCTCCTACCTGGTCTCCGACCGGGAATCGGGCGTCGCGGCGGTGATCGACCCGCAGTGGGACATCGACCCCTATCGGCGGCTGGCGCGGCTGCACGGGGTGCGGATCGCGCACATCCTCGAGACCCACAACCACGCCGACCACGTCTCCGGCCACGGCCGGCTGGCGCGAGCGACCGGCGCCACGATCCACATCCACGAGCTGGCGGAGGCCGAGTTCGAGCACGAGCCCTTCGGCGACGGCTGGGTGCTGGAGTTGGGCGACCTCTCGATCGAGGTGGTCCACACGCCCGGGCACCGGCCCGAGCACACCGCCTTCCTGCTGCGCGACGCCAGTCGCGACGGAGCGCCGTGGGCGCTGCTCGGCGGCGATTCGCTGTTCATCGGCGACGTCGCCCGTCCCGACCTGGCGGTGGAGCCGCGCGAAGGCGCCGCCGAGATGTTCCGCTCCCTGCACGAGCGGCTGCTGGTGCTCGACGACGAGGTCGAGGTCTGGCCCGGGCACCTCGGCGGCTCGCTCTGCGGCGGCTCCGGCCTCGACCTGAAGAGCTCCTCGACGATCGGCTTCGAGCGCCAGCACAACCGCGCCCTGGCGATCACCGACGAGGCGGAGTTCGTCGCCGACGCGGTCGGCTCGCTCGGCGACAAACCGCCCAACGTGGCCGAGATCGTCGCGATCAACCGCGGCCCGCTGGTCGACGACTTCGGCACGCCGACGGCGATGACCCCACACGAGGTCGAGGCGTGCGTGGCCAACGGGGCCGTCGTAATCGACGGCCGCACCAACGAGGAGTTCGACGAGTCCCACATCGCCGGCGCCCTCAGCACCTCCGCCTACGACACCGGCTTCGCGACCAAGGTCTCGCGGGTGGCGCCGCCCGGCGCTGAGATCGTCGTCGTCGCCGCTTCCGACGGCGACGAGCGCGATGCCGCCGAGTTGCTGGCGGCCGTGGGCCTGCGGGTGCGCGGCTTCCTCGAGGGCGGGATGACCGCCTGGCGGATGGACGAGCGGCCGGTGCGCAAGATCGAGCTGATCGACCCGGAGGAGCTGGCGACGCGGGTCGAGGGGCCGGAGCCGCTGCTGGTCCTCGACGTCCGCAACGCGTCCGAGTACGCGGGCGAGCACATCCCCGGCTCGCTGCACATCCCCTACGGCGAGCTCGCCGGGCGCTTCGACGAGATCCCCCGCGACCGCCCGCTGGCGACGATCTGCCGCGGCGGCAAGCGCAGCGGACTGGCCGCCTCGATCCTCCAGCGCGAGGGCTTCGCCGAGGTCGTCCACGTCGGCAAGGGCGTCGGCGCCTGGCGCGACGGCGGCCACCCGGTCGAGAGCGGCGCCGCGACCGCCCCTGTCACCTAGCGCCGCTCGTTCGATCCACCACACGCCAGTGTGGGAAATACATCGAGCGTCGTCAGAGACTGGCGATCGCGTCGGCGATCGGGACCTCGCCGCTGATCAGCTCGAAGGTCCTGTCAACCGAGTGCCGCGAGTCGAGGCAGGCGAGCAGGACCGCGGCGACGTCGCCGCGCGGGACGTCGCCTTGCTCTAGGTCCTCGCCGACCGTGACCAGGCCGGTGGGCGGATCGTCGGTCAGCGACCCGGGCCGGACGATCGTGTACTCCAGGCCACTCTGCACCAGGGCCTCGTCGGCAGCCGCCTTGGCGCGCAGATACTCGCCGAAGACGCCGCCGCCCTCGGCCGGGGGGTCGGCGGCCCCCATCGCGCTGATCATCAGATAGCGGCGGATCCCCTCGGCGTTGGCGGCCTCGATCAGCTTCACGGCGCCGCCGAAGTCGACCGTCCACTTGCGCTCGGCGCCGCTGCCCGGACCGGCGCCGGCGGCGAAGACAACCGCGTCGGCCCCGCGCACCGCGGCGCTGATGTCGCCGTCGGACTCGAGGTCGCAGAGCACCGGCTCGATCCCGGCAGCGTGCAGGTCGGCTTCGTGGGCGGGGTCACGGATCAGCCCGAAGGCGACATCACCCCGCTTGGCGAGCAGCCTGCCCAGCGCGATCGCGATCTTGCCGTGGCCACCGGCGATTGCTACCTCCATGCTCTGATCCTCTCGCGATCGGTGGGACTTGACAAGCCCTCATCATTATTAGGTAGTCTCCCTTTTCGTTCAGGCCGCTAGGGAGCCGCCGTAGTGCAAGTGAAAGGGAGGAACTCGATGAATCGAAGCACGTTCACAACCGCCGCGCTGGTACTCGCCGCCGCCGCGGCCCTTCTCGCCCCGATGACCGCATCCGCCTGGGCCCCAGCCGGCTCGGCGCCGATCCATCCCGGCGTGCAGACCTTCACCGCAGGCGGCCAGTGCACCGCCAACTTCGTCTTCCAGGAAGGCGCCAGCGTCCTCATCGGCCAGGCCGCGCACTGCTCGGGCACCGGCGGCCAGACCGAAACCGATGGCTGCACCAGCGGCTCGCTGCCGCTCGGCACCGCGGTGAAAGTCAGCGGCGCCAAACAGCCCGGCACCCTCGTCTACAACTCGTGGCTGGCCATGCAGGCGGCTGGCGAGACCGACCCGGACACCTGCGCCTACAACGACCTGGCGCTGATCCGGCTCGACGCCGCCGATGCCGGGAGCGTCAACCCCTCCGTTCCCGGCTTCGGCGGCCCAACTCGCGTCGGCACGGTCGGCGGCCTCGGCTCGACCGTCTACTCCTACGGCAACTCGGAACTGCGCGGCGGCATCACCAAACTGAGCCCGAAGCAGGGCGTGGTGGTCCAGAACGAAGGCGGCGGTTGGAGCCACAACGTCCTCACCATGACGCCCGGGATCCCCGGCGATTCCGGCAGCGGCTTCATGAACGGCTCCGGCGAGGCGATCGGCGTGCTCAGCACCCTGCAGCTGGCGCCGCTGCCCGCTTCCAACGGCGTCGGCGACCTCGGCAAGGAGCTCGCCTACCTGCGCTCCCACAGCGGCCTCAGCGGGGTTCAACTGGTGCCGGGGACGGAGCCCTTCAAAGCCAACCTGGTCGGAGCCATTCTCGGCTCCTAAGCCCTAGGAGCCGAGTTCCGCGATCAGCCCGTCGAGGTCGAGGGGGTGCACGTACATCTCGACCTTCTGGCCGGGTTTGGGCTGCGGCCACTCGTCCTTGGGACGGTCCCAGTAGAGCTCGATGCCGTTGCCGTCGGGGTCGGCGAGGTAGAGCGCCTCGCTGACCCCGTGATCGGAGGCTCCCTGGAGCGAAATGCCGGCGTCGATCAGCCGTTGCAGGGCATCGGCGAGGGAGCGGCGGCTCGGATAGCGAATCGCCGTGTGGTAGAGCCCGGTGGTGCCGCGCGGGGGTTGTGGGCCGCCCTTCGATTCCCAGGCGTTGAGGCCGATGTGGTGGTGGTAGCCGCCCGCCGAGACGAAAGCAGCGTCCTCGCCGTAGCGCTGCATCAGCTCGAAGCCGAGCACGCCGCAGTAGAACTCGAGGGCGCGATCGACGTCGGCGACTTTGAGATGGACGTGGCCGATGTCGACGCCGGGATCGATCGACTCAGCCATCCAGCGCCTCGTTGACGAGCCGGTCGGCGTCGGCATTGTGCTCGCGGCGCACGTGGCGGATCGACCAGCTGTCGAATTCCGAGAGCGCCTGCTTGACCTGTGTGTGGAGTTCGCGCATCGTCGCGTCCTTGACCTTGTAGCGCCCTTCCACCTGGCGCACAACCAGCTCGGAGTCGCCGACCAGCTCCAGCTCGGTGGCACCGTGAGCGGCGGCCAGCTCGATTCCCAGCAGCAGCGCCCGGTACTCGGCGACGTTGTTGGTGGCGCGGCCGATCCGCTCGCCGCGCTCCTCCACGATCTCGCCATCGGCATCCCTGACGACCACCCCGATCGCCGCCGGGCCCGGGTTGCCGCGGGCGCCGCCGTCGACGTTGACCGTGAGCGCGCTCATCCGAGGGCGATTCGGCCGCCGTCGACCGTGGTCGCGTTCCACTGTCGCGCCGCGGAGTCGAGCTCGGCGATGTCGACGCCGCTGGCGATCTGGAGGACGGGACGACCCTCGGCACCGACGTCGACAGCCCACTGGTACCAGGTGAGCTCCCAGGCCACGGTGATCCGCATCTCCTCGGCGCGGCCGGCGCAGGCGCCGACGGAGACCCGCGGCTCGCCCAGCGTCCGTACCAGCCCGGTCACGGTCCGCCCCGCCTCGCTGGCGTTGAAGCGGGCCGTGGCTCGCTCGAGCGGCGTCAGGTCCTCCAGGTCGAGGACTCGCTCCCGCCCATGGGGGAGGCGAAGGCGCATCGGGTCAGCCGTGCTGGAGGTGAGACTTGAGCCGCATCACGGCCTTGGTGTGAAGCTGGGAGACCCGCGACTCGGTGACCCCGAGGACCTCGCCGATCTCCCGCAGGGTGAGGTTCTCGTAGTAGTAGAGGGCGACGACGAGTTGCTCGCGCTCGGGCAGCGAGCTGATCGCCTCGGTCAGGCGCTCCTTGACCTCGCTGGTCGCGAGCGCCTCCTGCGGGTCGGCGGCGCCGTCGTCGGCGATCGTGTCCAGCAGCGAGACCTGGTCGCCGGAGGAGTCGGAGACGGTCCAGAGCTCGTCGAGCGCGTAGACGGAGGAGTTGGCGATCTCCAGCAGCGCCCCCTGCAGTTCCTCCTCGGTCAGGTTGAGTTTGGAGGCCAGCTCGGCCTCGCTCGGCGCCCGCTGCAGTTCGTGCTCGAGTTTCGCCTGGGCGGCTTCGATCTCGCGCGCCCGCGAGCGCACCGAGCGCGGCACCCAGTCCAGCGAGCGCAGTTCGTCGATGATCGAGCCGCGGATCCGGGTCATCGCGAAGGTCTCGAATTTGATCCCGCGCTCGGGCTCGAAACGCTCGATCGCGCCGATCAGCCCGACCAGGCCGTAAGAGATCAGGTCGGCGTCCTCAACATGTGAGGGCAATCCGGCGCCGAGCCGGCCGGCGACGAACTTGACCATCGGCGAGTAGGCGACCACGAGCCGCTCGCGGGCGGTGTCGTCGCCCTCGTCCTTGTAGCGGCGCCAGAGATCGCGCAGCTCTACCTCTTTTACCCCGGTCTCCATCAGAGGCAGGGGATTCTATGGTCGATTGCGGAATTCGATGTCATGCGCGGGGGTGGCTTGCAGCGTAGGTGTCACGCAAACGGGCGGCGTCGACTCGGGTGTAAACCTGGGTCGTCGAGATCGATGCGTGGCCGAGCAACTCCTGGATCGTACGCAGGTCGGCACCACCCTCCAACAGATGAGTCGCAAAGGAATGTCGAAGTGAATGTGGCGAGACCCCGGCTGCCAGAGCCGCTTCGCGGGTCCAGAGCCCCAGCCGCCGAGTGACGTCGGAGTTGGAAAGGCGCCGGCCGCTCTTGGAGAGGAACAGCGCCAGCTCGCGCGGATCGTCGGCCAGCGCCCGCCTTCCCTTCTGCAGGTAGCGCTCCAGCGCCCGCTGCGCCGGTTCGCCGATCGGCAGGATCCGCTCCTTCGATCCCTTGCCCATCACCCGCACCTGCTCGCTCTCGAAATCGATCGCGCCGGTGTCGAGGTTGACGATCTCCTCGCAGCGCAGGCCGCAGGAGTAGGCGAGCTCCAGCATCGCCCGGTCGCGCAACTCCAGCGGCGTCGTCGACGGGATTCGCTCCAGCAGCGTCCGCATCTGCTCGGTCGTGAGCACCTTCGGCAGCTTTTCCGCCCGCTTCGGGCTTGAGACCAGCTCAGCCGGGTTCTGCCCGGCCCGCTCGGTGCGAACGAGGAAGCCGTAGAGGCCGCGGATCGAGGCGAGCTTGCGGGCGACGGTGGCAGGTGCGGCACCGGCGTTCGAGAGCCCAGCGGCAAAGCGACGGACGTCGCGATGGCGGACGTCGTCTGGCCCGAGGCCCTGCGGTCCCACCCACTCGACGAAGCCGCCGAGGTCGACCCCGTACGCCCGCCGCGTCCGCTCCGCCGCCCCACGCGCCCGCAGATCGCGGTCGTACTCGGCAAGAGCGCTTTCCCAATTCACGAGCCTAGATTCGTCTTCTCTTCTGTTCGTCCTGCGCAAGCGGCGGGAGAACCAAGCAGTTCAAGGACGCAGGGAGCGACGTGTGCTCTGCACACGAGCGACTGAGGACGCCGAAATGCGCCGGTTATCGCGCCGCTAGGAGGGATTGGCGAAAGGCCCCACGCCGCTCTGGGTGCGGGTTCGCTGCGGTAGCTGAATCGGGGATACCTCGCTTTCGGGCGAGGTTTACCCCCGCCTAGTCGGAGTCGCCGAAAACGTCGGCGTCGATGCCCTCGTCCAAGGCGGCGCTACCGGGCATCGGAGCGCGCCCTTTCTGGGTGGGCGCCGGTTTTTTGCCGGCTTTCGCCGACATGAGGGTGAATTTCGGCTCGCGAGGGGTGGCTACCGTCTCCGCTCTCTCGCGTTCAAGGTGTATCTGGGCCTCCACGTCCTCGCCCCAGAGACCAAGCTCCTTCACCAGATCCCCTACGTGGTCCTCGAACCTCCCACGGATGATCTGTTTGCTTTTGACCTGCGGGTGCCGTGGACCGTCTTTGAACAGCCTGAGCACGAAGCGGTTTAGGTGATCGTCCGCCATCGACAGGTGACCGACGACGGTGAAGTCGTCGGTTTCAGTTTCGCCCTCTCGACTGAGGGTGCGGTGAGCCTTCGCCGCCTCGATGCTTGACACGGTTACGGGGGGGCGGCCCGGGGCCTCCCAGGTCACTTTCGCGTCGTCGGCGTCGCCGATGGCTTTCAGCAGCTTCCGGTAAGCCTTGGTCCCCTCTTCCCCGATCTCACGCGCAAGGTCAACCAACTCGTCGTCGCGGGCCTTCATCAAGTCGGCTACTACGCGCGCGCCTCTGATCGCGGGCTGTGAGTCCTCATCCATCGCAATGGCTTCGTTCGTGCCAACGACGAAATCGACGTATGCGGAGCCGGTTCGGAATGCGGCAACGCCTGGAATTGCAGGCTGGTCGCCGGGACGCATCGTGTGCTTGGCGACCTCATAGACAGTGGTCGCGTAGGACTTGATTAGCCCGGCGAGGGCAATGGCGTCCGCTTGGAGGTCTCCGAACAGCTTCCCCTTCGCGACCAGCGTGCCGACCTTCGGCCCCTGTTTGTCGGCCTCCATGTGCACATCAGTGACACCGTCGCTCGCCGGTTTGAACGGGGGTAACGGCTGCGGGGCTGGTTCGTTCTGCGCGTCGTCGCTTGGTTCGTCCCCAGGGACTGGCGCGGGTGGCTTCTCCATAAGAGAGTTCTAAATGCGAGTCAGGAGCGAGACGGCGATCTCAGCCGTCGTCAGCAAGACAGCCAAGCCACTGCAAACAGCCGTCGCATAATACAGCTCCAATCGTTGATTATTCGCTTCGAGTCGGCTTTCAGCGACCTCCGCGTACCTTCCCGCTAAGTCGTAGACCGCCTGAGGTTCAGTCTTCTCCCCGTTAAGGAGACTGGTCAGGTCTTCGCCGATCTTCATGTAGTTCAACGACGTGTGATCGCGTGGCCACTGCTGCGCGACGGCAAAGCCAATGGCAACCGTGAGAGCCAGGATGGCTCCGACCGCGAGCGCAATGGTCCAGATCCGTCCGCTTCCCGCAAGCGGTCCTAACGATCCCGATGAGGCAAATGCGGCAGTTTGGACCACAGCGAAGTATGCGCCCGCGACCGTGATCGCTCCGCGCGTCTTGCTTCCCGCAAGATCCTCCTTGTGACTCTCGTGGTCCGCCGCCTCTCGCATCGCCGAGAGGAAGGGGGCAACGTCCGGGGAAGACGAAGTTGGGCCACCCGTGTCGCCAGGCTTATCCCCGGCTCCAGGTACGGGGCGGATGTGGCTCGGCGACGACTCCATTACTCAGAGAGTAGTCCTGATCCCGGCCAGATGCGAGCCGCTGAAACGCCGCGTTCAGCGGCATCTTGACGGCTGCGGCTACTTCGCCACAAACGCATTTTTTTGTGCAGCTTTCGGGTGCTTTGCATACCTATTTTTCCCTTGTTGAAGCGGTTTGGCGTCCGAATCGACGCATAGATTTCACCCCTCAGGGAGTTAAGAAATAGCCCCCGCGACGTTGGAGCGTCCGGGGGCCTGGCCTAACGAGGTACGAACTCGATGGCAGGACCAAAGTAGCACCGCGAACCCCGGTTTCGGAGGTCGCAAAAGTCCTCGAATCCCCGGAGATTGGGCGGTTGATCGCCGAGCTTCAGGAGACCCGCTGGACGGGCCGTCCCGGCTACCCGATCCAGACCATGATCGGGCTCTGCCTGGTGAAGTCCCTCTACTCCCTGCCGACGTGGACCAGAGTGGTCGAGCTGGTCAGCGAGCATTGGAAGCTGCAACGGGTCCTCGGCTGCGAGGGCAACCCGCCGAGCAAGTGGGCCGTCTACCGCTTCGCCGCGAAGCTGCGAGACAACGGGGAGATGGTCGAGCGCTGCATCGACGGCTTGGTCGAAGGGCTGCGCTCTAAGTTGCCGAGCTACGGGACCGACCTCGCAATCGACGCGAGCGACATGCCGGCGTACGCCAACGGCCAGCGCTACGTCTATAAGGGCGGCCCCGAACGCAACTGGCACACCGACCCCGACGCTTCATGGGGCCATCGGTCGGCCGTGTCCACGCGCAGGGGCGGCGGCTTCTACGGCTTCAAGCTTCAGATGGCCTGCTGCGCTTCAACCGGGCTGCCGGTGGCCTGGTCGGTCGAGACTGCGAAGGCCAACGAGTCGATGTTCGTCGCGCCGCTGATCGACGCGGCGAAGCGCCGGGGGGCGATGGCGGCAACCTGCGCGATGGATAAGGCATACGACGTGAATCGCGTCTACGGCGAGTGCGCCGAGCGCGACTGCGAAGCCATCGTGCCGCTGCGGGCAACCGGCGCGGTGGTGAAGGGCGAGCATCGCCCGCCTGCTTGCCAGCACGGCGTTTGGGACTTCGCCGGAGCCGACCGCAAGCGCGGCGCTTCAAAGTGGCGGTGCCCGACCGGCGAATGCTCCCCGGCCTCAACGTGGGTGAAGGCCGACCGGCTCCATCCGTTGATGCCCCGCGAGTCTCAGCGCTGGAAGGCTGCCTACCGCAAGCGCGGTGCGGTCGAGCGCGAGTTCGGGCGGCTGAAGAATGAATGGGGGCTGAAGCCTTTGCGCGTCCGTGGCCTTGATCGCGTCCGGCTCCACGCCGACCTGACGATCCTCGCCAAGCTTGCGTGTGCTCTCTCGCGGGTGCGGGCCGCGTCTACGGCTCAGCCTCGCCCGCGAACTCGAAGCGGCGCTTCGCCTTCGCGGCGGGCTGCCATGAAGTCGCGGCCGGCAACTCGCCGGGAGTGACCCTCACGGCAGCATCAACGCCTCGAAGTGCACCGCCGCCTGAGTCGGCCTGACCGCGCTTCCCTCCCGTTCCATCAGGCCCACCGCGATCAGTTCGCGGATCGCCTGACGCACGACCCCGCCACAGCGGAACTCCATCTTCAGTTCCTTCATGGGACGCCAGCGTGGATGGGTTGAGAGCGTGATCGCCAAGACCCCACGGGCCACGCTCTCGGGCTTGCACAGCACTTGACGCCTACGATTGCCTTGCACCGGGACTTACCTCCTGGTTGCCAGGCCGGGGGCTGTTAGCGCAGCGCCCCGGCCATTTCTGTTGTCGGTCCGGCGAACCTAGATCGACTCAGGGTGCAAGGTCCAGCGTTTCGCCAATCGTTTCGCTACGCCCTCCTAGCCGATGTAAATGGGAGTTCCTACTTCTACCTGGTCGTACAGTTCTTCGACGTCGGGGATCGCCATGCGGACGCAGCCGTGGGACGCGGCGCTGCCGAGCGAAGAGGTTTCTTCGGTCCCGTGGATCCCGGCGCCTTCGTAGATCGCCATCCAGCGGGCCTTGATCGGGTTCGAGGGACCGGGCGGAATCGTCGCGCCCGCCAGCGAGCCCGCCCAATCGGACTCCGGCACGTGCCAGGTCGGGTTTTCTTCCTTTGCCTGGATTTCGTAGAGCCCTTCGGGCGTTTCCAGCCCTTCCTGGCCGACGGCGACGGGGTAGGTCTTCGCCAGCTTTAGGTCCTTCCAAAGCCGCAGGGTGAAGGAGCCGCGGTCGAGCGTCAGATACGAGGGGTACTCGCCGGCCACCTGCTTGGTGGTCACCTCGGGCTTGGTCTTGTGGACGCGGGCGACAACGGTGTGCGGGGCGTCGGCGTTGAGCACCGCTTCTTCGAGGTCCTCGGTCAGGCGCACGTCGCGCAGCTTGCGACCGCTCTGGCCGGGGATGACGTTGAGCGAGTCGGAGCCGGGGCTGACGCTGGCGTCGATCGGATCGCGGTTGACTTCCTCGGCGACGCGGCGGACGAAGCGGTTGATCGCCGGCTGCGAGTATTCGAGGTCGGCGGCGACCGGCTCGTCGAGTTCGCCGCCGCTGACGTAGCGGACGAGCCGGGTCGGCAGGCCGCCGTCCTGACTCTCCGCGACGGCTTCGTCGACGGCTTCGTCGATGTTGGCGCGGACCTTCAGCTTCTCGCCGGGCAGGGTCCAGGTCTCGCTGCCGAGGCTGACCTCGAGCTCATGGCGCAGCGGCGAGAGCAACTCGCGGCGAACCGCGGCCCTGGCTTCATCGGCATCCATGCCGCCGACGTCGACCCCGGCGACCGTGACGCCGTCGGCGATCTTGTCCTTCTGGGCGCTGTCATAGGCGAACGCGCCCGCGGCCGCGACCACGATCAGCAGCACGATCACTCCCAGCGCTATTTGTGTCTTGCGTCCCAATTCGTCTCAGTCTCAGATCCGGTTGCGAAAAGTTTAGGCAAACGGATCGTTCGGTCCAATGGTCGGTCTTCCCTGCAATTTCGCATCTGCATCGGTCTTATCGGCAGGCGAGACGGATATCTTTCGCTCGTGCGTTCAAAGGACGAGGTCCGCAAGGAGGTCTGGAAGGCGATGGATCGCGAGGGCGTCTCGCGCTTTCCCGGTGCCGAGGGACGGATCCCCAACTTCGCCGGCGCCAAGCTGGCGGCCGAGAAGCTCGCCGGCCACCGGCTCTGGAAGCGCGCCCGGGTGATCAAGGCCAACCCCGACTCGCCACAGACCCACGCCCGCCGGATCGCCCTCGACGAGGGCAAGACGGTGATCATGGCGGTGCCGCGACTGCGCGACCCGCACCCGTTCCGCGTCCTCGACCCGAAGGAGATGTCGAAAGCGGCGGTGAAGGAGGCGGCGACGATCAAGGGGGCGCTCAAGCACGGCCGGGTGATCGCCCTCGACGACCTGCCGGAGATCGACTTCGTCCTCTGCGGCTCGGTCGCGGTCAACCTCAGCGGCGCCCGCGTCGGCAAAGGCGGCGGCTACCACGACCTCGAGTACGGGATCCTCGTCGACGCCGGCAAGATCGACAGCCACACCTGCGTGGCCACCACGGTCCACCCGATCCAGATCCTCCGCCAGCACCTGATGGTGACCGCCCACGACCTTCCCTGCGACATGATCGCGACGCCGCGCGCCGTGATCGAAGTCGAGCGGCAGTACGAGCGCCCGCGCGGGATCCTCTGGGACCATCTGCAGCCGCCCCAGATCCGCGAGATCCCGGTCCTGGAACGGATGGGTTACGCGTAGGCACCAGCGCTAGCGGTCCGCAGGCGGCCACTCGCTGGCCAGGACCGCGTAGAGGACGGAGTCGAGGTAGTGGTCGCCGATGCGCTCGGCCTCGCGCAACGTCCCCTCCTCGCGGTATCCGAGTCGCTCGGGGATGGCGCGGCTGCGCGAGTTGGCGACCGCGGCCTCGATCTCGACCCGGTTCAGGTCCCAGACCGTGGCGGTCAGCTGCACACGGGTTCTGGCGATGAACTCGACGGTGTCGGCGTGAGTTTGGGCCGCGGCCCAGGCGAGCCAGGGCGCGAGGTGGTCGCGATCAGGCTCGATCAGGGCATGGAGCTCGTCCGCGTCGGCCTCGCGGAGCAGGCGCAGCGCAGCGGGGTCAGTGATTGCCATTTCGAACATGCGGTGATTCTGCCGCTGGCAGCGGTTGGTTAACTCTCTGCTCCGAGATGGAGCTGCGCAACCAGACCCCGGGCCTCGACCCGCGCATCGCTGCCGGTACCGACTACGGCAACCCGGACCCCAATCCGGAGTGGATGCAGGTGGACTGGCTGGCCCACCGGCGCAGTGTCGAGCTGCCGGGGGCAACGGTCAACTACGTCGAGATCGGCGAGGGCGCGCCGATCCTCTTCCTCCACGGCATCTCCGGTGGCTGGCAGAACTGGCTCGAGAACCTGCCGCACTTCGGCGCCCGATACCGGGCGATCGCCCTCGACCTGCCGGGCTTTGGCACCAGCCCGATGCCGGAGTGGGAGATCGGGATGCCGTCCTACGGCCGGATGATCCACGACTTCTGCGAGAAGCTCGAGCTCGAGGGGACGATCCTGGTCGGCAACTCGATGGGCGGCTTCATCGCCGTCGAGGCGGCGACCGCGGAGCCGCGCCGCTACAGCCGGCTGGCGTTGGTGTCGGCGGCGGGAATCCTCAATACCTGGAACCCGCAGGCGCGCGCGACCGTGACCGCCTACGCCTGGAGCAAGCTCGGCGGCACCGTCGCCGACAAGGGCCGCTGGCTCGTCTCCCACCCCCGCAGCCGACAGCTGGCCCTGGCGCCTTTCCTTCGCTACCCAGGGCGCTTGCGGCCAGAGCTGCTGGTCGAGCAGATGGCCGGCGGGCGCTGCCCCGGCTTCGGCGACGCGCTGCAGAGCCTGGTCAGCCACGACATCCGCGAGCGGCTGGCGACGATCGAGATGCCGACGCTGATCGTCTGGGGCCTCTCGGATCGAGTGATCCCCGTCGCCGCCGCGATCAGCTACCACCGCCGCATTCCCCACTCCCGCCTGGAGATCTTCGAGAGAACGGGCCACGTCCCGCAGCTCGAGCGTCCCGCGCGATTCAACGCCTTACTCGACGAATTCCTCGGCTAGTGGTGTGACCACCAACGTTTACCGGTTTCTGGCGGCCTCGGATGATCGCCGTGCGGCGTCCTCAGTCGCCCAAATAGCGCTGCTATTCGGGCTCCCTGCGTCCTGGCCCGACGACCACCGAGTCTCGCCAGATTCC
>JAENWU010000060.1 GCA_016649905.1 Thermoleophilia bacterium
CCTGGAGGAGCGGCGGGCGGCGCTCCAATTGGCCCAGCGCCGCCTCGACCGCGGCGCGGGTGTCCGCCTGGACGATCACCAGCTCGGCGCCGGAGTCCTCCAGCGCGTAGGCGACCTCCTCGGCCGAGAGCCGGAAGTTCAGCGGCACGAAGATCGCCCCGGCGCGGGCGCTGCCGAACAGCAGCTCGAGGAACTCGACCCGGTTCTTCAGCGCCGTGGCGACGCGGTCGCCGGGGCCGATGCCGGCCGCGCGCAGGGCACCGGCGACGCGGGCGGCGCCGGCGTCGAGCTCGGCGTAGCTGACCCGCGCCGAGCCGCAGACGAGCGCGGTGCGATCGGGGTCGCGGCGAGCCCGGAGCATCGTCCAGGAGCCGATGTTGTCGGAGCCGAAGCTCAAGCCCGCGTTTCCTCCTCTACCGGATTGCTCCGTTCGCCCAAGTGCAGTCTGATCCGGGCCATCGTCGCCGATTTATCGCCTTCCGACAGTTGGTCGGCGCGGAACTGGCTGGAACTCACAACAGCCTTGCGAGACGGCGGGCTACCGTCGGTGCCGTCGTTGGAACGACGAATGTGGCGAGGCGAACTCCGGGATATCCCCGCTGATTTGCGTCGCCGGGAGCAGTGTGATGGTCGTGATCTCTAGGACGAGGTCGTTGACTATGGGTGACGCAGTCGGAGGTGAGGAGCCATTTTGTCCCGATTCTTGGGAAGGGCCATCGGAGCGTGCTCCGTGGGCCAGTGGACCTTGCCGTGCGCCGCGTCGATAGGCAAAGCGGTTGGCCGGCCCGGGACGCGGACGGCCTCAACAGAGAGAGGTATGACTTATGAGACAAACGCGTTGGATAGCGATGGGCGCCCTGTTCATCGCCCTTTCGATCATGGTCGCCGCTTGCGGTGGCTCTGACTCCAGCTCCAGTTCGTCGGGCGGTTCTGAAACGGCGAGCACCGAAGCGGGTACCGAAGAATCGGGCGGGTCGGACATCGTCGCCACGGCCGAAGAAAAAGTAAAAGAATTCTCGGACCTGGCGACGATCCAGGCGAAAGTCCCGAAACCGGCTGAAGACGAAACCTTCGACCCCGGCACCGGGACCGCGCAGATCGTCTCCTGTTCCCAGGCGGCCGGCGGTTGCCGTTCCTTCTCGGCACTAATCACCACCGCCCTGGAGGACATGGGCTGGACCGTGCCTCCCACCTATGACGGCGCCTTCGACCCGGCGAAAGAGGCGGCGGGGATCAACAAGGCGGTTCAGGAAAAAGCCGACGCGATCATTTTGGTCTCGGTCGAGTACGAGGTCGTCAAAGCGGCCGTCGACAACGCCAACGCCGCCGGCATCCCGATCGTCTGCTTCAACTGCATCAGCGAAGGCTATGCCGACATCACCGACGTCGGACAGCTCGGCACGCCCCAGGGCGAATCGATCGCCTGGTTCATCGTCGCCAACACCGGTGGCACCGCCAACGTGGTCGGCTTCGAGGACACGGCCTACAACGTCGTCGTCAACCGCTTCAAAGGCATCGAAGGCGTCTTTGATCAGTGCCCGGAATGCTCGTTCAAGAAAGAGCAGATCAGCGGTACTGCGCTCGCCGAACCCGGCCCGCCGCAGTGGACCGCGGCCCTGGCGGAAGACCCGGAACTCGATTTCGGCATCCCGCCCTATGACGCCTTCGTCGAATCGATGTCGACGACCGCAAAGCAGCACGGCGGCACCGTGATGGTTTCAGGCAACGACGGTTACCCCGAAGTCCTGGAAAAGATGGTCCTGCCGGACAGCAACATCCCTGACAACTACGTCTCGGCGATCCCCTACTCCGCCTACGTGACGGCCGACATCGTCGGGCGCAAGGCGGCGGACGTCCCGGCATGGGAAGGCACGGGAGACATCCCGGCCCTGCTGGTCGATGACGAATCCGCCGCGGAATACCTCCCGTCGGGCTACTACGAACCAGGGTTCGATTACAAAGCCTACTTCCACAAACTGTGGGGTAAGTAGGCACCTGAAAGGCCCGTCACCGTCCCCCTGCGGTGGCGGGCCTCTTTTTCTTGTCAGCAACCGAAACACCGTTTTCGATGACCGACACAGCCCAGACCGACCAGCCCCAGCAATCCCCCGGCAGCGCCGCCCTGGAGATCGTCGAGCTGAAGAAGTCCTTCGGCGCCAATCGCGTTCTCCACGGCGTCTCGCTCTCGATTCGGGCCGGCGAACTGGTCGGCCTGATGGGACCCAACGGCGCCGGCAAGTCGACCCTGGTGAAGATCCTCGACGGGGTCTACGCCGCCGACTCCGGGGAGATCCGAATCGCTGGCGAGCGGGTGGCCTCGCTCGCCGACCGTGCGGACGTCGGCTTCATCCACCAGGACCTCGGCTTGATCGACACCTTCTCGGTCGCCGAGAACCTGCGCCTCGGCGAGCCGAAGGTTCGCCTCGCGGGGCCGATCCTCGCCCACTCCCGCGAGCGCGAGCTCGCCAAGGAGGCGCTCGACCGCGTTTCGTTGGACCTCGATCCGCGCACGATCGTCGGCGAGCTCTCGCCCGGTGAGAAGACGCTGGTTGGGATCGCCAGGGCGCTCCAGCACGGTGCCCAGATCCTGATCATCGACGAGGCGACCTCGACCCTCTCGCCGCGCGACGCGGGGCGACTGCTCGACACCCTGCGCACGCTGACGAACGAAGGCGCCGCTGTGGTGATGATCTCCCACAAGCTCTCCGAGATCCTCGACGCCACCAACCGGATCGTCGTGCTGATAGACGGGGAGATCACCACCGACGAGCCGCGCGCGGGTCTGAACCTCAGCGATCTGGCGCAGCGGCTACTGCAACAGGACGAGGTCGCGACCGAGAAGAGCGGCCGCGAGTCCGCGGTCGGCGCCGCGCTGCTCACCCTCGAGGGGGTCCGCAGCGGCCAGTGCGGCCCGTTGGACCTGGACTTGCACAGCGGCGAGGTGATCGGCGTCACCGGCCTGGCCGGCTCCGGCCTGCACGACCTCGCGTACCTGGCCGCCGGCGTGCTCGAGCCCGAGGCGGGGCGGGTCGTGCTCGCCGACCGCACCCAGCGCTCCTTCGTGCCGCCCCACCGCGAGACCCAGGGCGGCTTCTCGCTGCTCTCGGTGCGGGAAAACATGACGATCTCGGCGCTTTCCCGCTGGCGCGAGAAAGGTCTCCTGCGCCTGGGCAAGGAGGGGCGCGACGCGCTCGGGATGATCGATCGGGTCGCGGTCGCGCCGCCGGACCCCAACTACCTCTTCGGAGCGCTCTCGGGCGGCAACAAGCAGAAGGTGATCTTCGGCAGGGTGATGTTCACCGACGCCAAGGTCTTCGTCCTCTGCGAGCCGACCCGCGGGGTCGACGTGAAGACCCGGCGCGAGCTGTACGGAATCATCGCCCGCCTTCGCGACGAAGGCGCCGGCGTACTCGTAGTCACGTCCGACGTCGAGGACCTGTCCGCCGTCTGCGACCGGGTGGGTGTGATCCGCGGGGGCCAGCTGGGCTCGCTGCGACCCCTGGAAGCGATTCAGCCGAGCGAGTTGGAGGAACTTGTATGAACACCGTCGTCAGCGCTCCCACCGAGACGCCCGAGGCCCCGCGCCAGCGCAGCCGCCTGGCCACCCTGCGCGACTCTCCCACCTTCGAGCGTTGCCTCTCGCCCTTCGCCTTCCTGCTGATCTTCTGCGGCTACGCGCTGTGGACCGGCGACACCTTCGTCAGCATCCCCGGGCGGACGCTCGACATCCACCTGAGCGTGCCGATCCTCGTGCTTGGGCTGTCGGTTCTGGTCACCCTGGCCTGCGGCGAGTTCGACCTCTCGATCGGCTCGATGGCGACCCTGACGACCTTCTTCGCGGTCGGCCTGCGGGTCGAGAGCGGCTGGTCTTTCTGGCTGGTCCTGGCCGTCTGCATCGCGATGGGCATCGTCGGCGGTCTCGTCAACGGCTGGCTGGTGGTGAAGGTCAGAGTCAACGCCTTCATCGCGACCCTCGGCACCGGCGGCGTGATGTTAGGCCTCTCCAACGTCTACGGCGGCGGCACCACGATCAACCCGAGCCCCGATGGTCCGCAGCTGCCAGGCTGGTTCTCCGGCCAGAACTCGCTCGGCGACTTCGCCGCGAAGGCGCCGTCCTGGCTGGTCTGGATCTCGCTGGCGGCGATCGGCGCCTGGATCGCCGTCGCCCTGGTCCGGGCCCGGCCGGCGCGGTTCAGCCAGCAGACCTGGTACGCGATCGCGGCGGGGATCTGCGTCGTCGCCGTCGTCGTCCTCTTCACCTTCGTCGACATCACCGAATGGGTCGACCAGATGTCCTGGCTGATCGCGGTGCTGGCGATCCTCGCCGCGATCTGCTGGGTGTTGATGAACCTGACCACCTTCGGCCGCCACCTCTACGCAACCGGGTCCAACGCCGACGCGGCGCGGCTCGCCGGCGTGCCGGTATCGCGCCAGACGATCAAAGCGTTCGTCCTCGGCGGCGTCCTGGCGGCGATCTCAGGCATCCTGCTCGCGTCCAGCCAGGGCTCAGCGGCCCAGGGCGCCGCCACCGGCTACCTGCTGCCCGCCTTCGCCGCGGCGTTCCTCTCGACGGTGATCTTCTCCCGCGGTCAGTTCCGGGTCTGGGGCACGATCTTCGGCGGCATCTTCCTCGTCTGGGTCAACCAGGGCCTCGCCGGCGCTGGCGTTCCGTTCACCTGGAGCCAGGTGATCAACGGCGCCGTGCTGATCCTCGCCGTCTCGATGGCGACGGTCCTGCGGCCGCGGAAAAACTGAGCAGGGCGACGGCTAGGCGGCTGCGGCGACCACTGGGTTGCGCAGCTCGCCGATGCCCTCGATCGCGACGCTGACCTCGTCGCCGGGCTGCAGATAGGTCGGCGGATCGGCGAAGGCGCCGCATCCCGCCGGGGTGCCGGTGGAGACGATGTCGCCGAGCTCGAGGCTGACGAAGCGGGTGATGAAGGCAAGCAGCTCGGGCACCGAGAAGATCAGCAGGGCCGTGCTCGCCTGCTGGCGGACCTCGCCGTTGACCCGTGTGGTCAGCTGCAGGTCGCCGGGGTCCGGGATCTCCTCGGCCAGCGCCACCACCGGCCCGAGCGGGCAGAAGGTGTCGATGCCCTTGCCGAGGATCAGCTGCTCGTGGTCGAACTGGATGCCGCGGTCGGTGACGTCGTTGAGGATCGTGTAGCCGTAGACGTGCTCGAGGGCGTTCTCGACGGTCAGCCCGCTCGCGCGGCGCCCGACGATCACCGCCAGCTCGCCCTCGTAGTCGACGCGGCTCTCGCGCCCGGCGGGGATCACGATCGGGTCGCGATCGCCGATCACCGCGTTCGGCAGCTTCGCGAAGATCGCCGGCTCGGTGGGGGCGGCGAGTGGGGTCTCGGCCTGGTGGTCCTGGTAGTTGAGGCCGACGAAGATCATCTTCCCGGCCGGGCTCGCGCCGCGGTCCGCGTTCAGGCCGGCCAGCGCCTCGGCGATCGGCACCGCCATCTCAGTCCGGCGCGTCCTTGGAGTCGGCGGCGTCGAAGAGCTCGATCGCCGCCAGCGAGCTCATCAGCCCGTCGAACGTCTGCACGTCCCAGCCGGTCAGCTGGTGCCAGCGGTCGAGCCGGTATTTGGCGCTGTTCGGGTGCAGGTGCATCTGCCGGGCGCAGTCCGCCACCCGGAAACCGTTGTCGGCGAAGGCGCGGACGGTGGCGGCGAGGTGGGGATGCTCGGCCGCCGTTTCGCGCCCGATCGAGAGCGGGTCGCGGAGCGCCTCCCGGGTGTGGAACATCGTGCAGAGCAGCCAGGACCTCTCGTACTCGACGACCTCGCCGTTCCATTCGCTCAGCTGCAGCGCCGATTCGCCGTCGGCGATGCTGGCGGCGGCGCCGGCCAGGCCGGGGCGGCGCATGCCGATGCCGACCGGCCCCCCCTCGAATTGCAGCTTCTCGACGACGAGCACCGCTTCGTTGCCCTGGACGAGGACGACGACGATGCCGCCGCTGCCGCCGCAGATCGTCGAGCCGGCTCGGCGGTCGAGCTCCTGTTGCAGCTCGTCGGCGCTGCGGCCGCCGGTGTCGCCGACGCAGATCGCCTGGAACTCGCCGCTGGGGTCGAGCTCGAGGACCGTGGCCATGCGGGCGCTGTCGGACTCCTCGATGCGGCCGTCGACGAGAGCGTTGAAGAGCTTGCGGCGCAGCTCGGCCTTCTCGGCGAAGCGCGTCTGCAGGGCCTCGGCGTGGCCGCTGGCGACGCTGGCGCTGAGCTTGTGGGTCCAGCTCCAGAGGATCGCGGCGTCGTCGACCAGCGAGCTGATCCGCTCCGGGTCGCCGTCGGCCTCGGCCACCAGGGCCAGCCAGATCTCCCGGTAACAGGTGTGGTAGGCCTCGATCACCTGGGGCAGGGGCACGCCCTGTGCGGCCCGTCGCCAACCGAGCTCGCGGGCCGCTGTCAGGTCCTCGGGCGCTGGCCCCTCGTGCGCGAGCAGGCCTTTCAAGATCTGCGTCATCTGACCGCGGACCAGCTCCTGGTGCTCCTCCAGGGGAACCGAGGAGTAGGAGGGGATTTCGCGGCGCAGCCGCTCGACGACGCCGGCGGCGAAGGGGTCGATCTCGGCCAGAAGCCGTGCCCCGACGGCGAGGTCCACAGGCGAAGCCGTCTTCGTCATTTCACCAAGTTACCACCGACCAGTCCCGGGCTTTACTAGCTGATTCACCCTATTTCTCGGTGTTTACTCCAACCGACTCGCAATGTTGGACGGGTTCTCGGGGATCAAATGGCTGCCAAGCGAGCTGAAAACAATCCGTCGAGCGGCGGCACCGGGGTAACGACTCCGGGCCTGGCCGCGGAGCAACTGGTCGAGGCCTTTCGGCAGATGCTCTTCGCCCGCAATCTCAGCGAGCGCGGCTTCATCCTCCAGCGGCAGGGCCGGATGGGCACGATCGCCGGCGCCCAGGGCCAGGAGGCCGCGATCGTCGGCTCGATGATGGCGCTCGAGCGCGGCCGTGACTGGGTCGTGCCGCAGTACCGGGAGCTGGCCGCGATGGTCTACCACGGGGTGCCGCTGGTGCAGATCTTCCAGTACTTCATGGGTGCGCCGCGGGCGAGTCGCTTCCCCGCGGGGACCAAGGTGCTGCCGATCCAGATCGCGCTCGCCGCCCAGCTCCCACACGCGGTCGGGCTCGGCTGGGGATTGCGCCACCAGGGTGACGACGGGGTCGTGCTCGTCTACTTCGGTGAGGGCGCCGCCTCGGAGGGCGACGCGCACGAGGCGATGAACCTCGCCGGCGTGCGCAAGGCGCCGGTCGTCTTCATGCTCCAGAACAACGGCTGGGCGATCTCGACGCCGCTGAAGCTGCAGACCGCGGCCGAGAGCCTCGCCGCCCGAGCCGAGGGCTACGGGATCGCCGGCGAGCAGGTCGACGGCAACGACGTGCTCGCCGTCCACGAGGCGACGGCGCGAGCGGTGGCCCGCGCCCGCGCCGGCGAAGGGGCGACGCTGATCGAGGCGATCACCTACCGGATGGGACCGCACAACACCGCCGACGACCCGACCCGGTACGTCGAGCCGGAGGCCTTCGAGCCGTGGGAAGGCATGGACCCGATCGACCGCGCCCGCGAACGACTCGGGGCCGAGGGCCTGCTCGAGGAGGGGGTCGAGGACGAGCTGAGGACGGCGATCGGCGAGGAGATCGCCGCCGCCGCCGCGGCCGCCGAGAGGTCCGCCGCGGCCGGCCCCGAGGGCCTCTTCGAAGAGGTCTATGCCGATCCCGGCGTGCGCCTGCTGCGGCAACGGTCGGAGCTCATCGAGGGCAACCGATGACCGAGATGAACATGGTCGAGGCGATCCGCGACACGCTCGCGGCCGAGATGGAGCGCGACGAGCGGGTGATCGTGCTCGGCCAGGACGTCGGTCGGCTGGGGGGTGTCTTCCGGGCCACCGATGGCCTCGAAGAGCGCTTCGGCGAGGAGCGGGTCGTCGACATGCCCTTGGCCGAGGGAGCGATCGCCGGCTCCGCCGTCGGCCTGGCGATCAGCGGGCTGGTCCCGGTCGCGGAGATGCAGTTCCTCGGCTTTGCCGCGCAGGCCTTCCATCAAATCGAAGGGCAGGTTGCGCGGATGCGCTACCGCAGCGGCGGCGGCCTGGCGATGCCGATCGTGATCCGCGCCCCCTTCGGCGGCAACGTCCGCACCCCCGAGCTCCACTCCGACTCCCAGGAGGCCCGCTATGTCCAGGCGCCGGGGATCAAGGTCGTCGCACCGGCGACGGCGGCAGACGCGAAGGGCCTGCTCACCCAGGCCGTGCGCGATCAGGACCCGGTCCTCTACCTGGAGCCGCTGGCCGGCTACCGGCTGCAGCGCGACGACGTTCCGGAGGGCGAGCACACGGTCCCGTTCGGCAAGTTGCGGACGGTGCGCGAGGGCGCCGACGTCACCGTCGTCGCCTGGAGCGCGGCGGTGCGCGTGGCCGAGGCGGCCGCCGATCTCGCCGCCGCGGAGGGCATCTCCTGCTCGGTCGTCGACCTGCGAACGCTGGTCCCGCTCGACGAGGACGGCCTCGCCGAGGCCGTGGCCCGGACCGGCCGCGCCGTCGTCGTCCACGAGGCTCCCTGCTCCGCCGGCTTCGGGGCCGAGGTGATCGCCACGGTCCAGGAGCACGCCTTCTGGTCGCTGAAGGCGCCGATGGCACGGGTCACCGCACCCGACACGCCCTATCCGATCGGCCGGCTGGAGGAGCACTACGTGCCCAGCGCCACGCGTGTCCTGGCAGCGATCAGGCGCACCGCGGAGGCCGGCTGATGGAGGTCGAGTTCCGCCTCCCGGACCTCGGCGAGGGTGTCGCCGAGGCCGAAATCGTCGAGTGGCACGTGGCGGTCGGCGAGGAGCTGAGCGCCGACGATCCGCTGGTCGACGTCCAGACCGACAAGGCGATCGTCTCGATCCCCTCGCCCTACACGGGCAAAGTGGTCGGGCTCGGTGCCGAGGAGGAGGAGATGGTCGCCGTCGGCGCGGTTCTGGTCACCGTCGAGACCGCCGACGCGGCCGTCGGTGCGGCGCCGGAGGCCGCGACCGAGGCCGTGTCCCCGACGCAACCGCCGCCTGCTTCCCCTTCCCCTTCCCCTGCGCGGGAGGGGGCACTCGCCTCGCCCGCGATCAGAAGACTCGCGCGTGAGCGCGGGATCGAGCTCGAGTCGATTGCTGGATCCGGTCCGAAGGGCCGAATCCAGGAGAGCGACCTCGGCACGACGCCGGCCGCCGACCTCCCTCCTGGCGGCCCGGCGTCGGCTCGACCCTCGGCCGCTCCCCTCAGCGGTCGCACCCTGCCCCTGCGGGGTTCGCGCCGGCTCGTCGCCGAGGCGATGAGCGAGGCCTGGCGGACGATCCCGCACATCACCGACCTGCGCGAGGTCGAGGTGTCGAATCTGCTCGAGGCGCGGCGCCTGTTGAAGGCGCGGCTCGAGAGTCGCGGCGAGGCCGAGGCGGCGCAGGCCCTGACCGTGTTCGCGCTGTTGGCCACGATCGTCGCCGGCGTCGTCAGCCGCCACCCGGCGGTGAATGCGACCGTCGACCTCCAGCAGCGCCAGATCACCTACCACGACCGCGTCGACCTCAATGTCGCCGTCTCGACCCCGCAGGGCCTCCTGGCGCCGGTCGTCCGCGCTGCCGACACGCTCTCGATGAGCGGGATCGCACGGGAGCTGCAGCGGCTCGGAACGGCCGCGAGGGATGGCACGCTCGCCGCTTCGGACCTGACCCGCGGCACCGTCACGGCGAGCAACTACGGCTCGCTCGGGAGCCCGTCGGGGACCACGATCATCCAGCCGGGCCAGACCGCGATCGTCGGCTTCGGCCGCGCCGTCGAGAAGCCGGTGGTGCGCGGCGGCGCGATCGTCGTCGGCTCGGTGATGCAGGTTCACTGCAGCGGCGATCACCGGGCGATGGACGGCCTCGAGCTGCAGGCCTTCACCGCCGAGCTGGCGGCGACCGTCGAGAACCCAGCCCTGTTGCTCGCGGAGCGGGACTGAGTTGGTCGTTGGCGAGATGGCCGAGCCGGCGGACCTGCTGGTGGTCGGCGCGGGGCCCGGCGGCTACGTCGCCGCAGCCCGCGCGGCGCAGCTCGGCCGCGAGGTGACGCTGGTCGAGCGCGGTGGCAGCGAGGGCGGGATCGGCGGTTCCTGCCTGCACGTCGGGTGCATTCCCTCGAAGGCGTTGATCGAGCTTGCAGACGCCTTCCATCGCAGCACCTCTTCTTCACAGCCGGGCCTGACGGTGTCCGGCGCCAACTTCGACCTGGTCGCCTTTCAGGGATGGAAGGCAGAAGTCGTCGGGACGCTCGCCAAGGGCGTCGAAGGTCTGCTCGACGGCCGGCGCGTCAGGCGCCTGGCCGGCGAGCTGCGGTTCGCCGGGCCTGCGCGGGCGGTGGTCGCCAGCGCTGGCGAGCCCGCCCGCTTCATCGACTTCCGCCAGGTGATCGTGGCGACAGGATCTCGACCGGTCTTCCCGCCGGGCCTTCAGCCCGATGGCCGGCGAGTCCTGTCGTCCACGGATGTCCTCGCGCTGAGCGAGCTGCCGGGCTCGGTGGCGGTCGTCGGCGCCGGCTACATCGGGCTGGAGCTCGGCACCGCGCTGGCCAAGCTCGGCGTCAGGGTGACCGTGATCGAGGCGCTGGACCGGATCCTGCCGGGCTTTGACTCAGACCTGACCCGGCCGGTTCAGCGGCGCCTCGAAGCGCTCGGCGTCGAGCTCCGGCTCGGCTCCCGCGTCCGCGCCTTCGAGGGCGAAGAGGTCCTGCTCGACGAGCAGGAAGGCGAGGGCAGGATCGAGGCCGAGCGGCTTCTGGTCGCCGTCGGTCGCCGGCCCAACACCGACGAGCTCGGCCTCGAGGCCCTCGGCATCTCCCTCGAGCCGGGCGGGACGATCGCGGTCGACGACTCGATGCGCGCCTCCGACACCGTTGCCGCGATCGGCGACGTCACCGCCGGTCCCGCGCTCGCGCACCGGGCCAGCGCTCAGGCGATCGTCGCGGCGGAGGCGCTCTGCGGCCTGCCGGCCGTGTTCGATCCGCTCTCGGTTCCCGAGGTCGTCTTCACCGACCCGGAGCTGGCCGCCGTCGGGATGACCGCGACGCAGGCGCGTGCCGCCGGCCTCGAGGTGGACGAGCTGAAGCTGCCGGCGAGCGCCAACGGCCGCGCCGCGACCCTCGCTGCCACCGACGGTCTGACCAAGGTCGTGCTGGAGCGCTCCAACGGGCGCGTCGCCGGGGTCCAGATCGCTGGTCCGCACGCCTCCGAGCTCGCGGCGGGGGCCGGCCTCGCGGTCGAGATGATGGCCACCGCCGAGGACGTGCTGGCGACGATCCATCCGCACCCGACGCTGAGCGAGGGGATGCACTCAGCCCTCGAGCCCGCCCGCCGGACCCCCGTCGGTTGAGGCCTCAGGCGCCCTCGTTGGCGCCGATCATCCGCATCACCAGGTCCGCCTGCGCGGCCCCCAGCGTCTCGGGGGGCGGACGCCGGTCATACCAGCGGGCGACGTCGATGCCCAGCGAGAGGATCGCCAGCGTGGTCAGGTCGAGGCTGTCGATCGAGAAGGCCGATTCCTCGATCCCGTCGCGGAGCGCCCCGCGCAGGCGCCGGTCGGCTTTTCTGCGCAGGCCGCGGATCTCGTCGAAGCGATCCGCCGGGATCGAGTGCAGCTCGTACTGGATCACCCTCGCGATCGTGTGGTTGCGGGCGTGCCAGGCGGCGAAGGCGTGGACGAAGCGCCGCACGTGGTCGGCGGGATCGGTCGCCTCGGCGGTGGCCTCGTCGACGGCTTCGAGCACGGCGGTGTGGCCGATCTCGCTGATCGTGACCAGGAGGTCGACCTTCGAGCGGTAGTAGACGTACATCGCGGTGGGGCTGAGGTTCGCCCGGCGCGAGATCTCCCGGGTGGTGGTGGCGTGGTAGCCGCGCTCGGCAAAGGACTCGAGCGCCGCTCGCAGCAGCCGGCGGGCGCTGGCGTGCTCGACGCCGTCCCAGATCGTCTCGTCGTACTGCGGCTCGTGCGAGAGGCCTGCGGGGTCGGCGCTGGCTTTCATTTCAGGTGGTAGCCGGCGTCGATCGGAATCATCACTCCGGTGATGTACTTCGATTCGTCGGAGGCGAGGAAGACCACCGTATCCGAGACGTCGTCGGAGCTGACCCAGGGGATCGGCATCAGGTTCATCTCCGTCGAGGGCGCGACGATGTCCTCCCGGTCGGGCGAGTCGAGCTCCGGCCGGAACATCTCGAAGACCTCCTGGTTCATCACCATCGGCGTGTCGACCTGAGTCGGGTGGATCGTGTTGACCCGGATCATCTCGGGAGCCAGCTCCTTGGCCAGCGAGCGCATCACCCCGACGGTCCCGTGCTTGGCCGCCGCGTAGTGGGTCAGGTTCGCGGGCGGCTTGAGGACGGCGGCGGAGCTGGTGATGATGATCGAGCCGCCCTTGCTCTCGACCAGTGCCGGCCGCGCCACCACGCAGGTGTTCCAGACGCCGGTGAGGTTGATGTCGAGCATCTCCTGCCAGGCGTCCTCGGAGATCTCGTGGAAGGCCGCGTAGCTGGCGATGCCGGCGTTGGCGACGACGATGTCGAGCCGGCCGAGTTCGCCGAGCCCGGCCTCCAGGGCCGCCCGCAGGCCCTCGCGGTCACGCACGTCGGCGGTCTGGGTGAAGGCGCGGACGTCGTGCTCCTCGACCAGCCTGCCGGTCTCGGCGAGGTCCGCCTCGTCGGCCATCGGGTAGGTGACGCTCTCCACCGGAGCGCAGATGTCGACGGCGATCACGGCCGCCCCCTCGCGGGCCAGACGGACTGCGTGAGAGCGTCCCTGGCCACGGCCGGCCCCGGTTACGAACGCGACCTTTCCCTCGAGTCTGCGCATCGGATGATCCTCCTCCATGTAGGTGAACTAGCGCTTGCTCATGTTAGTCGGGACGGTTGAGGCCGAAATCTCGGTCCGCTAGTCTGAGCGCTCGCTCATTTGAGCTGAGGACCGGCTGCGGGGCCTGTCGCAAGACACCGACAACCGGGAGGAACAATGATCGACCTGACGGGGCGAGTGGCGATAATCACCGGGGCCGGCCACCCCCAGGGACAGGGAGCGGCGACCGCTCGGGTGATGACCGAACACGGCGCCGCCGTGGTCCTCGCGGACATCAACGGCGACGGTGCCGCGGAGATCGCCGAAGAGCTGCGGCAGGGCGGTGGGGAAGCCGTCGGCATCACCGTCGACGTGCGGATCGAGGACGACATCGAACGGATGGTGGGGACCGCGCTGGAGGAGTTCGGCCGGCTCGACATCCTCCACAACCAGGCCGCCGACGTTCACTACCTCGCCGATCCGGGCGACCCCGAGATCACCGAGATGACCGTGGAGGGCTGGCGCACCCAGTTCGAGACGCTTCTGCTCGGGCCGATGCTCGGGTGCAAGCACGGGATCCCGGCGATGCTTCGCAGCGGCGGCGGCAGCATCATCTGCACCTCTTCGATCTCGGGCTCGATGGGCGAGCTGAACCTGACCGTCTACGGCGCCGCGAAGGCCGGGGTCAACCAGCTCGTCCGCTCCGTCTCGGCGCAGTGGGGGAAGCAGGGGATCCGCTGCAACGCGGTCGCCCCGGGCCTGATCCTCAGCGAGCCGGGACTGGCGCTCGGCGAGGTCCTGATCGCCCAGTACGAGCGCCACTGCGACACGCCCAAGGTCGGGCTGCCGATCGACTCGGCCCACCTGGTGACCTTCCTGGCCTCCGACGAGGCCCGCTACATCAGCGGTCAGGTGATCGAGATGGACGGGGGCTTCCGGCAGCACTCGCCGATGCTCGTCGAACAGCGCAGCGAGGGCCAGAAAGTCGGCGACACCGCCTGAGCGAGATGGTCGCTCAGCGGGGGTGATCGGGTGGATCGGGGAGCAGCACCTTGCCCGGATTCATGATCCAGTTGGGGTCTATCACCTGCTTTATGCCCCGCATCAGTGGCAGCAGGTCTCCGTGCTCGACGGCCAGCTCGTCGATCTTGCCGATCCCGATCCCGTGCTCCCCCGAGCAGGTCCCCCCGCAGGCCAGCGCTTCTTCGAAGATCTCCGTCTTCAGCACCTTGGCGCGGCGGGCCTGCTCGGGGTCGTCGGCGTCGAAGAGGTGGACGACGTGGTAGTTGCCGTCGCCGACGTGGCCGACGATCGCGACGTCGATCTCGAGCCGGTCGGCGGTCTCCCTGGCGGCCCGGATCGCCCGCGGCAGCTCCGAGATCGGCACGCAGACGTCGGTCGCCTGGAGCCGACCCCCCTTCTGGGCCTCGGCGATCGCGAAGGTGATGTCGTGGCGGGCCTGCCAGAGGCGGACGCGGGCGGTGTGGTCGGTCTCGACGGCGAACTCCGAGCAGCCGTACTCCTCGACGACTTCGCGGGCCAGCGCCGCGTCCTCCTCGGTGGCGGCGGGCGAGCCCGCGAACTCGAGGAAGAGGCAGGGCGACTCGGGCAACCCCAGCTGTTTGAAGTTGTTGATCGCGCGCATGCTCTCGCCGTCGAGCAGCTCGACCCGGTTGACCGAGGCGCCGACGGCGACCAGCGCCCGGGCCGCCTCACAGGCCGAGTCGAGATCGGCGAAGAAGGCCTGCGCCGCGATCACGTGCTCGGGGATCGCGTAGAGGCGAAGGGTCAGCTCGGCGATCACGCCGAGGGTCCCCTCCGAGCCGACGAAGAGCCCGCCGAGCTCGTAGCCGCTCGAGGACTTCATCGCCCGGCCCCCCGTGCGCACGACCTCGCCGCTGGGCAGGACGACGGTGAGGCCGAGGACCTGCTGGCGCATCGCTCCGTAGCGCACGGTCGTGGTGCCGCTGGCGTTGGTCGCGGCCATGCCGCCGAGACTGGCGTCGGCGCCCGGGTCGACCGGGAAGAAGAGGCCCTGCGGGCCGGCCGCCCGGTTCAGCGATTCCCGCAGCACGCCCGCCTCGACGGTCGCCGTGTGGTCCTCGCTTCGCAGCGCCAGGATGCGGTCCATGCCGGAGAGATCGAGGCTGATTCCCCCCTCGAGCGGAATGATGTGGCCGTCGGTGCTGGTCCCGGCGCCGAACGGCGTCACCGGGACCCGCTGCTCGGAGGCGATCGCGAGCACCGCCGAGATCTCCTCGATCGAGGTCGGGAAGACGACGAGGTCCGGCAGCCGTGGGGGGTTCGGGCTGAGGTCCGCCGAGTGCAGGACCCTGATCGAGTCGCCTTCGCTGACGCGGTCGGGATCCCCGATCGCGTCGCTCAGCTCCCGGCGCAGGCCGCTCATGCTGGTGCCAGCCGGCATCGCCGCGAGCGTAGCATCGGTTTTCTACATGAGCAAGCGCTTGTTCAGGAACGCGACCGGTGCGCCGGCGCTTTCGGAGAATCCACGGCCCGGCGGCCGGGAAATCCGGCAAATTCCCGCTGCTGGGGCGGCATGAGAAGGGTGTAATGGGGGCAGTACGTGCCGAGGATCGGACTACCTTGGCGTTGAACCGGGAGAGGAAAGATGGCAACCGACACGGAGACCGCCCTGGACCCGAGCCTGCGCGAAGCGGCTGAGGACTGGCTGCGGCAGATGTCGTCGGCGCTGCAGGCCGATGACCCCGAGGCCGCCGTTGCGCTGTTCGGCGCCGATGCCTGGTGGCGCGACCTGCTGGCCCTCGGCTGGGACCTGCGCACTTTCCACGGCGCCGAGGCGATCGCCGCGATGCTGGCAGAGCGGCTGCCCGGCTCCGGGATCGGCGAGCTCTCGCTCGAGGCCCAGCCGCAGCTGGTCGAGCCCGACGAGACGAGCTGTTGGATCGAAGCGCTGTTCGCCTTCGAGACCAGCGTCGCCTACGGCCGCGGCGTCGTCCGCCTGGTGCCGGCGGAGGAGGGCGGCTGGCGCGCTTGGACCCTGCTGACCGCGGCGCAGGAGCTGAAGGGCAGCGAGGAGCGCCGCGGCGCCCGCCGGCCAACCGGCGTGGCCCACGGCTCCCAGGGCGCGAACGGGACCTGGCTGGCCCGCCGCGAGCGCGAGCGGGCCTACGCCGATCGCGATCCCGAGGTGCTGGTGATCGGCGCCGGCCAGGGAGGTCTCTCGATCGCCGCCCGGCTCGGACAGCTCGGCGTCGACACGCTGGTGATCGAGCAGAACCCCCGGGTCGGCGACAACTGGCGCAACCGCTACGAGAGCCTGGTCCTCCACGATCCCGTCTGGGCCGACCATCTCCCTTATATGGACTTCCCGGACAGCTGGCCGGTCTACACCCCGAAGGACAAGCTCGGCGACTGGTTCGAGAGCTACGTCGCGAGCATGGAGCTGAACGTCTGGACGGAGACCCAGCTGCTGCGCGGCTCCTACGACGAGTCGGAGGAACGCTGGGCGGTTCGGATCACCGGGCCCGGCGGCGAACGAGACCTGCGGCCTTCCCATGTGGTGCTCGCCACCGGCGCCCTGGGAGAGCCCTACAAACCGGACTTCCTCGGCGCCGACGCGTTCGAGGGAACCCTCGTGCACTCGAGCGAGCACGCGGGCGCCGAGGAGTGGGAGGGGGCCAGGGCGGTCGTCGTCGGCGCCTGCAACAGCGGCCTCGACATCGCCCAGGACTTCCATGCCCACGGCGCCGACGTGGCGGTCGTGCAGCGCTCGTCCACCTACGTGATGACGAGCGCCAACGGCATCCCGGTCATCTTTGGCGGCCTCTACTACGAAGGCGGCCCGGCCACCGAGGACGCGGACCTGATCGCCGCCTCCTACCCGCTGCCGGTGATGCTCGAGTTCGCCAAGGCGCAGACGCAGGCGATCGCCGAGCTCGACCGCGAGCTGCTCGATGGGCTCGAGCGGGCGGGCTTCCAGACCGACTTCGGCGACGACGGCGGCGGGCTGATGTCGCGCGCCCTGCGCCGCGGCGGCGGCTATTACATCGACGTCGGCTGCGCCCAGCTGATCGCCGACGGCGAGGTCAAGGTGCACCAGGGGGCCGGGGTCGAGCGCTTCACCGCGACCGGCGTGCTGCTCAGCGACGGCGCCGAGCTGGAAGCCGACGTGATCGTCCTGGCGACCGGCTACGCGAACATGCGCGAGACCGCCCGGCGGCTCTTCGGCGACGCCGTCGCCGACCGCTGTAACCCTGTCTGGGACCTCGACGCCGAGGGCGAGATGAACACGATCTGGCGTCCCTCCGGGCACCCGCGCTTCTGGTTCATGGGCGGCAGCCTGCAGCTCGCGCGCGTCTACTCGCGCTACCTGGCCCTGCAGATCAAAGCGGAGCTGAACGGTCTCACCGAAGCCTGATCGGCGCCCGCCCGCGGCTCTCCCCTCACGGGCCGAGTGCCCGACGCAGTGCCGGCACCACATCGCGGTGGCCGTCGATCGGAAGCAGTCGCCCGCCGCCGAGGCGGGCGAGGTCGCGCCCGAGCTCGACGTCGGTCTCGCCGCCGCGATCGAGCAGGACGTCGAGGCGCGGCAGCGAGCTCGCGATGCGCCGCTGGTCGGGACCGGCGTTGTGGACGCAGTCGGAGAGCAGCACCACGCGGGCCCCCTCGCGGACCTCGGCGAGCTCGCGGGCGGCCAGCTCGAGTGGGAAGGAGACGTTGGTGAGGCCGCGGGCGGGGATCCCCAGGAGAGCGTCGATCGTTCGCCGCGGGGAGAGCTCGGAGTCGAGGTGGGCGACCCAGGCGGCGTCAGACCAGAAGGCGAGCACGGCCAGGCGGTCGTCGTTCAGGGTCCCGCTGAGGGCGCCGACGGTGGCCGCCGCGGTCCGCAGGCGCTCGCCTCGCATCGACCCCGAGACGTCGACGGCGAGGACGATCGAGCGCCGCGGCCGCGGCGTATCTCGCATAACGATGTCCGCGTCGGCGGGGCGAGGCTGTTCGGCAAGCACTTCGAGGGTGGCGTCGAGGTCGATCTCGTCGAGTCCCTCCCGGTAGGGAGCACTGCGGGGAGCGCCGCCGCCGCGGCGGCCCAGGTCCGCCCGGGCCGGGAGCGGGATCGCGAGCCGGGCGGCGATCCGGCGGGCGGTCTCG
>JAENWU010000161.1 GCA_016649905.1 Thermoleophilia bacterium
CGCCGTCGCCGTGGAAGCGGGCGCCGGCGGTGAGGTCGAGCCCGGCGAGGAAGCTGGCCACGCGGCGCGCCTCGGCCCGGTATCCCGCTGTCGCGAAGGCCAGTGCGGCGGTGGCGGCGTCGCGCGGCCAGACGTAGGCCCAGCCGTCGCGGGCCCAGGCGGCGACGGCGCCGCTTTGGGAGTCGGTGAGTGCGCGCAGGGTCAGCAGCGAGCGCTCGTACATCTGCCGCGCCCAGGTCGGGGCGCCCGGTCCGAGCGGCCGGGCGGCGGCGAGCCAGTGGCGATCGTCGCGCGCGGCGGCGCGGATCACCGCGCGACAGCCATACAGGCAGAGCGTCCAGCCCTTGCGGTGGGCGTCAACGCTGGTCCTGACCTTGACGCCGGGCGGCCCGCCTGCGGCCAGTGTCACGGCAAGCGTCCGGCCTCGGACCGCGACCGTGGCACTCGCCTTCACCCCGCCGAACCTGGCGACGGTCCGCACCACGTTCGTCCCCGCCAGGTAGCGCTGCTCGACCGAGTCCGCTCGCCAGAACGGCAACGCCGGGCCGCCGCCGACGCTCACCCGCGGCACGATCCCCGTCGCCGCGTCGACCGTCCCCGCCGCCTGCCGCTTTGCCGGGTTGTCGATCAACGCCGCCCCCGCCGGACCCAGCCGCAGGTCGACGACGTCGCCGTAGGCATCGACCGCGGCGGTCAGCCCGCCGTCGCCGGCGACGGCCGTGCCGAGGAACGGCAGTGGCATCCCGGGCAGCGCCGACGGCGTCTGCGGATCGGCTCCGGAGCCGCCCGAGACCGCCAGCAACGCCAGCGCCACCACGGCGCCCAGCGCCAGCGCTGCACGAGTCCAGGCCACGCCCCAATGCAATCAGCCTCGTCGCTCGCCGGCCGCTAGCCTTCCCGCAGCGCTAAGTCCAAGCGCCGCCAGGCGAGGTAGCTCAGTTGGTAGAGCACACGACTGAAAATCGTGGTGTCGCGGGTTCGAATCCCGCCCTCGCCATCAGCACTGTCGCTGCAAATAGCGGATTCTTCACCCAGGGCCGCGTCTGCAAAGGGCCATTGATTGGGCGACGTTTGGGCGACGAGACGCCTGGCCATCGCCCAAACGCCGCGACGCCCCCGATTTCGCGCCTGATTCGAACTAAAGGGACCACGATTCCCGTTCGTGGTCTTTCGAGTTCGAGGTTGTTGAAGCCGTTGTCTTAGATCGTGGCTCACCCGAGCCCCACAAATTGCCGCCTGCAATCTGCGAATCCGCCTCCGCTATAGGGCGGGAAGTCGCTTGTCAAGCGGCTTTCCCGCGTTTTCGGGGATCATCCGGGCGGCCGGAAATTGGTCTGGGAAGAGAAAGTTGTTCCTGGGGTTGGCTCTGTGGCCCGGTGGGCTCCATGATAAACAACGCAGTATTTATACTCAAGGTAAACTGCGCATCCTTCAGGCAGGAGACAACTCGATGCACCCAGGGGGAATTGCATGGCTGACTATCCGCAGACGGGGATCACCAACCGTCCACCCGAGCACCTGATCCTGGCGACCTTCCGCTTCGTCCACCAAGACGCCGAGGCCGCCCGCGCCTCGCTGCGTGCCCTCTCCGGCGTCGTCGAACGCGAGCTGCGCTCCGAGCTTGATCGCACCAACCCACTGGAGGCCAAGGAGATCCCCTCCGAGGAGACCGGCGAGCTTGGCTTCGAAGACGACTATGACCGCGCCCACCTGACGATCACCCTTGGCATCTCCTCCAGCGGCTTCGAACACCTCGGGGTGGTCGAAGAAAACCGTCCTCAGGACCTTCGTCCGATTCCCTGGGAACAGCTCGGGCAGGCGCCGACCAATCCGGACGCGGGCGACCTGGTCCTGCAGATTTGCGCCGACAACCTCTACGTCTGCGAGCACGTCGTCCGTCGCGTCGAGGAGGAGCTGGGCCACGAATTCAGCCTTGTTGCCACGACGATTGGCTCCCAGCGCTACAACAGCCGGCCCGGCCGCACCTCCAAACGCGAGGGCCGCGCCCTGATCGGCTTTCTCGACGGCACCTCGAACCTCGATCCGCGCAACTCGCCCGAGGACGCCGCACTCGTCTTCATCGACCCGTCGAGGGTCGGGGAGTACCCGCCAAACCCGCCGACCGGGGAGCTGCCGGGTCCGAGCCCCTACGGCGGCGAAGGCGCGCCCGGTCCGCGCTTTCCCGAACTACACCCCGTCCCCACCCGAGAGCCCGACTGGGCCGCCGGTGGCACCTACATGACGGTCCGCACCAGCACCTTCGAGACGAACCCCTGGGACGACCTCTCCCAGAACGCTCAGGAGCGCTCGGTCGGCCGCTTCAAGGTGACTGGCGCCAGTCTCGATCTTGAAGACAAAGACCCCCTCCTCAATGATGAGCCCAAATTCGCCACGGAACAGGGCAACCAGGAGGTTGCGCTTGCCGCCCACATCCGCAAGTCCAATCCACGCGGCGGGGAGGAGGACGCCAAGCGCCGCATCTTCCGCCGCGGCTATCCGCTGATCGCCCCCGCCGATGGAGCGCTGCGGCGTGGCCTCGTCTTCATCGCCTTCGCTCGGACGATCTCCACTCAGTTCGAGTTCATCTTCCGCGCTTGGATCCGCAACCCCGACTTCCCCGCCCCTGGGACGGGCGAGGACGCACTGCTCTTCGGCACGCTCCCCGAGCAGATCCTCGGGGGCGGCTACTACTTCGTCCCTCCGCTCGAGCACAAGACGAAGCCATGGACCTGGCGTCTCCCCGTTTAGATTGGCTCCAAAAGCACCACTTCGATCGCTCTCACTCTTCCTCCTCGATCGCCGGATCGAGCGCTGGGAGGAAGCGCTCCGCTCAACCGGTGGCCTGCACGAGCACAGGCTGAAGTCGGACTCCGGAGTGGACGGGGTTCTCTACCTGCGCCCGCAGGGACGCAAGGCTCCGAACTGGGTCGGCTTCGTCGAGCCCCATGTCGAGGATGAAGGATCCCTGCGGAGCCTTTTTAACGCCTCAACCTCGGCGGTCCTCTTTTTGACTGCTGGAGGTCGCCGCTTCGCGATCGTCTTTGGGCAGGGCCGCCACCTCCTCGACCCTGACTCGTTCGAGTACGACTTCGGCCTACGCGTCGTACTCAACGCGGTCGAGCCCGAGCGTTTGAAGAGCATCGACGCCAAGCGTTTCGACGAGCGCAGCAGTGGTTTCGAATCAGCGAGTCCTTCGACCAGGAGATCACTAAGTTCGTTGAAGCCTTGCCCGAGACCGACCTGCCGCTGCCCAACGCGCCCCAGAAGGTCCTTGAGGACGACTACAACGTCCTTGCTGCCGAAGCGATTGGCGCTCTTTGCACTCACCCTCAGCTCGTACATGTCGCCGGCCGCGACGCGGTCGAGCTTTGCGACATTCTCACCTCTGATCGCCGCTTCATTCATGTCAAGCGCCGTGGAGCTTCTTCTACTTTGAGCCACCTTTTCGCCCAGGGCTTGGTCTCGGCCGAGCTCTACCTCGATGACCAGCGCTTCCGCGACGGCGCCGCCGAGCTACTCGAGCGCCTCGGCGCATCGGCCGACATGCTCTCCAGGGAGCGTCCGAATCCGGGGGAGTGGGAGGTGGCATATGTTGTCCTCACGCGGGGGGTTCGTAAGGACACTCCTTACACGCTGCCCTTTTTTAGCCTCGCCAATCTGGCGTCTTCGGCACGGCGATTGCAGGACCGCGGATTTAAGGTGTCGATCGCCGAAGTTCGCGAGGTCTAAGCCAGCTCGCGGCCCCTACGCTATGTGCAGTTAGGACAGTCTGTGCTAACTTGCTTAGAGTTGCCGATGATGAAGACGATCCACATCGATCCCGCCGAGGGGAACGCCAAGCAGAAGATCTCGACGATCAAGGATGCGATCGAGGATCTGCTCGATTCCGACAAGGCGATCGCGGTGACGGTCGCCGACGAGGACTCGATGCTTTCCCCCCAGCAGGCGGCGGATCGGCTTGGCTTCTCTCGTCAGCATGTCCGCCGGTTGATCGAGGCTGGCGAGTTGCAAGGCCAGCAGTTGCCCGACTCCACCCATTGGAAGATTCCGCTGCGTGCTGTCCTGGCTTTCGAGGAGCGTCGTGCCGGGGCAGAAGAGCGCGCGGACGAGTTCTCCCGCTCGCTCGACGGGCTCGGCGCTCCGGCTGAGTGAGCGTCCCGCGCGCCGTCCTCGACGCGGACGTCATCTTCTCGCGGGTCCTGCACGAGTTGATGGGCCGACTTGCCGCCGGTGTGCGGCTCTTTGACTTGGTTTGGAGCGAGGAGCTGCTCGGTGAGGCCAAATCCTCGTTGATCGAGCGCAAGGGACTCATTGCTGAAGTTGCCGAGACCTGGGTTGGCCACATGCGTCGCGAGTTCCCTGATAGCTGCGTCGACATCTCCGCGGTCCCCGGGGATCTCGATCTCGGATCGATGACGCGTGACCCCGGCGACGTGCATGTCTGTGCTTTGGCGATAGCCAGCTCGGCTGACTTGCTCTTCACCTTCGATCGCGGCTACCTGAAAGACCCGCTTCGTGACCACGGTGTCGAAGTTCCCGACCTCGATCGATTCCTCATCGAACGATGCGAGGAGCAACCGCAGGCCTTCGCGCGGATTGTCGAAGCTCAGGCCGAAGTCTGGAGCGGCGGGCGACCGCTCGAGGAGCTATTGGCCGCCTTCGAGCGAGCCAATGTCCCCGCCTTCGCGGCGACCCTTCGGCCCTTGCTCGGTTCGCCGGGCTAGAAGTCTGGTGGGGAGGGCGGAATCGAACCGCCGATACCTTTGATCGAAGTGGCAATGGACTTGCCTTTCATTGCCACAATCCGGCGGACACCACCGGGATCAACGGGAATCTAGGGCTTCTGCGTGTCGTGAGAAGGGCTCGTCGGCTGGTCTCGTTTTCCCATTCCAAAGCGGCTTGCAATCGATCTTGGCGTAAAAGACCGTCGCATCGGCCGTGCGACTGAAAATCGTGGTGTCGCGGGTTCGAATCCCGCCCTCGCCATTCTGTTTCCCTCCAACTAGGATGGGCTCGTGCGGGGAATTTGGGCGATCGGGTTGATCGTTGCCTGCGCCGGCGCATCTTTGGTCATCGGTGCCAATC
>JAENWU010000038.1 GCA_016649905.1 Thermoleophilia bacterium
CGCCACGGGGGCGACGCCGGGGAGGCGGTAGAAGTGCTCGGTGGCGCCGCGGACCTGACGCTGGGTGACCATCTCGATCAGGTCGGATTTCGCCAGCTCGGTGACGTGGTAGTTGGTGTTGCTGAGGGGGATCTGGAGCTCTTGACTGAGCTCACTGGGGGAGAGGATGCGGCCTCCGTCTAGGCCGAGGATTTCGAGGATCGAGACCCGCAGGGGGTGGGCGGTCGAGCGGGCGAGGTGCTCCCAGTCGACCGGCAGCGAGCCGTGTCCGTTTTCGATGGCGCGCGTGGCGCCATCGCCATTTGCTGAGTGACCGTTGGTAGTCGCCATGGGTGGCATATTACCCAAAAATGTTGATTTGGATCATCGATTTCGGGTAGAGTCCCAATCGGGAAGCTTTTCTAAAGGAGTTGAGGAGGGGAAATGGGCTTGAAGAGGGGACTTTTGCTTGCCTGGGGAGGCCGAGGCTTGGCGCTGGTCGTGCTGGCGGTGGCGCTGATGGCGCCGAGCACGGCGACGGCCAGCACTAAAGATGTGATCGCGCCGAGCGATCCCCACGCCCCGACCGCCAAATCCGGTTGGCAAGCCGGCACCTGCATCAAAGACACGCCGACCTGCAGCGTCGACACCCCGACCCAGTTCTTCGAACAGGCGGCCGGCCATCCGCAGATCGGCTTCACCCAGTTCATCGTTGCCCACACCACCGTCGGGCCGCTGGAAACTCCGACGGCGGAACTGAAAACGGTCCGGGTCGAGCTTCCGATCGGCCTCAGCGTCAACCCCGGGGCGACCGCCCGCTGCCCGAAAGCGACCTTCGAGGCGAACGCTGCAGATTGCGAGACGCTGCCCGACGGCTCGGCGAAAGTCGGCGAAAGCGGCGTCACCGCCTCGCTGCTCGGCATCCCGACGCCGCCGACGCCGCCGATTACCCAGGTACCCGTCTACAACATCATTCCCGACCCGGGTGAGCCCGCTCGTTTCGGCCTCAACCTCGCCGGCAACAACGTCTACCTCGAAGCCGACGTCGACTGGGCCGGTGACTACCACGAGGGCTTCACGATCGCCGTTCCGCAGGTCGCCGACCTCGAACCGCTGATCAACGGCCTGATCCTGAAAAACCGCCTCTCCTTCGACGGCCGATCTGGCGACGGCACCTTCATCACCACCCCCAGCACCTGCCTCGGCGAAGCGTTCGTCGAATCGGGCAGCCTCTACTCGACCCTGTTGGCCGCCGACTCCTACGCCCAGCCCGACCCCGCCTTTCCCGCCAACTCGCTGCCCTACCTCGAGTCGCCGATCCCGCCGGGGACCTCGCCGAAAGAATGCGCGACGATTCCGTATCAGCCGACGATCGGCGTCGACCCCGGCACCGCCGAAGCCAACTCGCCCGCCGGCGCCACGGTCGCGGTCGAGGTCCCGCACCTGATCCCCAACTTCATTGCCGAAGAGGACGAACAGGACAGCTCGAATACGAAAGTGGCGAAGGTGACGCTGCCGTTGGGGATGGGGATCAACCCCTCCGCCGCCAACGGCCTCGAGATCTGCACCGACGCGGAGTTCGGCAAAGGGACCGAAAACCCGATCGCCTGCCCGGCCGCCTCGAAAATCGGCACGGCCACGATCAAATCGGCGCCGCTGCCCGAAGGCGACCTCGAAGGCAACGTCTACGTCGGCCAGCAGCTGAGCCGCGACCCGACCTCGGGCGACGAGTACCGGATCTTCGTCGCCGCCGAGTCGGCCAAATACGGAATCTCCGTCCGCCTGCTCGGCAGGGTCAGCGCCAACCCGACCACCGGCCAGCTGACGACGACGATCGCCGACGCTCCCCAGGTCCCGTTCGAATCGTTCGTCCTCGCCTTCGACGGCGGGCCCAGAGCGGTGCTCAGCAGCCCACCGACCTGCGGCCCGAACCAGACGACCACGGAGATGACGCCGTGGGCGCCGGTCGCCGCCGCGACCCCCTCCGATGAGTTCGACCTCAGCTCCAGTCCGGGCGGCGGCAACTGCGCGAAAACGATGGCGGCGCGCGCCTTCGCGCCGGCCTTCGCGCTCGCCCCGAAAGCAACGACGGCCGGCGCCTACAGCCCGCTCTCGCTCCACCTCACCAGGCCCGACGGCCAGCAGGAGCTCAAAGGCGTCGACATCACCCTGCCGCCTGGCATGACCGGCAAGCTCGCCGGGATTCCCTACTGCCCGGAGAGCGCCCTCGCCATCGCCGCCGCGAACGGCGGCAAAGCCGAGCGGGCCGCCTCGAGCTGTCCGGCCGCGAGCCTCGTCGGCAGCGCCACGGTCGACGCCGGCACCGGCCCGGCGCCGCTGCGGATCGGCGGCAAAGTCTTCCTCTCGGGCCCCTACAACGGGGCCCCCCTCTCCCTGGCAGTCGTCACCCCCGCCACGGCCGGGCCGTTCGATCTCGGCACGGTCGTGGTGAGGGTGGCGCTGTTCGTCGAACCGGAGACGGTGCAGATCCACGCGGTCTCTGACCCGATCCCCGACGTCTACGGCGGCACCCAGCTCAGCGTCCGCGCGGTCGACGTCAATCTCGACCGCGACAGCTTCACGCTCAACCCGACCAGCTGCGAGGCGCTCGCCGGTGGTGGCGCCCTGCGCGGCGGCGGCGCCAACCCGACCGATCCGGCGGCCTTCAGCGCCTACCCCGTCGCGATCGGCTTCCAGGGCAGCGACTGCGGTGCGCTCAAGTTCCGGCCGAAGCTCTACACCCGCCTGTTCGGTGGTCGTGACTCGACCAAGCGCAACCGCTTCCCGAAGTTCCGCGCCACCCTCGTCGCCCGTCCTGGTGACGCCAACATCCGCCGCGCGGCACTGACGCTCTCACACGCGCTGATCCTCGAACAGGGCCACATCCGCACGATCTGCACCCGGCCTCAACTTGCCGCCGGGGCCTGCCCGAAGGAGTCGATCTACGGCAACGCGCGGGCCGAGTCGCCGCTGCTCGATAAGGCGCTGGTCGGCCCCGTCTACCTGGTCCCGGGCAGCACCGACAGCGGCCTGCCGGACCTTCTCGCCGACCTCCACGGTCAGGTCAACATCCGCCTGCGCGGTGTCATCAGCGCCTCCAAGGCGCGGCTGAAGACCGTCTTCCCGATGGTGCCGGACGTGCCGGTGAGCAAGTTCGTGCTGACGATGAAGGGCGGCAAGCGCGGCCTGCTCGCCAGCACCCGCAACCTCTGCGCCAAGCGGATTATCTCCTACCTCAACTTCGAAGCCCAGAACGGCAAGAAGCTGAAAAAGAAGAAGCTGAAGCTGCGGATTCCCGCCTGCGAGCGTGGCCCCGGCAAGGCCAAGAGCTCCGATTGAAGCCGTTAAAAGCGGGTAGCGCTGAATCGGTGGCGATTCTGCATGGATCGATGACGTGAAGGGACTGAGGGGGATGAATCGATGAAGAGGAAGAAGTCGCCGCTCGCGTTCGGGGGCGCCGCGATCGTCGCGCTCTCGATCGCCCTCTTCGCCGCCCCCGCGCAGGGCGCCGACATCATCGCGCCGCAGTCCGAAACCGCGGCTGCCGGCTGGCAGGCTGCGACCTGCAAAACGGGCACCGACCTGACCTGCTCGCCGGCGACCAAAGATCAGTTCTTTACTCAAGCGGCGGGCCATCCCGGCGTCGGGTTTACCCAGTTCATCGTGAAAAACACGCCCGACTTCCTGGGAAACGAAACGCCGGTCGGCAACGTCAGGACGCTGCTGGTCGACCTTCCTCCCGGCCTCAGCGTCAATCCGCAGGCGACGCTGCGCTGCCAGTTGGCAGCCGGCGCGAGTCCCGGGACCTGTCCGGCCGACACCCAGGTCGGGACCAGCACCCTGACCGCGGCGCTCGTGACCGACATCCTCGGTCTCTTTCCGCTCGGCGGCTCTTTGTCGCTTCCTTCGCCCGTCTACAACCTCGAGCCGCTGGACGGGCAACCCGCCCGCTTCGGATTCAGCGCCGCCGGCAACGACGTCTTCCTCGAACCGGGGGTCGAATGGTGGGGCGACTACCACGAGTTCTTTCTGATCAGAGTGCCGAAATTGGCCTTGCCCGAAGTTCTCGGGCTGGAAGGCGTACGCGTGCTGAAAAACCGGCTGATCTTCAACGGCAACGTCGGTCTCGGCGTCGCCGGACGAGGTCCCTTCCTGACCAACCCCAGCACCTGCTTCGACCCCACCGCGGATCCCAACAAACACACCTACTCGACCTTCCTGCATGCCGACGGCTACGAGCCGGAATTCCTCGCCCCGCAGTTCCCGACCGGAGCGCAGATCCTCGAGTCACCGTTGCCGAGCGGGGTCAAACCGAGCGGCTGCGCCGCCGTTCCCTTCGATCCGTCCGTGGGAACCGCCGCCAACACCACCACGGTCGACTCGCCCTTCGGGCCGACCGTCGAGTTGAAAGTCCCCTACGACCCGGACGCCGCGATCGCCAACTCCAACGTGCGCACCGCCAGGGTCTCGCTGCCCCGCGGCGCCGGGCTCAATCCGGCCGCCGCCGAAGGCCTGCAGGCCTGTACCGACGAGCAGTTCGGCAAAGGCACGACTCGGGCCGTCGCCTGCCCGGCCAAATCCGAGATCGGGACCGTGGCGATTCAGACGCCGGTGCTGCCGCCGAACTCGCTGAGCGGCAAGGTCTTCCTCGGTGAGCAGCAGGGACGCGATCCGTCCTCCGGCAACCTCTACCGGATCTTCATCGACGCCGAGTCGCCCCGCTACGGCCAGTCGGTGCGGCTGCTCGGCAACGTCGTCGCGAATCCGCAGACGGGACAGCTGACCGCCGTGGTCAAGGACGCGCCGCAGCTTCCCTTCACCTCTGTCAGCGTCAGCTTCGACGGCGGCAAAGGCGTCCTGACCAGCCCGCCGACCTGTGGGCCGAACCAGACCAGCGGGCAGATGACGCCCTGGTCGGGGACCCCCGACGCCTCGCCGGTGGACAAAGGCTTCACCCTGACCGCCGCCCCCGGTGGCGGCGCCTGCGCGAAAACGATGGCCGCGCGGCCCTTCGCGCCCGGCTTCAACGCCAGCCCCGGCGACAACAAGGTCAAGACCTTCACCAACTTCGCTGCCCACTTCACCCGCCCGCAGGGCCAGCAGGAGCTGAGAGGCGTCGACATCACCCTGCCGCCGGGTGCCACCGCGAAGCTCAAGGGCGTTCCCTACTGCCCGCCCGGCGAGATCGCCGACGCCGAGAAACGCACCGGCGTCGCCGAGCGGAAAAACGCCAGCTGCCCCGCCAACAGCCTCGTCGGGGTCGCCTCGGTCACCGCCGGCACCGGCTCCAAACCGCTGAAGATCGACGGCAAGGCCTACCTCGCCGGCCGCTACCAGGGCGCGCCGCTGTCGCTCGTCGTCGTCACCCCGGCGGTCGCCGGGCCCTTCGACCTCGGCAACGTCGTCGTCCGGGTCGCCCTCAACCTGAACCCGGAGACGGCCCGGATCAACCCGGTCGCCGAAATCCCCGACGTCTTCGGCGGCGCCAAGCTCGACATCCGCTCGATCTTCGTCAACGTCAACCGCAAGGACTTCGCCCTGACCGGGACCAACTGCCGCAAAGGCGCCACCGCCGGCGTCCTCAACGGCGGCGGCGCGGACCCGACCAACCCAGCCGCCTTCTCCGCCTTCCCGGTCTCCGCGGGATTCCGTGGCAACGGCTGCCGCAAGCTCAAGTTCAAACCGCGGCTGAAGCTGCGCCTCTCCGGTGCCACCCTGCGCGACAAGCACCCGCGCCTGCGGGCGGCGCTGCGGACGCGGCCGGGCGATGCCAACATCAAGCGCGCCTCGGTGGCGTTGCCGCACGCGATCTTCCTCGACCAGGCCAACCTGGCGAACATCTGCACGCGGGTCCAGTTCGCTGCCGACAACTGTCCGAAAAAATCGGTCTACGGCAAGGCCCGCGCCTTCACGCCGCTGCTCGGCAAACCGCTCGAAGGCCCGGTCTACCTGCGCTCTTCGAACAACCTGCTGCCCGACCTCGTCGCCCATCTCGAGGGTCAGGTCGAGATCGATCTCGTCGGCCGCATCGACAGCTTCCAGGGTGGCATCCGCACCACCTTCGATCGCGTCCCCGACGTGCCCGTGACCAAATTCGTGATGACGCTCCCCGGCGGCAAACGCGGGCTGCTCGTCAACTCGACCAACCTCTGCAAAAACCCGGTGCGGGCGGTCGTCCAGCTCAAAGGCCAGAACGGCAAGAAGGCGAACAAGCGGCCGCAGGTGCGTACGTCGTGCAAAGGGAACAAGAAGGGCCACGTACGTAAACGCACTTGATTTCCGGCTGGCTGACCGGTTAGGATCGGCTGTAGGAGAGGTACCAGGGGCGCCACGCAGGGGCGGCGGCATTTTTTGCTCATGCGTAATTAGAGGAGGGACCGATGGCCAGGCGCTCTATCGCACTCGCGGTGACGGTTTTGGGAATGCTTTTCGCCGCTTCCGTCGCACAGGCGGACACCGGCGACATCATCGAACAGCAGCACAATCCGGCTACCGCTGAAGACGGCTTCCAGGCGGGCACCTGCCTGGAAAACAAAGAAGCGGCGCCGCCGAACAAATTCTGCTCGCCGGAGACGCCCGGGATCTTCTTCGAAAAAGCGGGTGGCCATCCGCCAGTCGGCTTCACCCAGTACATCGTCAAACACATCCTTCCCGAACCGGCTGAACCGGCGCGGCAGATTCCCGTCGGCATCCTCAAAGAAATCCGGGTCGACCTGCCCGTGGGGCTGACGGTCAACCCGCAGGCGACGCCTCAGTGCGAGGTCGCGGTCTTCGAAGCCAACGAGACGCTTTGCCCGGCCGGCTCGATCGTCGGCAAAGAGGAACTGACGCTGGCCACCGTGGTCGAACTGAACCCGAACCCGCTGCCGTTCGGTCCCAGCCCGCTGCCGTCGGGCTTCCAGATCCCGCCCAACCCGACCCTCAACACCGAACCGCCGCTCTACAACCTGGTGCCGGTAGATGGCGAGCCGGCGCGCTTTGGCTTCAAGATCGGCCCGACCAAAGCGAAAGTCTTCCTCCGCGGCACGGTCGACTGGGCCGGCGACTACCACCAGGGCTTCTTCATCGCGCCACCGCCACCGTCGAACCCGGCGCTGCGCTCGCTGAGGAGTCGCCTGGTCAACATCGGCACCTCCGGCAACGGGACCTACATCAGCAACCCGACCACCTGCGTCGACCCCGCCACGGGGGCTTACTCGACCTTCCTGCGAGCCCAGTCGACGACCGACGTGACCCCTGGCTTCCCGGACAGCTTCACCCCCTGGGAAGCGGCGCTGCCCACCGGGGTCGAACAGGACGGCTGCGACACGATCCCGTTCGAACCGAAACTGGTGGTGACGCCAGGGACCACGGAGGTGGATTCACCCGCCGCCCCCACGGTCACCGCGGAACTGCCGTTCGACCCGGACCCGAGCGGCCAGGAACAGTCCCACGTGCGCAACGCCAATGTGACGCTGCCACTGGGCATGGGCTTGAACCCCTCGGCCTCGCCCAGCCTCGAGGCCTGCAGCACCGAACAGTTCGGCAAGGGCACCGAAAACCCGGTTACCTGCCCGGTGGCGTCGAAGATCGGAACCGCCGAGGTGGAAACCCCGCCGCTGCCGCCGGGATCGCTGAAAGGCGATGTGTACCTGGCTCAGCAGCAGGGCTTCAACCCCGAATCGGGCGACATGTACCGGATCTTCATCAATCCGAAGTCGGACCGGTACGGGGTCGACGTGCGCCTGGTCGGCAACGTCAAAGCCAACGCGCTAACCGGACAGTTGACGACGACCCTGGCGGAGACCCCGCAGGTCCCGTTCGAATCGGTGACGCTGAAATTCGACCCGGCCAAAGGCGTGCTGACCAGCCCGCCGACCTGTGCGAAACAGACGACCAGCAGCGCAATGGAACCGTGGGCGAGGCCGGGGACGCAGGCAACTCCCTCGGCCGAGTTCACGCTCTCCAGCGTCCCGGGCGGCGGCAGCTGCCCGACGACGCTGGCCTCGCGCAAGTTCGCGCCGCCCTACACGGCGGGCACCGCCAGCAGCAAGGCCGGCGCCTACAGCCCGTTCCGGGTCCACATCGGCCGGCCCGACGGTGAGCAGGAGCTGAAGGTCGTCAACGTCACCCTGCCGAAGGGGCTGACCGGCAAGCTCGCCGGCATCCCCTACTGCTCGGAGGCGGCGATCGCGGCGGCCGCGGCAGCGGCCGGCAAAACCGAGCTGGCGGCGCCGAGCTGCTCCAGCGCGAGCATGATCGGCACCGCGAGCACCGAGTCGGGCACCGGCGCGGCGCCGCTGAAACTGGGCGGCAAGGCGTACCTGGCCGGTCCCTACAAGGGCGCGCCGCTCTCGATGGTCGTGGTCACGCCGGCGGTCTCAGGTCCGTTCGACCTTGGCACCGTCGTCGTCCGGGTGGCGCTCAACGTCAACCCGGAAACGGCCCAGATCAACGCCGTTTCGGACACGATCCCCGACGTCTACGGCGGGGTGAAGCTGGACCTGCGCTCGATCGACGTCGACGTCAACCGCTCGCAGTTCATGATCAACCCGACGAACTGCTCCGCGCAGGCGACCAGCGGCGCGATCGCGGGCGGTGGGGCGGACCCGACCAACCCGGCCGCGTTCAGCTCCTACGCGGTCAGCGCTCCGTTCCAGGCGAACGAATGCAAGAGCCTGGCTTTCAAGCCGAAGTTCCACACCAGGCTCACCGGCCCGACCAAGCGTGACGGCAACCCGCGTCTGCGGGCGATTCTGGAAGCGAAGAGCGGCAACGCCAACATCGCCCGCACGGCGCTGACCCTGCCGCACTCGCTGTTCCTCGACCAGAGCCACATCGGCACCGTCTGCACCCGGCCGCAGTTGGCCTCGCAGACCTGCCCGAAGGCGTCGATCTACGGCAAGGCGGAAGCGATTACGCCGTTGCTCGACAACAAGTTGAAAGGCAACGTCTACCTGGTCTCCAACCCGAGCCACGAACTGCCGGACCTGCTGGCCGACCTGCGCGGCCAGGTGAACGTCCAGCTCCGGGGCGTCATCGGCACCAAACGGGGCGGTCTCAAGACCGTCTTCAACGGGCTGCCGGACGTGCCGGTGAAGAAGTTCATCCTCAACATGTCGGGCGGCGACAAGAGCCTGTTGGTGAACTCAGAAAACACCTGCAAGGCAAGCCAGCTCGCGGTTCTCAACATCAAGGGCCAGAACGGCAAGCTCGCCAAGAGCAACAAGTTCAAGCTCAACATGGCTTCCTGCGGCAAGAAGAAGTAGCAGCACGAGCGACGTCGCTCGCACCGGCGCGGATGGGCGACTAGCCTCCGCGCCGGTGCGTCCGTCGCTTTCGGTCCTGATCGTCGCCTGGAACAGCCGCGAGGAGCTGGACCGGACGCTGCCCGTGTTGCTGGCGGAGCTGGGTGAGGACGACGAGCTGATCGTCGTCGACAACGACTCCGCCGACGACACCATCGAGGTTGTTCGCGCTCTGGCGCCGGCGGCGCGGCTGGTGCGGATGGGACGCAACGTCGGCTTCGCGGGTGGTGTCAACGCCGGCGCCGCCGAAGCGCGGGGCGATCTGCTGGTGATCCTCAACCCAGATGCGGCGCCGCTGCCCGGCTTCGGGGCGGCGATTCGCCGACCCTGGCTGGAGGGGCGCGGCTGGGCGGCCTGGCAGGCGCTCGTCGCCGAGGCGGGGGGGACGACGATCAACTCCGCCGGCAACCCACTCCACTTCACCGGCATCGTCTGGGCCGGCGGGCACGGCCGGCCGATCTCCGAGGCGCCGCCGGCGGGCGAGGTGACCGTCCTCTCCGGCGCCTGCCTGGCGATCCCGCGCGCCACCTGGGAGGAGGTCGGCGGCTTCCCGGCCAAGTTCTTCCTCTACCACGAGGACGTCGACCTCTCGTTGCGACTGCGCCTGGCCGGCGGCACACTCGGCATCGAGCCCGCCGCCGTGGTCGCCCACGACTACGAGTTCGGCGCCCGCGAGCACAAGTGGCGCTGGCTCGAGCGCAACCGGCTCGCCTTCCTCGTTCGCGCCTACCCGGCGCCGTTGCTGTTGCTGCTGGCGCCGGCGCTGATCGCCACCGAGCTGGCGCTGCTCGTCGTCGCCGGCAGCGGCGGCTGGGGGCGGCAGAAGCTCGCGGCCAACGCCGAAGTGCTGCGCTGGTTGCCGCGGCTGCTGCTCGAGCGGCGGCGAATCCAGCGTCGGCGGGTCGTCAGCAGCGCCGAGTTCGCCGCCTGGCTCAGCGCCGACCTCGACTCCCCCTTCATCCCCCCGATCGCCCGATCCCTACCCGTTCGCTTGGTCTTACGCAGCTACCTTGGCGTCGTCCGCCTGCTGCTCGGGCGTCGCTCCTGATTGCTTCGGAGGGGGTTGGCGTGGAGGGGTTGGGGTGCCCCTCTCCCTCGTTGGGAAATTCGCCCCGGACTTGGCTGCCGTCCGATCAAAGAACGCTGGGGCGAATTTCTAACGCCGCTCGTACGAGGGGCACCCCAACCCCTCCCATCAAGCCGCTCCGAACTTCCGTTAGCTGATCAGGGTCCGGCCATCTCCAAAGCAAAAGAGGCCGGCGGTCGCAGTTCCCACCGCATAGCGGAGCGAACTGCGACCGCCGGAGGGTTCGAGGCTTGCTTGGGCTCGAGGCGGCGAGCTTTTCTCGTCAGCTTCGAGACGATCCCGGACCCGTGAGGGAGGGTGGGGCGTCCTCCGAACGAGCGGCGTTAATTTTTCGCTTGCCCGTTTTTGAGAGCTGGCGTGCTTCCCGGGCGAAAAATCCAGCGAGAGAGGAGGATGCCCCACCCTCCCTCAGCGGCCCGAGGTTCGGCGAGAGGCCCCGTCGCGCTGTGCAGACCGCCTAGATCGGCTGGCTGGTGGGGCGGATCAGGATCTCGTTGACGTCGACGTTGCCCGGCTGCTCGAGCGCGAACATCACCGCGCGGGCGATGTCGTCGTCTTGCAGGGCCGAGTCGCCGGGGCGGTTGTCGAAGAAGGGCGTGTCGACCATTCCCGGCTCGATCAGCGTCACCTTGATCGCGGTGTTGTCGTGCATCTGGCGCAGCTCGCCGCGCAGCGCCTCGCCAATCGCCGTCGCTGCCCACTTGGTCGCCGAGTAGAGCGAGCCCGGCAGCGCCCGCCGACCGGCAACCGAGCTGGTGATCACGAAATGGCCGTCGCCGCGCTCGAGCAGGTGGGGGAGGGTTGCGCGGATCGTCAGGGCGACGCCGTAGACGTTGGTCAGGACCATCGCCCGCCAGTGCTCGACCGACTCCTCGAGGAAGCCGCGGCTGGCGCCGAAGCCGGCGTTGGCGAAGACGACGTCGATCCGGCCGAAGCCCTCGATCGCCGCCGCGGTCATCGCCTCGACCTGGTCCCACTCGCTGACATCGCAGCGCACGGCCAGCGCTCGCTCGGGGCCTCCGAGCTCCTCGGCGAGCGTCTCCAGCTCCTCCAGACGCCGCGCCGCGAGCACCAGTCGGTGCGTCGGAGCGGCGGCGCGGGCGGTCGCGGCGCCGATGCCGCTGCTCGCTCCGGTGATCAGCATCACGGGGTCGGCCATGCTCGAAGTCTCGCACTTGCGATAATTGGCGTTCGTGGACCCCCAGCGCAAGCGGAAGATCCGCCTCGTCGCCGCGCTCAGCGTTGCAGTGCTGCTGGCCGTGGCGTTGATCTACACCTCCTTCTCGGCCTCGACCGAGACGAAGGAGCCCTCGCAGCTGCTCAGCGCCACCCCCGGCACCAGGGCCGAGATGACCGGCAAAGTCGTCCCTGGCACGGTCCGCCAGGAGGGCAGCGGGATCGTCTTCGCGGTGCGCGACCGCGACGGCGAGGGACGAGCGCTCCCGGTCAGCTACACCGGCACCGTCCCCGACCCATTCCGCGGCGGCCGCGAGATCATCCTCACCGGCAGCGTCGAGTCGGGCACCTTCGTCGGCGAGCCGGACACCCTGATCACGAAGTGCCCGTCGAAGTTCACGACCAAGAGCGATGCCTAGCCTTGGCGGCGCGCTGCTCGCGCTCGCCTTCCTGACCACGGTCTCCGCCGCAGTCGTCGCACTCCTCGGTCGCAACGGCGATCGCCGCTGGATCGACCTCTCCCGCCGCCTCGTCTACCTCTTCTTCGCGCTGGTCACGATCTGCGTGGTGATCATCGAGCTCGCCTTCGCCGGCGACGATTTCTCCTTCAGCCTCGTCGCCGAGCACTCCTCGATCGAGACGCCGGAGTTCTACAAGCTGGCGGCGATGTGGTCGAGCCAGGAGGGCTCGTTGCTGCTCTGGGCCTGGGTGCTCTCGATCGTCTCGACGGCCGCCCTCTACGCGACCCGCCACAAGCTGCGGGAGCTGGTCCCCTGGGCGACCGCGGTGATGATGGGCATCGCCGCCACCTTCACCGGACTGTTGTTGTTCGCCCCCGGAGTCGACCCCTTCGCGACGACCAACCCGGTGCCGGCCGACGGGGTCGGCCTCACCCCGCTGCTCCAGCACCCGAGCATGATGATCCACCCGCCGATGCTCTACTCGGGGTACGTCGCCTTCACCGTGCCCTTCGCCTTCGCGATCGGCGCCCTGATCACCCGCCGGATCGATGCCGAGTGGATCCGCGCCACCCGCCGCTTCGCGCTGATTGCCTGGGCCCTGCTTGGCTTCGGCCTGCTGCTCGGCGCCCGCTGGTCCTACACCGAGCTCGGCTGGGGTGGCTACTGGGCCTGGGACCCGGTCGAGAACGCGGCGCTGATGCCGTGGCTGCTCGGCACCGCCTTCCTGCACTCGATCATGGTCCAGGAGAAGCGGGGGATGCTGAAAGTCTGGAACGCCAGCCTGATCGTCGGCACCTTCTCGATGGCGCTGCTCGGGACGTTCCTGGTCCGCTCTGGCGTCCTGCAGTCGATCCACGCCTTCGGCGACAGCACCGTCGGCCCCTACATCCTCGGCCTGATCGGGGTCGTCCTGATCGGCTCGACGGCGCTGATCGTCTCCCGCCTCGACGACCTCCGATCGGAGAAGCGGATCGACTCGCTGGCCTCGCGCGAGTCGGTCTTCCTGGTCAACAATCTGCTGCTGGTCGCGCTCGTCGCGGTGATCTTCTGGGGCACCTTCTTCCCGTTGATCTCGGAACTGTTCACCGGCGAGAAGGCCTCGCTGGCGGCTCCCTGGTTCGACGAGTACACGACGCCGCTGGGGATCGCGCTGGTCCTCTTCACCGGGATCGGGCCGCTGCTGGCTTGGCGCCGGGTCAGCTGGGCCTCGGCCAAGCGCGTCTTCCTGGTGCCGGGGATCGTGGCCGCCGTCGCCGCGGTCGTCCTACTGCTCTTCACCGACGCCACCAACTCGCTCTGGGCGTTCGCCCTGTTCGTCTTCGCCGCCTTCGCCATGACCGGGCTCGGGCAGGAGTTCTGGAACGGCGCCGCGGCGCGCAAGCGGCTCACGGGCGACTCCTTCCCGGTTGCGCTGGTCGGCGTCGTCTCCCGCAACCGGCGCCGTTACGGCGGCTACATCGTCCACATCGGCGTCGTCGTGCTGCTGATCGGGATCGCCGCCTCCTCCAGCTTTCAGACCAAACGCGACCTCACCTTGCGCCCGGGTGAGAGCGCCGTCGTCGATGGCCGCACGGTCACTTACGTCAAGCCAACCGTCGCCACCGATCCGCAGAAGCTCTCCTTCGGCGCGGTTCTGCGAGTCGAGGACGGCGGCTCCTCGACCATCCTGCGCCCGGGTCGCGACTATTTCCGCCCGACCGGGCAGCAGGGCGGGACGATCGCCAACTTCTTCGAAGGCGAGGCGACCAGCGAGGTCGGCCTCGACGCCGGCCCCAGGAATGACCTCTGGACGGCTGTCCAGCCGAACCTGACCGACGTCAAGCGCCGGGTCAACAAAGCCGATGCGGCCTTCGCCACCTGTGTGCGGGGCGGCCCCGGCGCGCCGCCGGAGTGCGCGGCGCTGACCGCGCTGATGATCGGCGCTCGCGACAATCCGGCGCTGCGGCCCGCGGCGCTCGCGCAAATCGCCAAATTGCAGGCCCTGACCGCGAGTCAGATCGCCGACACTTACCTCGAAGACGACGCCCCCGCGACCTTCCGCGTGATCATCGACCCGCTGGTGACGTGGATGTGGATCGGTGGCCTGATCGCCCTGGCCGGGGCCCTGATCGCGCTCTGGCCGACCCGCGGGCGGCGCCGCGGCGCCCTGGTGCGGACCGAAGCCGACGCCCGCAAGGAAGCGAAGTACAGGGAGATCCGTGACGCCGAACTCGACCACGCTGTCGGCAAGCTCTCCGATCAGGACTTCGCCGTCGTCGACGCCGAGCTGCGCCGGGAAGCGGTCGAGATCCTCGACAAAGTCGAGGGCGAGCGTGCCCTCAATGGCAACGCCAACGGCAACGGCGCGGGCAAAAAGCCGGCCGAGGTCAAGTAAAGCCAGTCACTTCACTTCGATCGCCAACCATCTAGACTTCCTCACGTGTACACGTTCTTCAGCGTCACTCAGGTGATCGTCTCCGTCGTCTTGATCTTCCTCGTGCTCCTGCACTCGGGCAAAGACGCGGGCCTCTCCGGTGCCTTTGGCATTGGCGGCGGCGGCAGTTCGATCGGTGGCGGCTCGATGGTCGAGCAGAACCTCGACCGGGCGACGATCTTCTTCGCGATCGTCTTCGTCGTCAACACCTTCATCCTGCTCAAGATCTAGCCAGCGCTGGAGGAGCAGTCGTCGCTTGTCGCCCTGTGGGCGACAAGTAGCAACCGCGCCCGCTCGTCCGCGCGTCATTTTGCCGTACATTGTTTGTCTGGTTGACAAATAGCGTATCTCTGTCTACGTTAAGGACGATCCGTCAACTTCTGACAGGGAGGAGGCCCCGATGGAGGCCACCACTGCAGACGCACACGAGCATCACCACCACCACGATCACGACGACGTCGAGGTCAACCCGGCGACCTGGACCGATCCCAAGCGCTACGCATGGCTGCTGGGGATCATCGTCCCGCTGGCACCCTTCATCGCCTGGGGCATCTACGCCCTGACCGGGGTCGGCGCGGTCTGGTACTTCGGCCCGATCCTCGTCTTCATCGCCTTCCCGATTCTCGACATCGCGATCGGGCTCGACAACACCAACCCGCCCGACAGCGTCCTCAAGTTCCTCGAGCAGGACCGCTACTACCGCTGGTGCACCTACATCTTCATCCCGGTCCAGTACGGCGGCCTCGTGCTCGCCTGCGCGATGTGGTCCAGCGGCGACCTCAACGTGCTCGAAAGCATCGGCCTGGCGCTGACGATGGGCGTGGTCGGCGGCATCGCGATCAACACCGCCCACGAGCTCGGCCACAAGCGGGCCAGCTCGGAGAAGTGGCTGAGCCGGGTCGCCCTGGCGCAGACCGGCTACGGCCACTTCTTCATCGAGCACAACCGCGGCCACCACGTCCGCGTCGCCACCCCGGAGGACCCGGCCAGCTCGCGGCTGGGGGAGAGCTTCTGGGCCTTCCTGCCGCGGACCGTCGCCGGCAGCCTGCGCTCGGCCTGGGAGATCGAGGCCGCCCGGCTCGACCGGCTCGGCAAGTCGCACTGGACGCTGCGCAACGACATCCTCGGCGCCTGGGCGATGACCGTCGGCCTCTTCGCCGTGCTGGCGATCGCCTTCGGCCCCGTTGTCCTGCCCTACCTGCTGCTGCAGGCGGTGCTCGGGTTCTCGCTGCTGGAGGTCGTCAACTACCTCGAGCATTACGGGCTGCTGCGCCAAAAGCGCGAGGACGGCCGCTACGAGCGCTGCCTGCCCGAGCACAGCTGGAACAGCAACAACGTCGCCTCCAACGTGCTGCTCTACCACCTCCAGCGCCACTCCGACCATCACGCCAACCCGACCCGCCGCTACCAGGCATTGCGCCACGTCGAAGAGGCGCCGCAGCTGCCGACGGGATACGCGGGGATGATCGTCCTCGCCTGGTTCCCACCGCTCTGGCGCCGGGTGATGGATCCGCGGCTGCTCGACCATTTCGAGGGCGACCTCAGCCGCGCCAACATCCAGCCCGGCAAGCGGCGCCAGCTGCTGGCCCGCTACGGCGGGGAGCCGGAGGCAGCCTGATGAGCGCCTGGCGCTGTCCCGCCTGCGGCTACGTCTACGACGAGGAGGCCGGCCACGCTCGCGAGGGCTTCCCGCCAGGGACGGCCTGGAGCGCGGTGCCCGACGACTGGGCCTGCCCCGACTGCGGCGTCCGCGACAAGGTCGACTTCGAGCTGGTGGAGGAGGACGTTTGACCGCTGTCGCTGCGACGATGGGGGCGATGCCGGGCGCACGGACCCCCTATGCCGAGGCCGCCCGCGAGCTGCTGCGCCAGACCCTCTTCGGCGCCGCCCGCGACGAACTCGAAAAGCGACCCTGGTCGGAGGTGACGATGTCCGACATCGCCGCCGCCGCCGGGGTCAGCCGCCAGACCCTCTACAAGGAGTTCGGCAGCCGCAACGAGTTCGGGCTCGCTCTCGTGATCAACGAGGGCGAGCGCTTCCTCGGCGAGGTCGAAGTGGCGGTGCTGCGCCACGTCGACGACCCCAGGGCGGCGATCGGCGCCGCCCTCGAGCTGTTCCTCGCCACCGCCGGTGAGGACCCGCTGATCCGGATGCTGCTCAGCGACGACGGCAGCGGCGGCATGCTGCCGTTCGTCACCACCCGCGGCATGCCGGTGGTCCAGTGGGCCACCGCGCGGCTGGCGGCGACGATCGAGGAGGGCTGGCCGCAGGCGCCGAAAGCCGACGTCGTCCTGCTCTCCGAATCCCTGGTCAGGCTCGCGATCAGCTACATCACCGCCCCGACCGAGTCGCCCGACACGACCGCCTCGGCGGTCGCCAAGCTGCTCGGGCCATTCATCGACAGGGCGCTCGGCGGCGCCTGAAGCTCCGGCCCGCCGCTAGGCGGACTGGTCGAAGAGCTTGCCGGCCCGAATCCGCGCCGCCATGTCCTTCGATTCCTCGCGGTAGGCGCGCCCGTCCTCGAACTCGATCACCGGGTATTTCGGCTGACCCGAGAGCTCCTTGATCGCCTCGCGGTCGCGCAGCGGCCCCTTCACGACCTCGTACTCGATGCCCTCGTCGTCGAGTGCCTTCTGCACCTTCCAACAGGCATGCGCGCCGATCTTCAACCAGCCGACGCTGCAGCGATGGAGCTTGACTGCCATCTGCCCACCCTATCCCGTCCGGGTCTATTTTGGGCAGATGGAGGGAGCCGAGCAGATCCTGGCCGCGGCCTACGCCGCCTTCAACGCTCGCGACGCTGGAATGTAGCTGCTAGGATATTGCAATGACGCTACATCAGTCTCAGGGCGAGGTCGGGGTCCGGGAGCTGCACGATCGCCTCAGTGAGTATCTGGAGCGAGTGGAGGGGGGAGGCGAGGTGGTCGTCACCCGGCGCGGGCGGCCTGTCGCTCGCCTCAGTGGGCTCGACGCCGAGCGACCCCTGGAAGATCTTGCCCGCCGCGGTTTGTTGCGGATGCCCGAGGCGCCGCGATCTTCTCGTACGGCTCAGGTCAAGGGCACCGGTCCGGTGTCGGACCTCGTCTCCGAGCAGCGGGCCTGATCCTCTACTTCGACACCTCGGCGCTGATCAAGCTGATCGTCGTCGAGGACGGCTCCGACCTGGCTGCTGAGTTCTGGGCCAGCGCTTATCCGGCAGCCTCCAGCATCCTCGCGTACCCAGAGGGACGAGCGGCCCTGGCCGCCGCGCGGCGCCAGGATCGATTGGGGGAGGACGAACATGGTCAGGCACTGGCGGCCTTCGAGGAGCTGCAGGCGGACCTGATCACGGTCGGCGTCGATTCGGACCTCGCCCGCCGCGCCGGCGAGCACGCCGAAGACATCGGACTTCGCGGCTACGACGCGGTTCACCTCGCGACTGCGCTCGAGCTCGGCGACGAGGAAGTCGTCGTCGTGACCTGGGATCGAGATCTTGCTCGGGCGACCGAGCGGGTCGGCTTAGGTCTTGCTGGCCCGAGCTAGCAGATCGCGAGTCATTCGTACAGACATACGATTGTTTGTAGGATCGGAGCATGGCGAAGGACCCAGACACCTGCGACCTGCTCTGCCTCGATCTGCCGAAGGCCGAGCGAGCCCGCGCGGCTCTGCCAGACGCCGGTGCCGTCGAGGCGTGGGCCGCTGGGGCCAAGGCGCTCGGCGATCCAACCAGGCTCGCGATTGCGCTCGCGCTCGCGGCGAGTGAGTCGGCCTGCGTCTGCGACCTCGCTTGGATCGTCGGCCGCGACGAGCGCCTTGTCTCCCACCACGTCCGGCTGCTCAAGGCCAGCGGGCTCGCCCGCTCTGAGCGCGACGGCAAGATGGTGATCTACGAGCTGAGCGAGCGCGGGCGGGCGTTGGTGGCGGCGGTGTCCGCGCAGGCGGTCGCGCCGTGAATCCGGTCGAGCTGCCGACCCTCCCGGCGCCCACCGTCGCGGCGACGCCGACTCCGTCGATCTCGCGCGAGCGCTACGAGGAGCTGGCCGGGCGTGTCCGCCTGCTCTCCTGGCTCTCGCTCGCGTGGATGACCGTTGAGGGCGTGGTGGCGATTGTCGCCGGCATCGCCGCCTCCTCGATTGCGCTGATCGGCTTCGGCCTCGACTCGGGGATCGAGGGGGTGGCGAGCGTGATCATCATCTGGCGCTTCACCGGCGCCCGCCTTTTCTCCCACGCCGCCGAGCAACGCGCCCAGAAGCTGGTCGCGGTCCAGTTCTTCCTCCTCGCCCCCTACGTTGGATTCGAGTCGGTGAAGGCGCTGATCGGCGGCGAGCACGCCGACGTCAGTTGGATCGGGATCGCGCTGGCGGTCGGCTCGGTGATCTTGATGCCGATGCTCGGGATCGCCAAGGAACGGCTCGCCGATCAGCTCGGCTCGGCGGCGACGAAGGGCGAGGGCCGCCAGAACATGCTCTGCGCCTACCTGGCCGCTGCCCTGCTCGTCGGCTTGCTCGGCAACGCCGTGGTTGGAGCCTGGTGGCTCGATCCGCTGGTCGGCCTGCTGATCGCGGCCGTCGCTGTGAGAGAGGGCGTCGAGGCATGGCGAGGGGAGGGCTGCTGTGTCAGTTCGCCGCTCGACGGCGCCGGCTTTGCGGACGATGCGTGCGAGGACGAGTGCTGCACCTGAGTCTCCAATCAGAACACCCAAGCCAGGCGCGCGTCTGGGAATTCCCCTGCGGCCTGGCGCCGCAGGGCCTCGGTGCCGAGCACCATCAGCACCGCCAGCAGGATGAGACCGATCGGTTTGTTGAAAGCCTCCACCGGCGCCCAGAGGATGAGCGCGAGGAAGACGAGCGCGACCACCGCAATAGGTTGCCCCGGGCCGCTCACGCAGGTACGGAGCGGCCTCGCGGCGCAGGGTTGAGGCGAGCCGGGTCGGCCCGGCGAGCCAGGCAGCGATGACGACAAGGATGCCGAAGGTGATCGCCGAGACCGCGACCGTCCTCAACAGCGAGGTGCCGATGCTCCAGACGGCGTATGTGAAGGCTTCCTGTGCTCGCCGTCGAATCAGGCGGACGCTGATTGAAGAATTCGCTCGGTGCCCTGGGAAGGGCGCCGACTAGGAAAGGGAATACATATGAGGGGTCAGGGCCGCGCTGCCTTCGTCGCCATCCTGCTCTTGATCGCAGGATCGCTCAATGTCATCTACGGCATCGCAGCCATTGGCGATGCGAACTTCTTTGTCGACAACACCCGCTACGTCTTCTCCAGCCTTCATACGTGGGGCTGGATCACCGTCATTCTGGGAGTCGTTCAGCTCTGCGGAGGCTTTTCGTTGCTCGCCGGCCACACGTTCGGACGGGTCATCGGGCTGGTCGCCGCTTCTCTGGGCGCAATCGGCGCCCTGCTCGCGGTTGGCGGCGCCTTTCCGTTCTGGTCGCTGGGCATCTTCGCCCTCTGCGTGATCTGCATCCACGGTCTCGTCGTCTACGGCGAGGACGAGACCAGGTAGCGGGCCTAAGCTTAGTAGTCGGTCGGATGCCGGACGACGAACTTGCCCGGCACGACTGATTTGGCGCTCGCATACCAGCGCGGGCCAGTTCCGCGTACCGAGCCGGCGGTATCCCAGCGCAGGCCAGCGATCACCGCGTAGGTGTGGCCGGCATTGGCATAGACCGAGATCCACTTGCCGATTTCGGGTTCTCCCCAGCTCATCAGGCCGGTCGAGTCGAGCGGGGTGGGGAGCAGGCCGGCCCCTCGAAGCGCGTAGCTGACAGCGCCGGAGCAGTCATATCCTCTATCCCACCAGCGTCCGTGCCCGCCGCCCCAGACGTAGGGCTTGGTCCGGATCCGGTTGGCCGCGTCGATCACTTTCTTGACTCCGGCCGGGGCGCTGGCCGGAGCAACCGCCACGCCTTCGACGAGCTGGGCTTTCGCGCCGGGGACAACCGGCGGCGCGCAGTCGGTGGGGGTCAGGCCTCCGGTGGGTCCTTCGCAAGCAGCGGCAGAGGCGGCGCCACCCGGGTAAAGCAGAAATACAAGCGCGGTCAGAGCCACAGCTCCGCCCAACGTTCGTCTTAGTGCAAGCAAACTGATTCTCCTTCGTCTGCCTACGGGGTTAGCTGACGGACTCGCGCTGAAAGAGCTTGCGCTACAGACTTGCGTCTGATTCGCCCCTGGGGCCGACGGCCCCCTTGGTTCCCCCGTTCCTCGGCATCTGGCGAGGACTCGGCATTGCTTTGACGCGGCAGTATAGGGACTGCTCCGACGGACTGTCGGAGAATGGATCGGTGCATCCACGAAACCGAATCACGGCTGCGCTTTCGGCCAGCACAGGTGCTGCTCCCAATCGGGGTTGATCGTGTCCAGGGCGGTGGCGACCTTGACCACGGCCTCGTCCGCGAAGACCGGCGGCTCCGCGGCCCTCGAGCGGCGTCGGCGCCGTCGGCGCATCACCAGAGCGCCCCGAGCGCGAGCAAAAAGAGGGAGGCGGAGACGAGCCCGAGCGCGGTGCCGAGCAGATGACGGCATTCGGGCAGTCGATCAAAACGGCGGTGGGGGAAAGCGCCTTGGGGCGACTTGGCCCAATTCCGACCATCTGCTTGTCTTCGGCCCCGCCCGCTCGATTCCTACAACTCGTAGGAATCGAGCGGGAGAAAGCTCAGTGCCCCATCATCTCGTGGGAGGGCGCATCTTCTTCGGCGGGAACCCCGCCCGCGGGCGAAGGTGATCCGTACCACTCCTCACGCCAGGCGTTCATTTCTTCGATCTCGCGCGACTGCGCGTCGATGATCTTTACGGCGAGGTCCATCAGCCGGCCGTCCTCGCCGCTTTGCAGCTCGACCCGCGCCATCCGAATTGCTCCCTGGTGGTGGGGCACCATCATGTCGATGAAGGCGCGGTCGAAGGGCTCCTCACCGGCAAGCGCGTTGGCCTCGCCCTCCATGCCCATCTCGTGCGCTTCCATCCCGAGCGTGCCATGCGCTCCCTGGGAGACGGGCACCCCGAAGAGGTCTTTGTGGATCGCTTCCAGCTCGTCGATCTCCTCCGCCTGGGTGGAGGAGATGTCCCGGGCCAGCTGCTTGGTCTCGGGATGTTCGGCCTCTCGGAGCGCGACGTCTGCCATCTCGATCGCGGATTCGTGATGCGGGGTCATCTCGGTGATGAAGGCGCCGTCGGTGTCCTGGGCGCTTTCGGAGTCGCCGTGGCCTCCCGAGGTCAGGGCGATGATCGCGATCCCGATCACCAGGACGGCGGCGATTCCAATCGTCAGTGCCTTGGTAGACAAGCGCGTCTCCTTGGGGTCGGCCTGCAGTTCTCCTACGACTTGTAGGATAACGACTCGTGCAGGTCCTCTGGCGGCGGATTCGAAACGCCGCCCGCTTCGCGACCGGGCGCTGGGAGCGGCCTGCCTCCGGCGAGTGGTGGCGACAGGCACTCGCCGACACCGGGTTCACCGAAGTCGACCTCGAGCTGACCGAGCACGAGGGCGGGATCGTCGAAGGGCGCCGGTGAGCACCGGGCGACATCCAGACCCCGCTGTGGACGGACCGCGACGAGTTCCTGGTTCGGCGCCGCATCGCTTCGTTCTCCCCCTGGTGGGGTTGGCTGTGGCCGCCGTCGCCCTTGCCGTGCTTCTCTGGCCTCGAGCGCAAGGCGGCCCCGCCAAGCGCTCCGCCGTCACCCTCAAGGTTCCGGGCCGGAAGGCGATCGCCCTGACTCGGTCGGAGGCCCTCAATGTGGGGGAGGGACGTTCGTCCCTGCCGATGCCAGGACGCCGAAGCATCACCAAGGGCAGCGCGAGGATCACCTATAAGTTCGACCGCGAGGGGGCCCGCCGAGAACTGGTGTCGCTCGCGAAGAGCGGTGGGGTGGTGCGAGTTGACGAGCGGCCTGTCGAGGTGCTGATCGAGGCACCGACCGTCCAGCAGGCGTATCCAAACAACTGTGAGACGGCGGCGCTTCAGATGCTGTTGGCCAGTCGGGGGATCCCGCGCAACCAGACGGAGTTGCAAGAGGAGCTTCGGCGTGACGGGGTGGCCGGCGGCTTCGGCGTCGACCCGAAGCCCTTGATCGCCCTGGCCAGCCGTTGGGTGCAGCCCGTCGACCTGAGTGGCCGAACGCCCGCCGCAATCTTCCGCCGCTTGCTGAGCGGCCACGCCGTGCTGGCTTGGATCGGTCTCTCTGCGGGGCCCTATGAGAGCTGGATCGGCCCACGGGGGGAGTCCGTGAAGGTCAACCTTGACGAGTACACGGTCCTCTTGCGCGGGTTGGCCGGAGATCGGGTCCTCGTCAATGACCCGCTCTCGGGCGAAAGCCAGCTCTGGAGTAGGACGGAGTTCAGTGAAAAATGGGATCTCCTCGGTCGACGCGCGATTAGCGCTTGAAGGCCGACTTAGGGAAGGTTGACTCCGTAAAGGGTGACTGGGGCGTGTTCGGCGAGCGGGAGATCTCGCCTTCAGCCAGCCGCCGATCGAGCACCGCCATCGTTTCAAGCCTCTGAGATTGGGCCGGAGGACCGCCGGCAGATCGTCCCTCGCATTCGCTTCGCCGCATTGCATTATCCGGCCCCTTCATCTCTTGCTCCCACGCTAACCGCGGTACTCCTACATCGCGTCGGGGAATGACCGCGGACGCGATCAGGGAGAACTACGGAATGTCGCCTCCTGCTCGAGACGCTCGGCAGGACAGGACCCGCGGAAAGACCGAAGCCTGAAGCCGTCTTTATTACGGATGGCGGGGCGGGGAGACGATCCTACGCTCTGTCGGATACGAAGGACAACAGCCGAATTCGAAGGGGGAGCTATGGCAGGAGGGGAAGGGTTTCAAAGGGGCACCGACTCGAAGATCGCCGAGACGGCCGTTTATTGGCTGAGCATCGTCGGCATCTATGTCCTCCAGGGTGCGCTCTGGTACTACCCCTTCAAGGAGAAGGTCTTCGACGACGGGCTGACCGCCCCGGCACCAATCAGGGACCAGTTCGCAGGCAGCCTGATCGACAGTTTCCCCGGCACGAGCGTGAGCTGGGGGGTCCTGGGACTCTTGCAGGGCGTCATCGTGCTCGTGCTGGCCGCGAGCCTGGTGCGCGGCGAGTTCCTACCCCAGCGGCGGAAGCCGATTCTGCTCGGGGCGCTCGCGCTCTCCCTGGTCGTCTTCGCCCTGCTCGTCTTCGGCGAGAGCATGACCGCCGAGTACGACAGCGTGGCCAGCCTATTTACCTACTTCGGGATCACCGTCGTGCTGATGGGGTTCGTGCGGCTGATGCCCCCGTATCGGCCCCTGTCCTGGCTGTCTGGCCTGCTCGAGCGCTGAGGCGCGCAGAACAATGCGTCGGACACGAAAGAGAAGGTGTGAGGGCAATTGGGGGTCCACCTCGATGACGACCTTCCC
>JAENWU010000035.1 GCA_016649905.1 Thermoleophilia bacterium
CGGTCGCCGCCGCCGGCCGCTGCTGGAGGAGCCGCCGATGGGTCCAGCGACCCCGGTCGAGCCCGAGGCGACCAGGGTCAACTCCGGTGCCACCGTGCGTGAGGTCGCCGAGACCCTTGGCCTGGCCCCCGCCGAGGTGATCAAAAAACTGATGATGATGGGCGAGATGGCGACCCTCACTCAGACCCTCACCGACGACTCGGTCAGGGCGATCGCCGACGAGTACGACCGCAAGCTGGAGATCGTCAGCGCCGCCGACGAGGAGCCCGAGGAGCCCGAGTTCGACGACGCCGCCGAGGATCTCACCGACCGCCCGCCGGTGGTGACGATCATGGGTCACGTCGACCACGGCAAGACCTCGCTGCTCGACGCGATTCGCGAGACGGAGGTCGCCGCCGGCGAGGCCGGAGGCATCACCCAGCACATCGGTGCCTACCAGGTCCACAAAGACGACAAGACGATCACCTTCCTCGACACGCCGGGCCACGCCGCCTTCACGGCGATGCGCGCCCGCGGCGCCAAGGTGACCGACGTCGCCGTCGTCGTCGTCGCCGCCGACGACGGCGTCATGCCGCAGACCAAGGAGGCGATCGACCACGCTCGCGCCGCCGACGTGCCGATGCTGATCGCCGTCAACAAGATCGACAAAGAGGGCGCCAACCCCGAAAAGGTCCGCACCGAGCTCGCCCAGGAGGGCATCTCGCCCGAGGAGTGGGGAGGGGACACCGTCTTCTGCGAGGTCTCGGCGAAGACGCACGAGGGCCTCGACAACCTGCTCGACATGATCCTGCTGGTGACCGAGCTCGAGGAGCTCGGCGCCAACTCCGACGCCCCCGCCTCCGGCACCGTGATCGAGTCCCAGCTCGACCCCGGCCGCGGCCCCGTCGTCACCGTGCTGGTCCAGCGCGGGACGCTGAAGATCGGCGACTCGCTGGTCGCCGGTCCCCAGTGGGGCCGGGTGCGGGCGATGCACGACTTCACCGGCAAGCGGGTCGAGGCCGCCGGGCCGGGGATGCCGGTCGAGGTGCTCGGTTTCGACGGCGTCAGCGATGCCGGCGAATTCGTGCAGGCGGTCGAGAGCGACCGCCGCGCCCGCCAGCTCGCCCAGGAGCGCGCCAACCGACTCAAGACCGAGGCCCTGGCCCGCCGCCAGGCTCGCAAGATCAGCCTCGACGAGGTCTTCGCGCGCGTCCAGGGGGGCGAGATCAAGGAACTCAACATCGTCCTCAAGGGCGACGTCGCCGGCTCGCTGGAGGCGCTCCAGGACGAGATCGCCAAGGTCCCGCAGGAACGGGTCTCGATCAACATCATCCACTCGCAGACCGGCGGCATCAACGAGTCCGACGTGATGCTGGCCTCGGCCTCCGAAGCGATCATCATCGGCTTCAACGTGCGGCCGCTGGCCGATGCCCGGCGCGCCGCCGAGCGCGAGGGTGTCGACGTCCGTACCTACTCCGTCATCTACAAAATCACCGAGGATCTGCGCAACGCGATGGAGGGCCTCCTGGAGGCGCTCGAGGTCGAGGAGACGGTCGGCGAGGCCGAAGTCAAACAGACCTTCAAGGCATCCAAGGTCGGCCGCATTGCCGGCTGTATCGTCACCGAGGGCAAGGCCGTGCGGACCGCCCACGTTCGACTCATCCGCGAGGGCACGGTCGTGTGGACCGGCAAACTTGGCTCCCTGCGCCGCTTCAAAGACAACGTCCAGGAAGTCGAGGAGGGTCAGGAGTGCGGCATCGTGCTGGAAGGCTACGCGGACGTCAAGGAGGAAGACGTGATCGAGTTCTTCCAGACGAAACAGGTCGAGCAGACCCTGGAGTAGGTGGGATCGCACTAAGATGGCCGGCGCTCGCATGCGGCGCATCAACGAGGTGCTTCGCGAGGTCGTGGGCGCCGCGATTTCAGGCGACCTGAGTGACCCCCGCATCGGCTTCGTGACCGTGACCGCCGTCGAGACCAGCCCAGATTTGCGTGCCGCCAAGGTGTTTGTCAGCGTGCTTGGCGACGAGGAGGAGCGCGAGGCTACGCTGAGCGGCCTACGTTCCTCCCACGGCGTGCTCCAATCGAGGATTGCCGCCGAGACGCGGATGAAGAGGACCCCGACTTTGACCTTTCACTACGACGACACGATCGCGCAGGGCGTGCGGATCTCGCAACTGCTCGACGAAGGCCCGGAGAACGGCGCCGAGGACGAGCGATGAGCGAGACCACCGGCGTTGTGAGCGCCGAGATCGAGCGGGTGGGGGAGGAGCTGCGCTCGCGCCAGCGCTTCCTGCTCACCGCTCACGAGGGCCCGGACGGAGACGCTCTCGGCTCGTTGCTGGGAATGCACCACCTGCTGACCCAGCTCGGCAAGGACTCGGTGATGTTCCTGGCCGCGAAAGAGTTCCCGCTGCCGATCGAGTACCGCTTCCTGCCCCTGGAGGAGGTCTTCCACGAGCCGCCCGCGGACATGGCCGACCGCACCGTCGTCTTCCTCGACTGCGGCAACATCGACCGCATGCCGGTCGACTTCCTCACCGACGGCGGCAACTTCACGATCAACATCGATCACCACCACGACAACACCCGTTTCGGCGACGTCAACCTGGTCGACGTCGATGCTTCCTGCACCGCTGAGATCGTCTACGACCTCTCGCTGTTGCTCGGGGCCACGATCACAAGGGAGATGGCCGCGGCGCTCTACGTGGGCCTGATCACCGACACCGGCAAGTTCATGTACGAGAACACCAACGCCCACACCCATCGGGTGGCGGCGGAGCTGATCGACGCCGGCGTCGACGTCGACGACACGTACCGGCGTCTCTACGAGCACGTGCCGCTGGAGAAGCTGCGGCTGATTGCCCGCGCGCTCGAATCGATCCAGCGCCACTGCGACAACCGTCTCATCGTCAGCTACATCACCGCCGCCGACTACGAGGCGACCGGCGCCGGCGAGGAGATGACCGAGGGCGTGATCGACCACCTGCGCTCGATCGACGGCGCCAAGGTCGCCGCCGTGGTCCGCGACCTCGGCAACCGCGGTAGGGCGGCGCGCAAGGTCAGCCTGCGCTCCAGCGAGGGCGACGTCGATGTCTCGGCGATCGCTCGCAAGCGGGGGGGCGGTGGCCACAAGCGTGCGGCGGGGTTTTCAACCGACCTCGAATTCGACGACCTGGTCGAGTTCCTCGCGGCCGAGGTCGTCGCCCAGCTCGGCAGCTGAGCATGGGGCAGGGCGATTCCCCGGGAGCGGCGCTGCTCTACGACAAGCCGGCCGGGATCACCTCGCACGACGCCGTCGCCATGGTCCGACGCGAGCACCGCTGCAAAGCTGGCCACGCCGGCACCCTCGACCCCTTCGCCACGGGGCTGCTGCTGATCCTGCTCGGCCCGGCGACGCGCCTGCAGCGCTTCCTGGTCGGCCTGCCGAAGACCTACCTGGCGACCGCCCGGCTGGGCTGGCGCTCGAGCACCGGCGACTCCGATGGCGAGCTGACCGAGACCGGCGCCGTCCCGGCCGCCCTGGAGCTGCCGACCGGGACCGTGCGCCAGCGGGTGCCGATGACCTCGGCGGTCCGGGTCGGCGGCGAGCGGCTCTACCGCAAGGCCCACCGCGGCGAAACCGTGGAGACGCCGGAGCGCGACGTCGAGGTCCACCGCGCCGAGTTGCTCTCCAGCGACGGCGAGTTCGCCCACTACGAGATCGAATGCTCGGCCGGGACCTACGTGCGCACCCTGGTCGAGACCCTGGGCGACGCCTATTGCTCGGACCTGCGCCGGACCGCGATCGGGCCTTTCCGGGTCGAGGACGCCGGTGAGGAGCTGGCGGTCGACCGGGTCGCGGCGCTGGTCCCCGCCGTCGCCGAGGCGCTGCGATGAAGGTCACGGCGCTGCCCGACGTCGAGCACCGGCCCCGCCACGTCGCGATCGGCACCTTCGATGGCGTCCACCGCGGCCACCAGGCGGTGATCGAGGGCGCCGACACGGTCCTCACCTTCGAGCCGCATCCGCTCGAGGTCCTGCACCCGGCGGCAATGCCGAAGCTGATCATGCCCTTCCCCGTCAAGCGCGACGTGATTGCCGGGCTCGGGGTCGAGGAGCTGGTGGTGATCCCCTTCGACGAGGGCTTCGCCCACCGCACCGCCGAGGAGTTCATTGAGGAGATCCTGATCGGCCAGCTTGGCGCCGAAACCGTCTCGGTCGGCGAGAACTTTCGCTTCGGGGCGAAGGCCAAAGGCGACCCGGAGATGCTGCGGGCGCGGCCAGAGTTCGAGACGCGGGTCCTGCCGCTGGTCGAGATCGACGGCGAGACCGTCTCCTCGACGCGGATCCGGGCGCTGGTCGCGGCCGGCGACATGGCGGGCGCCCGCCACTGTCTCGGCGCCCCCTTCATGTTCGAGGGCACAGTCGTCAGCGGTGACCAGCGCGGCCGCGAGCTCGGCTTCCCGACCGCCAACCAGATTCCCGACGACCGTCTGGTGATACCCGGCCACGGCGTCTATGCCACTTTCGCCAACGGCCACCCGGCCGCCACCAGCGTCGGCATCCGCCCGACCTTCGAGAGCGGCCGCGGGGTCCTGATCGAGACCTTCCTGATCGACCGCACCGAAGACCTCTACGGCCAGGAGCTGCGGGTCGCCTTCCTCGAGCGCCTGCGTGGCGAGAAGCGCTTCACCGAGATCGATGCCCTGGTCGAGCAGATGCACCGCGACGTCAACGACGCCCGCCGTGTCTGCGAGAGCTTTGTGCGGGCCTCCGGCGCCGGTTAGCTCCGATTCCGAGCCGAAACTTCCCAGGCTGGACAGGGTTCAAGCCGGCGATGCGATGTCTGGGCGCTCACCGGGGCTTGCTGGCGGGTCTTCTCTCCGGCCTGCTGCTGGTCGTCTGCCTGGTGACGCCGGCCGACGCGGCGACCCAGGGTCGCACGACGCAGCTCGGTCTCGGCCAGGGAACGCGGGCGCTGGGCCTTGTCAGTGGCCCTGACGGCAACCTCTGGTTCGTCGGCCACAACTACTCGCTCGGTCGCGACCTGGTCGGCAAAGTCACCCCCAGCGGCGCGGTGAGCGAATTCGAAGTCTCCGCGCAGGCAAGCCCGGCGGCCGCCGAGATCGCCGCCGGCACCGACGGCAGCCTCTGGTTCACCGACCCCAACTCCAACGCGATCGGGCGCGTCACCACGAGCGGCCAGATCACCAAGTTCGCCGTGCCCACCCCTGGCGCCGCTCCAACCGCGATCGCCGCTGGGCCCGGCGGCCTCTGGTTCACCGAGGAAGCGGCGGACAAAATCGGCCGCATCGCCTACAACGGCACGATCACGGAGTTCTCGCTGCCGGCTGGGGCGCGTCCGACCGGCATCGCCGTGGGTCCCGAAAACGCCCTCTGGGTCACCGCGAAGGGCAGCGGCAAGATCGCCCGGCTGACGCCGAGCGGGACCGTGACCGAGTTTTCCCTGCCGGACCCCGACAGCCTGCCGCACGCGATCGTCGCCGGCCCCGGAGGGGACCTCTGGTTCAGCGAGGAAGCCGCGCCCCGGGTCGGCCGGATCACCCCGGCCGGTGTGATCGACGAGTTCCCGGTCCCGACCAGGTCGGGAACCTACGATCTCGCTGTCGCCACCGATGGCGACCTCTGGTTCACCAGTGGGCACCTGATCGGCTCGATCTCGGTCAGCGGGGAAACCGGCGAACCTGCTTGCGTCGACAGCCTCTGCCGGCTCCCGATCACCGCGCTCGCGGCTGGGCCCGATGGAAGTGTCTGGTTCGGCACCGGCCTGCGTGAAGTCGAAGGCGGCGGCAATGCCCACATCCTCGCCCTCTCCGAATCGGGAATCGTCGGCGAATTCGCTCCGCCGCCACTTGCGGTTCGGATCGGCCCCCGCGCTGGGCGTGTAGCGGCTGGCCTGACGACCGTCGGATTCAGCTGCGCGGGAGGGGCCGCGGGCGAGGCCTGCAGCGGATTCCTGCGCCTGGTCGCGCTCGCTCCCCGCTCCGGATCAGTTGCTCTGGATCACCACCGCTACCGCATTTCACCGGTTACCGGTAGGCGCCTGCCGCTGCGCCTGGGCAGGCGGGGGACGAGGCTGCTGGCGCGGCATGGCAGGCTCGTCGTCAGGGTCACCGCGACGCTTTCCGACGGTCCCACGGCGAGCCGGAGGTTCGTGCTGCGCTCGCACCCGCGACGGTAGAGGCGCTGGCGCTGGAAGGTGACCCGTCTGTGCTAGCTTCCAGCGGCCGTGACCCCCTGGGGTGCACGGCTTTTTCGAGCTATGAGCCTGACCAAAGACAAAAAGAGCGAGCTGATCGGCAAGTACGGCCGTGCCGATGGCGATACCGGATCCGCCGAGGTCCAGGTCGCCCTGGCCACCGAGCGGATCAACGAACTCACCGAGCACCTGCGCGCTCACAGCAAAGATCACCACTCGCGTCGCGGTCTGCTGATGCTGGTCGGCAAGCGCCGCCGCATGCTCCGCTACCTCGAGAAGACCGACCTCGAGCGCTACCGCGCTCTCGTCGCCGAGCTCGGCCTGCGCCGTTGATCTCGGTCGGCGAGCAGGCTCCGGACTTCACCCTCCGCAATCAGGAGGGGGAGGACGTCTCGCTTGCCGACTTCAAGGGCCGCAAGGTCCTCCTGGTCTTCTACTCGATGGACTTCAGCCCGGTCTGCTCGGACCAGCTCTCGCTCTACCAAGAGGTCAAGCCGGAGCTGACCGAGAAGGGCGTCGAGCTGGTCGGAATCAGCGTCGACCACGCCTACGCCCACAAAGCCTTCCAAGAGAAGCTCGGCGTCGACACCACCCTGCTGGCCGACTTCGAGCCCAAGGGTGAGGTCGCCAAGGCCTACGGCTCCTACCTCGACGGCCCCGGCATCGCCAACCGCACCCTCGTCCTCGTTGACGAGGACGGGAAGGTCGCCTCGACCTACGAATCGCCGTCCCCCGGCGAGTTCCCGGGCGCCAACGTCATTTTCGACGGCCTCTCCTCCTAAGCCGCCGGCGCCATGGACCTGAGCAGCGCCCCGGTCCCGTCGATCGGGCCCGACGACCATGTCCGCGGCGAGGGTGGGGAGGTGGTGGTCGTCTACGCCGACCTTGGCTGCCCGCATTGCGCCGGTAGATGGACCGAGCTGGTGGCGGCGCCACGGCGGATCGTCTTCCGTCACTTCCCGGTCGCCAGCAAGCACCCGCGGGCGCCGGCGTTGCACGCGGCGGCGGAGGCAGCCGGGGCGCAGGGCGCCTTCTTCGCGATGGTCGACTCGCTCTACGCGGATCGTGGCCACGTCGACGACCCGCACCTCTGGGAGCGCGTTGAGCAACTCGGGCTAGACCTGGAGCGCTTCGAGGCCGATCGACGCTCTGACGAGGTTGCCGCCCGCGTGCGGCGGGACTTCGAGTCCGGAATTCGCGCCGGCGTGTCGGCGACTCCGGCGCTGTTCGATCTCTCCGTTACTCTTACGCGTGAACGAGAACGAGAGTTCTGAAAGCAGATGGCCGTCAACCGGGCGGCCGGAGGTAGGACAAACTAAATGAGCATGTTTGACGTAAGCCGAGTCTCGGTGGATGTCGGCGACAGCCAGATTTCCTTCGAGACGGGCAAACTCGCAAAGCAGGCGGGTGGCGCGGTCGTGGTTCAGGCCGGCGACACGATGGTTCTCTGCACCGCAACCATCGGCAGCCTGCGCGATGTGGACTTCCTTCCCCTCACCGTCGACGTCGAGGAGCGGATGTATGCCGCGGGCAAGATCCCCGGCTCGTTCTTCCGTCGCGAGGGTAAATCCGGCGAGAAGGCGACGCTGACCGCGCGCATGATCGACCGGCCGATCCGCCCGCTCTTCCCCAAGGGCTGGCACTACGAGACCCAGCTGGTCGCGATGCCGCTCTCGGTTGACCACGTCAACCCGTACGACATCCTCGCGATGAACGGCGCCTCCGCGGCGCTGGCGATCTCCGAAGTCCCCGTCGCCAAGCACGTCGGCGCGGTCCGGGTCGGCAAACTCGAGGGTGACTTCGTCGTCAACCCGCCCGAGGAGCGCCATGAGGAGCTGGAGCTCGACCTGATCGTCGCCGGCACCGACGAGGCGATCCTGATGGTCGAGGCCGCCGCCGAGGGCGTCACCGAGGCCGAGATCCTCGACGCGCTCGACATCGCCCACGGCGAGATCAAGAAGCTCGTCGCCGCGATGGAGGAGCTGCAGCAGAAGGCCGGCAAAGAGAAGATCCAGGTCGAGGCCCCCACGATCGATGAGGGCCTGATCAACGAGATCCGCTCCTCCCACGGCCAGGCCCTGGTCGACGCGATCGCCACCGAAGGCAAGCTCGAGCGCTACGAGGCAATCGACAAGGTCAAGGACGAGGTCGTCGCCAAGTACGCGCCTGAGGCCGATGACGCCGACGGCGAGCGCAAGGCCGAGGTCAAGGCCGCCTTCGCGAGCATCGAGAAGGACACGATCCGCAAGGCGATCGCCGTCGACAAGAAGCGCCCCGACGGTCGCGCCCAGGACGAGATCCGGCCGATCGAGTGCGAGGTCGACATCTCCCCGCGCGTCCACGGCTCCGCCCTGTTCACCCGCGGTGAGACGCAGATCCTCTCCAACGTCGCGCTCGGCACGACGCGGATGGACATGCGCCTCGACACGCTCGGGCTGCAGACGACCAAACGGTTCTTCCACCACTACAACTTCCCGCCGTTCTCGGTCGGGGAGGCGGGCTTCATGCGCGGCCCGAAGCGGCGTGACATCGGTCACGGCGCCCTCGCCGAGCGTGCTCTGCTGGCGACGATCCCGGACGAAGAGTCGTTCCCGTACGTGATCCGCGCGGTCTCCGAGACGCTCGAGTCCAACGGGTCCTCGTCGATGGGCTCGGTCTGTGCCTCCTCGATGGCGTTGCAGGCAGCGGGTGTGCCGGTCAGTGCGCCGGTCGCCGGAGTCGCGATGGGTCTGATCAAGGAGGGCGACGACTACATCGTCCTCACCGACATCGCCGGCGTCGAGGACCACCTCGGCGACATGGACTTCAAGGTCGCCGGCACCGTGGACGGGATCACCGCCCTGCAGATGGACATCAAGATCACCGGCGTCACCTTCGAGATTCTCGAGGACGCGCTGGAGCAGGCGCTCAAGGGCCGCCAGTTCATCCTCGGCAAGATGGCCGAGGCGATCGACGGACCGCGGGAGAAGCTCTCCAAGCACGCGCCGGCGATCGAGTCGATCAAAATCGACCCCGAGAAGATCGGTGCCGTGATCGGCAAAGGCGGCGAAACCATCCGCGCCCTCTGCGAGGAGTTCGAAGCGGAGATCGACGTCGAGGACGACGGCACGGTGCGGATCTACGCGCCGACCGGCGATCTCGTCGAGGCCTGTGTCGCCCGCATCAACTCGATGACCAAAGAGGCTGAGATCGGCGATCGCTACAACTCCGCCAAGGTCGTCAAGACGACCACCTTCGGCGCCTTCGTCGAGCTGGTCAAAGGCACCGACGGCCTGCTGCACATCTCCAACGTCAAGCCCGGCGAGCGAGTCGACTCGGTCGACGACGTGCTGAGCGCCGGCGAGCAGATCGACGTGACCGTGGTCGAGGTCGACAAGGAGCGCGGCCGGATCGGCCTGCGCCTCTCCGACGACCCCTCGGTTGCCGGCAAATCACCCGAGGAGCTGGCTTCGATCGGCTCCGGCAGCGGTGGCGGCAGCGGTGGCGATCGCGGTCGCGGCGGTCGCGATCGTGGCCCCCGGCGCGAGCGCGAGCCCCGCGGTTAAGCGTTGAAGTTGAGCGCACCGCAAGTCACCGCGCTGGGCTCGGGCGTCCGGGTCGTGACCGAGGAGGTTCCCTCGGTCCGGTCCGTGGCTCTCGGGCTCTGGGTGCGGACCGGATCGCGCAACGAGACCCCGGCTCAGGCCGGGGTCTCGCATTTCCTCGAGCACCTGCTGTTCAAGGGAACGGCGCGCTACTCGGCGATCGAGATCTCCGAGCGCTTCGACGGGCTCGGCGCCTCGGTCAACGCCGCCACCGGCAAGGAGACCACGCACCTGCACGCGCGCTTCCTCGACGAGCACACCGAGGAGGTCTTCGACCTGCTGGCGGAGATGCTGCTGGCGCCTACCTACCCGGACATCGACTCCGAGCGGCAGGTGGTGCTGGAGGAGATCGCGATGTACGAGGACGAGCCGCAGGACCGCGTCCACGACGTGCTGGCCGAGGCCGTTTTCGGCTCACACCCGCTGGGACGCCGGGTGCTGGGTGAGGCCGAGGTGATCGCCTTGATCCCGATCCCGGACATCGAGTCCTACCACCACGCTCGCTACGCCGGCTCGGAGATCGTCGTCGGCGCCGCCGGTCACCTCGACCACGGCCGTATCGTCGAGCTCGCCGAACGGCTGGTGACGGCGCCGGCCGAAGGTGGGGGAGTGGCACCCGAAACCGCCCTCGACGGCACTGCCCGGTTCTGCTTCCACAAAAAGGAGACCGAGCAGTACCACATCTGCTTCGGCGCGCCGGGTTTGCGCCGCGACGACGAGCGTCGCTACCCGCTGGCCGTGCTCGACTCGATCTTCGGCGGCTCGACCTCCTCACGCCTCTTCCGCGAGGTGCGCGAGAAGCGTGGCCTTGCCTACTCGGTCGGCTCCTACAACGAGCAGTTCACCGACCAGGGACTGGTCGCGACCTACGTCGGCACCCGCGAGGACAACGTCGAGGAGGCCTGCTCGATCATCGGCGCCGAGATGGCGCGATTGCGCTCGGAGCCTGTCTCCGAGGATGAGCTCTCGCGCGCCAAGGAGAGCGTCAAGGGCCGCCTCGTCCTCTCCTCGGAGTCGACGGCGGCGCGGATGACGCGGATCTCCCGCTCGACCCTGTTCGGCCTGCCGATTGAAAGCCTCGACGAAATGCTGGCCAGGGTCGACGCGATCAAGGTCGACGACCTGACCGAGTTGGCGGCCGAGCTCTACGCCGAGGATCGCCTCTCGGCCGCCTGCGTGGGCGCCGACGAGGATCGTTTCCGAGCGGCGTTGGCGCCGGTCAGCGAGAGTCTGGTAGCGGCGTGATCCGCGTCGCGGTCGCCGGTGCCGCCGGCAAAATGGGCCAGGCGGTCTGCGAGGCCGTCGAGGGCGCTGAGGACACCGAACTGGTCGGCAAGGCCGACCCCGCGCTCGGCGTCGAGCTGTCCGAGGTGCTGGGCGATGCCGAGGTGGTCGTCGACTTCACCGTCCCCGACACGGCGCTGGCCAACGTCGAAGCCTGCCTGGCGGCGGGAGTCCACGCCATCGTCGGCACCACCGGCTTCGACCTCGACGCCGCCCGCGCCGCGGCCGAGGCGTCGGAGGCCAACTGCTTCGTCGCCCCCAACTTCGCAATCGGCGCCGTGCTGATGATGGTGGTCGCGCAGACGATCGCCCCGCACATGCCCGAGTGCGAGGTGATCGAGCTCCACCACGACCGCAAGCTCGACGCCCCCTCGGGCACCGCCAAGCGCACCCAGGAGCTGATCGACGCGGCCGGCGGCAACGTCCACCAGCCGATCCACTCGGTCCGCCTGCCCGGCCTGGTCGCCCACCAGGAAGTCATCTTCGGCGGCGAGGGCCAGACGCTCTCGCTTCGCCACGACTCGATCGACCGCCGCTCCTTCATGCCCGGCGTCCTGCTCGCGGTGCGCAGGGTCGGCGAGCTACCCGATCGCTTCACGGTCGGACTGGAGAAGCTGCTCTAGATGGCGGAACGGCTGGCCGACGGGGTACCCTGGCAGCGATGAAGGAGATTCGCGGCCTTATCACCGCCATGGCCACGCCGTTCGACGAGAGCGGTGCGGTCGACGACGGTGCCGCCCGCCGACTGGCTGCCCATCTGCTCGAGCACGGCTCGCACGGGCTCGTCGTGGGGGGGACGACGGGCGAGTGCCCGACCCTGACCGACGAGGAGACGATCGAGCTGCTGCGCGCAATTCGCGACGAGGTCGGCGACGACGCTCTGATCATCTGCGGCACGGGCACCAACGACACCCGCCACTCGCGCGAGCTGACCAAGAAGGCTGCCCAGGCCGGGGCGGACGCCTCGCTGGTCGTCGTCCCGTACTACAACAAGCCGAACCGAGCCGGGATGAAGGCGCACTTCGAGTCGGTCGCCGCGGCTGTCCCGGAGCAGCCGCTGGTCGTCTACAACATCCCCTCGCGGGTGATCGTCAACATGGATCCCGGGCTGCTGGCCGAGCTCGGCGCGATCGACAACATCGTCGCCGTCAAGCAGGCCAACGACGAGGAGCTGGGCCCGATCGAGGGCCTCGCCGTCCTCGCCGGCAACGACAACACCTTCCTGCGCGTGCTCGAATTCGGCGGGGCGGGTGGCATCACCGTCGCCTCCCACGTCGTCGGCGAGCAGATGCGTGAAATGTGGGACGCCGCCCAAGGCGGCGACCTGGAGCGGGCACGGCGGATCGACGCCGAGCTGACGCCGGTCTACGAGGGGCTTTCGGTGACCACCAACCCGATCCCGCTCAAGGCCGCGCTGGAGATGCTGGGGCTTGCCCCCGACCGGCTGCGACTGCCGCTGGTGCCCGCCGATACCGAACAACGGGCTGCTGTCAAAGCCGCACTGGAGGGCTATGGCCTTCCCGTCGCCCAGTAGCCCTTCTTACAGAGAGTGAGCAACAACTAGTGCCAAGTAAAAAACTTCGTGTGCTGCCCCTGGGCGGCCTCGGCGAGATCGGCAAGAACATGACCGTGATCGAATTCGACGGCCGCATCATCATCGTCGACACGGGGCTGATGTTCCCGACTGCCGAGATGCACGGGATCGACCTCGTCCTTCCCGACTTCTCCTACCTGCGCGGCCGCGCCGACGACATCGAGGCAATCGTGCTCACGCACGGCCACGAGGATCACGTCGGTGCCCTGCCTTACGTGCTGCGGGAGATCGGCCCGCCGCCGGTCATCTACGGCGGTCTGCTGACGATCGGCATGGTCCGCTCCAAGCTCGACGAGCACAAGCTCGCCGACTCGGCGCCGCTCGAGGAGCTGCCGCCGGGCCAGAAAGTCCAGCGCGGCCCGTTCGAGATCGAGCTGGTCCACCTGGCGCACTCGATTCCCGACATGCGCGGCGTCCTGCTGAAGACCGAGGCCGGCTCGGTGTTGATGACCGGCGACTACAAGTTCGACCAGACCCCGGTCGACGGCCGGCCGGCCGACGTCTCGCGCCTGGCCGAGATCGGCAAGGAAGGGCTGCTGCTCCTCTGCGGCGACTCGACCAACGCCGACCGTCCCGGAGTGGCACCGTCGGAGTCGAGCGTCGGCCCGGCGCTGCTGCAGGCCTTCGCGCAGTGCGAGGGCCGCATCATCGTCACCTCCTTCGCCTCCAACATCCACCGCGTCCAGCAGGTGATCGACGCCGCCGTCGCGCTCGACCGCAAGGTCGCGCTGGTCGGTCGCTCGATGCGCAAGAACTTCAACATCGCCTCGAACCTGGGGATGGCGAACGCGCCGCAGGGGCTGTTCATCCAGCCGCGGGAGATCGAGAACTTCCCCGACGACAAAGTCGTGGTGATCTCGACCGGCAGCCAGGGCGAGCCGCTCTCGGCACTGCGGCGGATGGCCAACAACGACCACCGCGACGTGCAGTTGCACTCCGGCGACACGGTCGTCTTCTCGGCGACGCCGGTGCCCGGCAACGAGCGCGCGGTGAACGAGACGATCGACCGCATCTACGAGATCGGCGCCACCGTGATCACCGCCAAGGACGCGCCGATCCACGCCTCCGGCCACGGCTGGCAGGAGGAGCTGAAGCTGATGATCAACCTCACGAAACCGCGCTACGTGATGCCGGTCCACGGCGACTTCAAGCGCCTGCGGCTGCACGCCGAGCTGGCCGCCGCGGTCGGGATCGAGCAGGCGAACATCTTCCAGGGCCGCAACGGGCTGCCGCTGGAAGTCAACGGCGAGGGCGCCGGCTTCGGCGAGGACATCCACGCCGGTGTCATGTACGTCGACGGCGTCAATATCGGCGATCCTGACGATGCCGCCCTGCGCGACCGCCGCGATATCTCCGCCGACGGGATCTTCATCGTCGTCGCGACGATCTCCTCCGACGACGGCACCGTCGTCGCCGACCCCGAGGTGATCTTCCGCGGCGTCGCCTTCCTCGAGGAGGCAAACGACCTGGTCGAAGACGTCAGCGACCTGGTCGAAGACTCACTCGAGGAGGCCGCCAAAGCAGGCAACCGCGAGGTCGACCTGATCCAGGAGGACCTGCATGACGCGATCGGCAAGTTCGTCTTCCAGCGCCTGCGCCGCAAGCCGATGATCCTGCCGGTCGTCGTCGAGATCTAGTGCGCTTCCGAGTTTGACCCCAGCCGGGTGTGGTCAAACTCGGAAGGGCTGAAAAAGGGCAAGAAAAAGCCCGCCGGGGCAGTGTCTGGGAGAGCCCCGGCGGGCAGGTGTCTCGTCCACTTGCAACTGTAGGAGCCGGGTCTAAAGCGCCTCTAAAAGGTTGTCTTTAGCTTCGTCGGCACCGGCGAGGGGTATGCGGGCGCGGAAGCGGGCTCCGCCCGAGCGGGAATCGGAGACCTCGACGCTGCCGCCGTGGGAGTCGGCGACGGCGGCCACGATCGCCAGGCCGAGCCCGGTGCCGGTCCCAGGCGCGGTGTCGGCCGGTCCGCTGCCGCGGACGAAGCGCTGGAAGATCTGGCCCCGCATCTCGGGCGGGATCCCGGGACCGTCGTCGCTGACCTCGAGCACCGCATCGCCGCCCTCTGTCCGCAGGCTCAGCTCGACCCGGGCGCCGGGGGGAGTGTGGTGGGCGGCGTTGTCGAGCAGGTTGAGGACCATCCGGTGCAGCTCGTCGGGGCTGCCCTCGACCCTCAACGCCTTGTCGTTGTCGACTACGAGCTCGCGCTCGCCCATCAGCGGCGCCGCCTCGGCGGCGGCTTCGCCGGCGATCTCGGCGAGGTCGCAGCGGCGGTGGGCATCGAGGCGGCCGGCATCGGCGCGGGCGAGCAGCAGCAGGTCGCCGACCAGTCGGTTCATCCGCCGCGAAGAGCGCAGGGCGGAGTCGATCATCTCGCGGTCTTCGGCCTGTTCGGCGCCGCGCAGGGAGGCTTGGAGCAGCTCCAGGTTCGCGAGCACGCTGGTCAGCGGGGTGCGCAGCTCGTGCGAGGCGTCGGCGACGAACTCGCGCTGGCGCTGCATCGCCGCCTCGCGCTCGCCTCGCGCTTCGTCGAGCGAGCGCAGCATCTGGTCCAGGGTCTCGGCCAGTTCGCCGACCTCGTCGTCGGCCGGCGGCTCCGGCATTCGCTGCGAAGGGTCGCGGGTCATCGCGATCTCGCGCGCCGTCGCGGTCAGCGCCGAGACCGGGCGCATCGCCCGGCTCGCGATCGCGACGCCGGCGAGGCTGGCGAGCAGGGTGCCGGCGACTATCCCGGCGAAGATCAGGAACCAAACGCGGTCGATGGTCGAGTCGACGTGGTCGAGGCTGCGCCCGTACTGGACGTAGCCAGTAATTTCCTGACCCTGTGCGTCGTAGATCGGCTCGGTCGCGACCCGGTATCCGTCGTGGCTGGTGATCCCTTCTTCGACTGGGCCGAGGTCGGCCTTGCCCGCGCCGCCGCGGAAGTGTCCTTCAACGTCGAAGATGCGAGCGGAGGCGTCGTCGGAGAGCACATAGGATTCAAGCTGCGGGCTGCCCTGCAGCTGCGGTTCGGCGAACAGCGGGTAGACGATCTGCGCTTTGCCAGCGAGGATCTGGGCCGACCCTCGCACCTCGTCGTTGAAGTCGCTGCGGATCCGCTGGGTCGTGATCTGGCCGATCGCGCCGCCGACTACCAGCAGGATCAGCAGCGTCAGCCCGGCCGAGACCGAGGCCAGGCGCCAGCGCACGGGCCAGGAGCGGGGATGGATCGCCCGTCGCAACAGCGCCCCGGCGCGCTTGCCGGCAGCCCTCATCGGCTAGTCCTTGAGCACGTAGCCGGCACCGCGCTTGGTGTGCAGCAGCCGCGGCTCGTCACCGGCCTCGAGCTTGCGCCGCAGGTTGGAGACGAAGACGTCGATCGTGTTCGTCGCCGCCATCGGGTCATAGCCCCAGACTTCGTCGAGCAGGCGCTCGCGGGAGACGACCAGGCGCTCGTTGCGCATCAGGAACTCGAGCAGCTCGAACTCGCGGTTGGTCAGCTCGATCTCGCGCTCGCCGCGGCGGACCTCGCGGGTGTCGGGGTTGAGCAGCAGGTCGCCGACCTCGAGCGAAGCGGCGCCCCGCGGGGGGCGCCGCCGCAGCAGCGCCCGGATCCGCGCCAGCAGCTCCTGGCGCTCGAAGGGCTTGACCAGGTAGTCGTCGGCGCCGCTGTCGAGCCCCTCGACCCGGTCCTCGGTCTCGGCCCGCGCGGTCAGCATCAGGATCGGCACGTCGCCGTCGCTGCGCAGGCGCCGGCAGACCTCGACCCCGTCGAGACCGGGCAGGCCGAGGTCGAGGACGACCAGGTCCGGCATGAAGCCGGCGGCGAGGTCGAGCGCCTCGATGCCGTCGGCCGATGTCCGCACCTCGTAGCCCTCGTTGCGCAGCGAGCGGCGGAGGACGTCGGCGATGTCGGCATCGTCCTCGACGATCAGGACGCGGCCGCCGGCCTGTTCGGTGTCCGTGTGCATGGCCCCGATGTTAGCCCCGAAGACAGCGGTCTCCGGAGGGATTTACTGCGAATTTAGGGCGCCTCCGCAGGGGGAACGGGTTTCGCTTACAGGGGACGGCTAGTCCGCGTCGAACCGAGAGGGCAATGTTCGTGCGTCAGAAGCGGAGGCCCGCTGCCCGGAAAGCGAAAAAAGGCGTGGCCAAACGAAAAGCTGCTGTGAAGCCCCAGCGGGCCGGGCTTCTGGAGCGGTTTGAGCAGCGCCATCTCGACCTGATTGGGCTGGCGCTGCTCGCCGCCGGCCTGTTTCTGCTCTTCGTCCTCTTCTTCGGCTGGGAGGGGGGCAAGGTCGGCTACGGGCTGAAGACCGGGCTCACCTACCTCGGTGGCGACGTCGGGGCGAAGATCTTCACGCTGCTGCTGCTGCTGGTCGGCGGGATGTTGTTGACCGGAACCTCGGTCTCGACCCTCCTGACTGGGATCGGCCGCGGGCTGCGCGGCGTCTTCCGAGCGATCTTCTTCAGCGGTACCGAGGCGGCGCAGACGGTCGCCCGTCAGCACGCCGACTGGCGCGAGGCGCGGGCAGAGGGGCGCGACAGCGCCGCCCCGACCGACGTGATGAGCTCCTACCCCGAGGACGATGAGGACTTCGAGCCGACCGTTGCCCTCGCCGACGATGACGATTTCGACAGCTCGATCTTCGACGCCCAGGCCGACAAGGAGCCCAAGACCGAGGTCATCGACGCAGACTCCCACGATTACGACCCCGACGAGGTGGCGACGGCGGCCGAGCCTGCGGTCGTGGCCGAGGTGCCGGCGCAGCCGAAACTGACCCCGCAAGGCCAGAGGCGCGGGGTCACCACCTCCGACGAGATCAACTACCGGCCGCCGCCGGCAAAAGCGCTCGAGCGCGGCAAAGGAGACAAGGGGCCCGATCCGCGCGACCAGGAAATTGTCGGCCGCAAGCTGGTCGAGACGCTGGGCCATTTCGGCGTCGAGGCGAAGATCGTCGGTGTCGTCAGCGGTCCCCACGTCTCCCGCTTCGAACTGCGCCTGGCGCCCGGGATCAAGGTCAAGAAAGTCACCGAGCTCGGCAATGACCTCGCCTACGCGCTGGCCTCGACCGACATCCGCATCCTCGCCCCGATCCCCGGTAAACAGGCGGTCGGCGTCGAGGTTCCCAACAGCCGTCGTCGCATGGTCCGACTGGGCGACATCTACGCCGGGCGACCGGAGAAGACCTCGCCGCTCGTCGCCTGGCTCGGCAAGGGAATCGACGGAAACGCAGTCTGGACCGACCTCGCGAAGATGCCGCACGTGCTCGTCGCTGGCACCACCGGTTCGGGCAAGTCGGCCTGCGTCAACACGATCCTCTCCTCGATCTTGATGCAGGCATCTCCCAACGAGGTGCGGCTAGTCCTGGTCGACCCCAAGCAAGTCGAGCTCAACCACTACGAGAACGTGCCGCACCTGTTGACGCCGGTGGTCACCTCACCTCGCCTGGCCGCCAACGTCCTCTCCAACCTGATCGGCGAGATGGAGAGCCGCTACGGAATCATGAGCGAGGCCCGCTGCCGCAACCTCGTCGAGCTCAACCGCCACCGCGAAAAGAAGGGCGACGCGCCGCTGCCGCACATCCTTTGCGTGATCGACGAGCTCGCGGACCTGATGATGGTTGCCCCGGCTGAAGTCGAGGACTCGATCATCCGGCTTGCCCAGAAGTCGCGGGCAACCGGCATCCACCTGGTGCTGGCGACCCAGCGTCCTTCGACCGACATCATCACCGGCACGATCAAGGTCAACATCCCCTCGCGGATCGCCTTCGCGGTCTCCTCGCAGACCGACTCGCGGGTGATCCTCGACCAGGGTGGGGCGGAGGCGCTCCTTGGCCAGGGCGACATGCTCTTCCGCGGTGCCGGCAGTTCGAAGCTGCAGCGGGTCCAGGGCGCCTTCATCACCGAGGACGAGATCGCCCGGATCACCAACCATTGGGCGAAGCAAGGTGAACCCGAATTCGAGGCGGAGCTGCTGGAGACCCCCGAGGAGGTCGAGGAGGAGGGGCGCGAGGGTGACTTCGACCCCGATAGCGACGACCTGCTCGACGAGGCGATCCGGCTGGTCGTCCAGACCGAGACCGCCTCGGTCTCGATGATCCAGCGCCGCCTGCGGGTCGGCTACACCCGCGCCGGCCGTCTGATCGACATGCTTGAGCGCCGCGGCGTCATCTCCGGCTACGAGGGCTCCAAACCGCGCCAGGTCCTAATCACCCAGGCGGACCTCAACCGGGTGCTGTCGCCGCAGTCCAAGGGCGCGGCCCCGGTGCCGGTGGCAGCCGACGCCGATCCCGACGACTGAGTCGCTGCGGTAGCTTCCCGGCCGTGATTCGCGCCGGCATCGTCGTCACTGGAACCGAGGTCATCACTGGACGGATCTCGGATTCGAACGGTCCCTGGGTCTCCGAACGTCTGGCCGAGCTCGGCGTCGAGGTCGCCCACATCATCGTCGTCGCCGACCGTCCCGACGACCTTGAAGCCGCGCTGCGCTTCCTCGCCGACGAGGGAATGGATTTGATCGTCACCACCGGCGGGCTGGGCCCAACCGCCGACGACCTGACCGCAGAAGTGGTCGCCCGCTTCGCTGGCCGCGAGCTGGTCCTCGACGAGGAGATGCTGGCAAAGATCGCCGAGATCCTCAGCAACTTCGCCCGTCGGCTCAAACTCGACGAGGCAGCCCTGCTCGATTCCAACCGCAAGCAGGCGATGGTGCCGGAGGGGGCGACGGCGCTCGACCCGGTGGGGACGGCGCCGGGCCTGGTCGTCCCGGCCGGAGAGCGCATCGTCATCGTGCTGCCGGGGCCGCCGCGGGAGCTGCAGCCGATGTGGCGAGTCGCGTTGTCCACCGAGCCGGTCCAGGAGGTGTTGGCGCGAGCGACGCCGCTGCACGGCTACACGCTGCGGATGTTCGGGGTGCCGGAGTCCGAAATCGCCAAGAGCCTGCGGGAAATCGAGGCCGACGATGGCGTCGACCTCGGTGCGGTGGAGATCACGACCTGCCTGCGGCGCGGTGAGATCGAGATCGACATCCGCTTCCGCGACGAGGCAGCGGCGGTGGCTGAGCGGGTCCGCGACGGCCTGGCGGGGCGCCACCGCAAAGAGACCTTCAGCCTCGACGGCGAGACGGTCGACGACCAGGTCGCGGCGCTGCTGCGCGGGCACCGTCTGGGCCTGGCCGAGTCCTACAGCGGCGGCCTGCTCGCGGCTCGGATCACCAACCTCCCCGGCTCCTCCGCCTATATGGCGGGCAGCATCGTCGCCTACTCGAACGAGGCCAAGGCGGAGCTGCTGGGCGTCGATGCGGCACTGATCGAGTCCAAGGGAGCTGTCTCACCGGAGGTGGCCGAGGCGATGGCAATCGGCGCGATCGACCGTTTCGGGGCCGACGTCGCCGTCTCGATCACCGGCATCGCCGGCCCTGACGGGGGCAGCGAGGAGAAGCCGGTCGGCTACGTCTGCTTCAACGCCCGCCTCGCCGATGGCACCGCGATCGCCCGCGATCCGGTCATCCCCGGCAGCAGGTTCGACATCCGCGAACGCTCGGCGCTGGTTGGGATGCACCTGTTGCGGACCCTGCTCAGCGGTTCCGATGCACCAATGTGACGAAGGTTTGACGATTCGGCGTTGAGTCGTGCGTCCGGCCGCCGTAGCGTGGCCGGGGTGAGCAAATCGGTCGACAAGAGCGAGCGCGTACGGATGTTCGTCGCCGTCGACCTGCCGAAAATGGTCCGCGAGGACATCTCCGACTGGGCCGATAGCGCCCTGGACGATCCAGCGTTCCGGCGGGTTCCGCCTGAGTCGCTCCACGCGACCCTCGCCTTTCTCGGCAACAGGCCACTGAGCGACGTCGAGCGGATCGAGGAGGCGATCGAAGAGGTCGCGTCGGTGCCGCTGTTCTTGGAGCTGGGAGGTCCGGTTGGGCGTCCTTCTCGCGGCAGGCCGCGGCTCGTCGCGCTGCCGGTGCAATTTACGCGGCCGGTAGTGATGCGCCAGGCGGAACTGGCAGAGATCCTGGCATTCGGGGGGCTATACAAGCCTGAGGAGCGTCCTTTCTGGCCACACGTGACGGTCGCTAGGGTCCGTGCCGAGGGAGACGGGTCACTGCAGTCAATACCGGTAACGATCCCATCCGGTCCGCCACCGACGGAGCGCATTGGCTTCTTCCGTGGCGTCCGGATCTCCCTCTACCGTTCTGAACTCCAGTCGTCGGGTGCGCGATACGTCCCGTTGGCCCAAATCGAGCTGCCCGGAGCAGGGTGGCAGTGAGGTGAAGAGATGGCAGACAGAAGAACCAGCTTGAACGACGTCTCCGCCAAGGAGGCGAAAGCCAGGGATGCCGCGCTGGAGAGCACGGTCAGTGGGATCAAAAAGGAGTTCGGCGAGGGCTCGCTGATGCGGCTCGGCGACAAAGGAACGGTTAAGGTCGAATCGATCCCGACCGGTTCGTTGGCGCTCGATCTCGCGCTCGGGATCGGCGGCGTGCCACGCGGCCGGATCGTCGAGATCTTCGGCCCGGAGTCCTCTGGTAAGACGACGCTGGTCAACCACATCATCGCCCAGGCCCAGGCGCTGGGCGGTATCTGCGCCTTCATCGACACCGAGCACGCGATCGACCCGGTCTACTCGCGGGCGATCGGGGTCGACACCGACGAGCTGCTGGTCTCCCAGCCGGACTACGGCGAGCAGGCGCTGCAGATCGCCGACCGCCTGATCGCCTCCGGCGCCATCGACGTCGTCGCGATCGACTCGGTTGCGGCGCTGACCCCGAAAGCAGAGCTCGACGGCCAAATCGGCGATACCACCGTCGGCCTGCAGGCTCGCCTGATGTCGCAGGCGATGCGCAAACTGGCCGGCAACCTCAGCCGGACCAACACCGTCTGCATCTTCACCAACCAGATCCGCGAAAAGATCGGCGTCCAGTTCGGCTCGCCGGAGACCCAGCCGGGCGGGCGGGCGCTGAAGTTCTACGCCTCCCAGCGACTCGACATCCGCCGCATCGAGACCCTCAAGGAAGGGACCGAGGCGGTCGGCAACCGGGTTCGCGTCAAAGTCGTCAAGAACAAGGTGGCCTCACCCTTCCGCCAGGCCGAATTCGACATCGAGTACGGCGTCGGCATCTCCCGCGAGGGTGGGCTGCTGGACTTCGGGATCGAGCAGGACCTGGTCCAGAAATCGGGCTCGTTCTTCTCCTACGGCGAGACCAGGCTCGGTCAGGGCCGCAACAACGCCAAACAGTTCCTGGTCGACAACCCCGAGCTGGCGCTCGAGATCGAAACCAAGGTGCGGTTGGCATTGGGGATCGACGGCGAGGTTGCGCCCGAGCCGGAGGTCGCTGCTCCCGAGCCGGACATCCCAGAGGCCCAGGCGGCCTAGAGCTGCCTGGAACCGCCTGACGGCGGCGCGGAGGGCCTGAAGGATAGGATTCCGCGCGCTTCCTTATGAACGAAACCCTCTTCTACGTATTCGGGATCGGGCTGGCCGTCTCGGCCGTCGTTTTCAGCCTCATCGCGCTGAAAGTGCAGAGCTTCCCCGGCAAAGCATTTCCGCTCGTGGTCGTCTGGTTCCTGGTCCTGGCCGGCGCCGCGACGACGTTCGCCGTGCTCCACGCCCAGGAGGAGCAGGAGCACAAAGCGGCCGAGCTCGAGCACGCTGGCAAGGAGATCGAAAAAAAGGAAGGCAGCGAGCCGTTCGAAGAAGAGGAAGCCGAACAGCACGCAGATACGGAAGGCGGCGAGGAAGAAGGCGGATCCGAAGCTGGCGGCGAAGCTGCTGGCCCCGGTGGAACGATCGAACTGGCCGCTGACGAAAGCGCCCTCGCCTACGACACCGACAGCCTCGAGAGCAGCGCCGGCGAAGTGACGATCGACTTCACCAACCCGTCCTCGATCGGCCACGACGTCGCGATCGAAAAAGACGGCGAAGAGATCACCGCCACCGAAGTCATCACCCAGGGCGAAGACTCGGCCACCGCCGAGCTCGAACCGGGCAGCTACACCTTCTTCTGCTCCGTGCCGGGGCACCGCGAAGCCGGCATGGAAGGAACCCTGACGGTCCGGTAGCCGGCGCATCTCGGCGTCCTTGGTCGCTCACGTGCCGAGCACGCTTCGCTCCCTGCGTCCACCGACCTGCTTGGCTCCCAAACCGTCAGGTATCGCCTTCAAATAGACCCACGAAAGCTTTTCCGCTCGCGGAAGCTGCCCACCCCGTGAAGCTCGGTGAGGCTTCGTTGGGAGGGGTCGGGGGCCTCTCGCGCGCGCGGCGTTAGTTTTTCGCTCGCCCGTCGACGAGAGATTGCGTAGTCCCCCGGGCGAAAAACCCAGCAAGCGCGAGAGACCCCCGACCCCTCCGCGCCAAACCCCTCCGAAGCGTTCACCCAGTCGTTGGGCCGGTACCCTGCGAAACCTCATGGCCAAGAGCTTCCACGTCACCACCTTCGGCTGCCAGATGAACGTGCACGACTCCGAGCGGATGCGGGGGATGCTGGCCGCGCTCGGATATGAGGAGGCGCCGAGCCGCGAGGTCGCCGACGTGATCCTCTTCAACACCTGCTCGATCCGGGAGTCGGCCGACAGCCGCTTCATCGCCCATCTCGGCGAGGCGAAGCGGCTGAAGGGGGAAAATCCGGAGCGGGTGGTTGGGGTCGGCGGCTGCTGGGCGCAGTCGGTCAAGGACGAGGTTTTCCAGCGCTTCCCCTTCGTCGACGTCGCCTTCGGACCCGGCCAGATCCACAAGCTGGCCGAGTTCCTCAACTCCGACTCGCTGAGCGCCCAGGGCTACTTCGAGTTCGAGGACTTCTCCGGTCACCTGCCAGCCCGCCGCGAGCGCGAGTTCCAGGCCTGGCTGCAGATCTCCCAAGGCTGCAACTGCGCCTGCTCGTACTGCATCGTCCCCTCGACCAGGGGTCGCGAGGTCAGCCGCGACCCGGCCGAGCTGGTCGCCGAGGTCCACGGCCTCGCCGCCGACGGCGTCCGCGAGGTGACCCTGCTGGGCCAGAACGTCAACAGCTACGGCCGCGACCTGCCGAAGGATCGGCGGATCGGCTTCGCCGAGCTGCTGGGTCAGGTGGACGCGGTCGAGGGCATCGAGCGGATCCGCTACACGAGCCCGCACCCGAAGGACATGAAGGAGGACGTGATCCGCGCCCACGTCGAGCTCGGGGCGCTCTGCGAGCAGATCCACCTGCCGCTGCAATCGGGCTCGAGCGCGATCCTCAAGCGGATGCGGCGCACCTACGACCGCCAGCGCTACCTGGACCGGGTGGCGCTGATCCGCGAGCACGTGCCCGATTGCGCGATCACCACCGACATCATCGTCGGCTTCCCGGGCGAGACCGACGCCGACTTCGAGCAGACGATGGAGGTCGTCGAGGAGGTCGGCTACGACGGCGCCTTCACCTTCGTCTTCTCGCCGCGGCGCGAGACCGAGGCGGCGACGATGGGAGACCAGGTCCCGCACCCGGTCAAGGTGGCGCGGATGGAACGGCTGGTCGAGGCGGTGCAGCGACGCGCCGCCGAGCGCGCCCAGCGCTTCGTCGGCCGCACCCTCGACGTGCTGGTCGAAGGGACCAGCCGCACCGACG
>JAENWU010000140.1 GCA_016649905.1 Thermoleophilia bacterium
CAGGAAGGCGAGCGAGCGCGCGCGCCGGCTCACGTCGGCGCCCCGGCGAGCAGGGGCAGCTGCAGGACCGCCTCGGTCCCGGTCGCCGAGCGGCGCAGGTCGAAGCTGCCGCCGTGGGCGGTGGCGGTACGGCGAACCAACCGCAGGCCGTGGCCGTGACGGTTGCGCCCGGAGATTCGTGCGGCGAGCTCCGCCGGTCCCGGACGCCGCCGGCGAGCTCGTGGTGAGCCGCCGAAATCGAGGACGGAGACCCGCACCCCGGCGTCAGCGCTGGTCGCCTCGACGACGATCCGCGAGCCGCCGTGCTCGATCGCGTTGAGGACGAGGTTGTCGAGGGCCTGGAGCATCCCGCAACGATCGCCGTTGACGACCGCGTCTCCCGCTCGCCAGCGGAGCTCGAGCGAGCCTCCGGCGAGGTCGGCGCGCCGGCGCCAGCGCGCTACCGCCGACTCGAGCAACGGCCGCACCCGCAGCGGCGCCCGAGCATCTCCTGGCGCTCCGCCGTTGATCTCGCGATCGAGACGTTCCAGCGCCGCGGCGGCCAACTGGACCGAGTGCTCAAGCGCGGCCGACTCCCCGCTTCCAGCCTCAACCAGCGCCAATGCCTGCAGCGGTCGTCGCAGCTCGTGCACCGCCTCGTTGAGCGCCGCGCGCCGCCGTCTGGTCATGGGCGGCTAAGGGTCGCGGCCGGCCATCTCTCCCCCGCGGCCGAGGAACTTCGCGGACCCGCCGCCCCAATGCGGTCTCGGCCAGGCGCCTCGGGACGACGGGTTCGCTTGGATAAGACCCTTAAAGTGCCGATCTGGTTCCCGGAGCTCGTCACGTAACCATGTCGACCTTTTATGGCGCGCTTTGTCTTTTTCACTATGAAAATGTCGGTCGGTGTGGGAATCGACTGCGCGTTTTGGAATACTTGACTGAGAAAGCACTGAGAAGCCGGGATTGTTAGGTGCTCGCCCGCCCCCGGTAACCCCCCAACATCGAACGGAGGCCATTCCCTTGGCTCAGACCCGAACCTCCCCCGAGGGCATCACCCAACAGCTCGCGAAGGCCCTTGCGCACCCCTTGCGCGTGCGCATCCTGACCTCTCTGCACAAAGGAATCTCGAGCCCGAACCAGCTCTCCCAGGAACTCGGCGAGCCGCTTGGCAACGTCAGCTACCACGTCAAGACGCTGCTCGAGTACGACTGCGTCGAACTGGTCAAAACCGAGCCTCGCCGCGGCGCCGTCGAGCACTTCTACCGGGCCACCGAGCGCGCCTTCATCAGCGACTCCGACTGGGCGAAGATCCCGGCCTCGGCCCGCAAGGGCATCTCCGGCGTCGTCCTCGAGTCGATCGGCACCGACTCGACCAGGGCGCTGATCGCCGGAACGGTCGATTCCCGTACCGATTCCCACGTCAGCCGCACCCCGCTGGTGATCGACGAGCAGGGCTGGAGCGAGATCACCGCGATGCTGGAGGAGACGCTCAACCGCGCGATCGAGATCCAGGGGGAAGCGGCCAGCCGCCTCGCCGAAGACGACGACGCCAAGTCGCTCTCGACGATGCTCGGCATCCTCCACTTCGAGCTGCCCGAGGCGAAGGAGGCCAAGTAGCTCCCGCCTGACTCGGGGACGGTCAGCTTCGGCTCCCCCCTCGGCTGGTTCTCACGGCCGGTCGCGGCGCTCGTCAACGGAACGGCCTCGGCGACCTTCGCGGCCGGCCCACAGCCGGGGCCGGCCGCGATTGCGGTCGGCCTCGACGGCGAGCAGATCACGGTTCCGCTGACGATCCTGGGGCCGGCAACTCGGCCCGGATCAAGGTCGTGCTGCCAAAAGCGATCAGGGAAGCACTCGCCGACGGCAAGACCGGGACCGTCCGGGTCACCGTCACCGTGATCGACGCCGCCGGAGAGGAGACCACGCGGACGATCAGGGTGAAGATCAAGCAGAAGGGCGGCGGGTAGGCGCAAACTGGGCGCGCCCCGAGGCCAGTCCCACGAGCTCGTCGGCCTTGTTGTTATCGGCGGCGGGCTCCGAGCATCGCCTGGTCGGCGCGGTCCACGAGCCCCTCCAGCGAGTCTCCCGGCTGCTGTTCGGCGAGCCCCACCGTCATCTGCGCGCCGCTCGCGCGTTCGGCGAGGCGAGCTGAGATCTCCCTGTAGCGGACCTTCGCCTGGGGGACGGTCTGCGGCGAGAAGGAGCAGACGAACTCGTCGCCGCCGACCCGGGTGACGAGATCGTAGGAGCGCAGGTCGTCGCTGATGCATCCCGCGATGTCCTGCAGGACCCGGTCGCCCGCCGTATGACCCCGCGTGTCGTTGATCGCCTTGAGGCCGACCGTGTCCACGAAGGCGAGGACGAGGGGCTCGCCGACGCGCTCGCAGCGATCCATCTCGCACTGGATCGCAGCGAGGCCGACGCGTCGCCGCATCACGCCCGTCAACGCGTCGATGCCTTCATAGGCGAGCTCGTGGCTTGCGGATTCACGGTCGCGGGCGGCCTGCCGGCGATCTGCCGCCGCCTCCCTGCGGTCGCGTGAGGCGCCGTTGGGCCCGGTCGAGCCGTTGCCGTCCTCATCGCCCTCGCGATCGCGGACCTGCGCCGCCAGATCGCGCCCCTCGGCGGCGCGATCCCGCCGCTCCGCCGCAGCGTCACGGACCGTGGCCGAGATCACCGCCTGAGAGGAACTCAGATCGTCGAGGTTTGCGTGCTCGATCGCCGCGTAGTCGAGCGCGTCGTCGCCGCTGGCGTGCGCCTGTATTGATTCGCCCTCCCGCGGGATCCTCGGCGCCTCGACGATCATGCGAAAGGCGAGGATCTCGTCGAGATTCTCGAGCAGGACGTCGACGATCTGCGGATCGAAGTGGGTCCCGCGGCCGTCGCGGACGATCACGATCGCATCGTCGACGGACATCGCCTGCCGGTAGGCGCGATCGCTGAGCAGGGCGTCAAAGACGTCGGCCACCGCCGCAACCCGGCCTTCGAGCGGGATCTGCTCGCCTTTCAGGCCCCTCGGATAGCCGTCGCCGTCCCAGCGCTCGTGGTGGGTGAGCGCGATCGCCGCCGCCATCTGCAGCAGTTCGCTCTTAGAGTCGGCAAGGATCTGGTAGCCGAAGGTCGTGAGTCTCGATCGCCAGCGCGAGGCGCTCGACGGTCTCCTGGCGTGAGGCCCGCAGGTCCTCGATCGCCTCAGCCTCGGCGGTCGTCAACTCCTCCCGCAGGGACTCGGCGAGCCGCTTGGAGGTGATGTCGGTGGAGATCCCGGTGATTCCAGCCGTCTGACCGTGCTCGTCGACGAAGGGGAACTTGAGATTCAGGAAAGTCCGCTCCTGGCCGGCGACGCGCGTCGTCTCGACCTTCTCGAAGGTCTTCCCGTCGAGGACTTCGCGGTCGCTTTCGGCGGCGATCCGCTCCGCCTCGGGAGTCATGAACTCCTGGTCGGTGAGCCCGATCAGCTTTCCGGCCGGCAGGCCCGCCATCTCGTGGGCGATCTTGTTGGCCACCATGTAGCGGCGCTCCGCGTCCTTGATGTAGATCGGCACGGGGGCCATGTCGCTGAGCAGTTGGGAGCGCTCCTCGATCGCCCAGCTCTCGGCTTTCAGCGCCAGCTCCAACTCACGCTGTCGCAGCGCGTTCTTGACGGCTCGCGTCGACGCGCCCGTTGAAATGAGGGGATCCGTCGGCGCTCTTCTGTTTGCGAGTCATTTGCGCCCGGCGTGCACCGCTGCTTCACCGGTCGACTGGCGAACCACTCACATCAAGCCTGCCTCGGCGGCATTCTCGGGATGACGGGATCTTGCAGCCGTCGTGAATGTAGCAAACATCACAAAATGCGAGAATTTTTCCTCGTGCTGGCCCCGGTGTCGTCTCAGCCGTCGAGCAGCCGGTAACCGATTCCCCAGCAGTTGATGACGAAACGGCCGTGCTCGGGGTCGAGCTTGCGCCTGAGCCGGCTCGCGTGTGAATCGAGCGTCCTGGTTTTGCCGGGGCTCTTGTAGCCCCAGACGTCGCGCAGCAGCTCTTCCTTGGTGAAGACCCGGGTCGGGTCGGTGGCGAGGACGCGAAGCAGGGTGAATTCCTTCTTCGCCAGCGGCACCTCGCGGGCGCCGACCGTGACCTTGCGGCGGATCGGGTCGATGACGAGGTCGCCGACCCGGCTGGGGCCGTCGCGGCGGCTCGTTCGCCGGCGCAGGACGGCGCCGATCCGAGCCCGCAGCTCCGGATAGCCGAAGGGCTTGCAGACATAATCGTCGGCGCCGGATTCGAGGCCGCGGATGCGGTCGGTGGCGGCGCCGCGGCCGGTCAGGACGATCACCGGCAGGCGCGGGTCGAAGCGAGACTCGACGCCGTCGGCGTGGCGGATCTCGCGGAGGACGTCGAGGCCCGAAGCGTCGGGGAGCGAGAGGTCGAGCAGCAGCAGGTCGGGCTGGTTGTAACGGCAGAGCCGCAGTGCGTCGGAGGCGCTCGGCGCCGGCAGGACGCCGAAGCGGTCGGCCGCGAGGTGGTCGCAGAGCAGCTCCAGGGTGACGTCGTCGTCCTCGCAGACGACGACGCTGGCGATCTCTTGTCGGTGCGGCAGCATCCGCCTCCTAAGCGCCGGGCGCGGCGGACTCTCCCCCCTGGGGCGAGGGGACCTCGAGCACCGCGGCGGCGCCGCGCTGCCAGGCGAGGCGCCGGGGCGGCAGCCGCCGCCGGACCGCCAGCGGCTCACCGGCCCGGTCGAGGAAGACGAGATCGAGCTCGAAGCGCATCCCGAACGTGTGGACGCTGGCGCAGCGGGGGATCAGCAGTCCTTCGCCGGCCCGACCGCGATCGAGCCAGGCGAGGCCGAGCAGGCGCGCCCGGAAGCCGACGGCGACTCGGACCTCACGGCCGAGAATCTGGCATCGCGGCAGCGCCCGCAGCCTCCCCGCCACTTGATCCGCCTCCATCCCGGGTCAAGCCGGAAGCCCCACTCCCTCTCCCCCAAAACCCGGTAGCGGGTGCAACCACGCGTTCAGGTACCACCCCGAGCAGGCACCGGACTACGATGACCGGCAAGATCATGCACCTGCTCTTCCGGGGTTCGCGCGAGGGCAGATGGGCTTCAACTTATGGATAAGAAAACGACCCGCCGAGGGAACTACGAGTCTGGCTCCGATTACGTACTCGAGTACGGGGAGCTGCGGTTTGCCTTCAACGAGCAGGACTTCGGCCAGCGGGTCGAGCAGGCGGCGGTCAAGCTGGCCTTCGTCGAACAGGGACTGAGCCCCGAGGAGCTGGACGATCTGCTCGACCTCGCGGTCAGCGGCGAGATCGCCGAGCCCAGCTCACACCTCGGCGAGCACATCAACGAGAACTGGGAGGACCTGGTCGGTCCCTCCAACCGCAGCCTCGTCCACTGGATCCGCCGCCTCGTCTTCCGCGGCGCCTGGCTCGACCAGCGGGTCAAGGAGGGTGAGCTCGACATCGTCTTCGACGAGCGCACCCAAACCTTCGGCTACGTACAGCCGGATCGCTCCCCAGAGCTCATCGAGCTCTCCAAGGAGCCCTCCTGGCGCCGCATCGCTTACCGGCGGTAGCGGAAGCGCAACGCTGCGGCGCGAAGCGGTGCGTGGAGCTCGGGAGTGCGGCTCGCTCTCCAGATTTCCTAGTTCGAAGGCCTCTCAATGGCAACTACCACCGTGAGGGAGCCGCCGCCGGCTGAGCCTTGGGCGCGGCCGGCGTCGAAGAACTCCTTCGCCGTGTCGGTGTCGCCGAAGTCGTCGCTGGCGAGGCGGGTCAGGGAGTCGACGAGCAGGATCACGTCTTCGCCGGCGCTGGCGCGGATCGTCGCCTGGGCGAGGGCGTCGCTGGCGTGGCGAGCCTGGCCGGCGGCGACGATCTCCGCTTGCGGCGCCCCGCGCTTCCAGTCGGCGAGCTCCTCGGGGCTGGGGTCGATCAGCAGGACGACCGGGTCCGGGCCCTTCGAATCGGCGGCGAGGTCGGCGGCGACGCTGCGCAGCAGCGTCGTGCAGGCCTCACGGGTCTCGGCGCAGAGGATCGCCTGGCGGCCGGCCTCGGGCGGCAGCAGCAGGTCCTGGATCGTCACGCCCTCCTTGCCGCGACGGCCGAAACGGCGTCGACGACGCCGTTTGCGGGGTCGCGAGGGCTCGGTCCCACCAGCCGCCGGGGCCGGGGCGGCGGGAGCCGCGGCCGGCTCGGGGGTCTCCATCGGCTTCGGCTTCTCCGCCACCGGCTCGCGCGGAGCGGCGCCGATCGCCTCGTCGCCGAGGGAGTCGCCGCTGCCGGAACGGCGCCGGCGCTGGCGCTGGCGCGGCGGACGGTCGCGACGAGCGGAAGCGGAGGTCCGAGGCGCACGGTCACCGCCCCCTCCGTTGCCACCGCCGTCGCCGTCGCTCAGCTTCGCGATCAGCTCGTTGCGGGTCAGCAGGCGGAAGCGCTCGACGCCCGCCTCGGCGGCGAGGGCGTGCAGGTCTGACAGGTGCTTGGATTCCAGCTCGGCCTTGGTCATCGGCGCAGGTTATTCAACCACCCGCGCCTAAGCATGGGCGGGGTCGATCCCTTCGGCGGCGGCGGCCTCGAGCCAAGCCTCGGCCTCGCGCCCGACCCGGCCCTCGTCCCAGCCGAGCTCGGCGCCGAGCAGCTCGGCGACAGGCCTGACGTCCTCGGCGCGACGCAGCG
>JAENWU010000085.1 GCA_016649905.1 Thermoleophilia bacterium
GTTTCTGGCGGCCTCGGATGATCGCCGTGCGGCGTCCTCAGTCGCCCAAATAGCGCTGCTATTCGGGCTCCCTGCGTCCTGGCCCGACGACCACCGAGTCTCGCCAGATTCCCGGCAACGTTGCCGGTCACACCACTAGGTCAGTACCACCTGCCGCGGGCGAACCCGCCAAAGGCGATCAAGCCGACAAGGGCGATGATCAAACCGATCCAGAAGCTCCAAACGAACATCAGGACGATGCCGATGATCACCAGGATCCCGCCAAGCGAGATCCCACCTATGCCTGCTCCCTCTCTTCTGCTGGCCACGTTTCCTCCTCTCCGATTTTGAGAGGGGACGCCACGGGGATCGCTCGCAGATCCGCCGTGGCGCCCCTCGCGACAGCAGTACCCAGATTCCAATCGCTCCAAAACAAGTGGAAACCGGCCGAGCGGCTAGCCTGAAATCGATGGAACTGCTCGACTCCGAAAAGGTCCACGAGGGACACGACGGCCTGCTGGAGATTCCGGCCGGGACGCTCGACGAGCCGGGGGAGAGTGACGCGACGACGGTGATCGCCCTGCTGATGTTGGAGTACTGAGTCGCCCTATTCGGGCGCCGGGACCTGCGAGGCCATCTGCGCGTAGCCGGCGGCGCTGGGGTGGATGCCGGTGTCGCCGCTGATCACCCAGGGCGGGCCGGACGCCCTCGAGCTCGTCTTGGGTCGCCGTTGACTGCGCGCTCGGACCGTCGACGTGGGAGCTGACGAAGCGCCCTGCGCACCTGTACTTCGCGGGGTAGAAGGGCGCGATGTCGAGACCGACGTTGAAGTGGGGCGGGGAGACGACGGTGATCCGCGTCGGGCTGACTTCGCCTGCCACCGAGGCTATTTCGCGGTTCATCAGCTTGCCCATCTCAGCGATCTGGTCGACGCTGTAAAGGAGCGCGGTCGAGGGAATCGAGAGGTGGTACTGCATGGCGAAGATTTGGGCGTCGGTGTTCTTGACCAGGTTCGAGTAGAGCGCCTTCAGGTTGGCCTGCAGCTTGATTTCCGCGAACGCACCTTCGAGGCATTCGCGGTAACGGCCGAAGCTTTGCGCATGGCTGCATTCTTACCCGACCGTGGCCCCTACCCTTTGCGGATGGGGCGAGCAGGGATGCCGGGGGGAAGCTCTGCCGAGCTGCGGCGGGCGAGCGCAGCGGATCTGCCGGCACTGGCGCGAATGCTGTCCCGCGCCTTCGCCGACGACCCGGTGACGGCATGGTCCAGCCCGCCCGAGGCACCGCGGGCCCGGATGCTGGAGCGCTTCCACGCGGCGCGGCTGCGCCACCTGCTCCCCCATGGCGAGGTTTGGATGACGGCCGGCGCCGAGAGCGCGGCGCTCTGGGCGCCGCCGGACGCCTGGAAGACGACGCTGCGCGAGGACCTCGAGCTGACCGCCTGCATGCTGGCGCCGCGGATCGCCTGGCGCCTGCCGCTGATCGGCCGCGGCCTGCTGGGGATCGAGCGCGCCCACCCCTCCAAGCCGCCGCACTGGTACCTGGCGACGCTCGGCACCGACCCCGCCGCCCAGGGCCGCGGCCTCGGAACCGCGGTGCTGGAACCGGTGCTCTCCCAGTGCGACCAGGATGGCGTCGCCGCCTACCTCGAGTCCTCGAAGGCGCGCAACGTCGACTACTACGCCCGCTTCGGCTTCCGCACCACGGCGACCTTGCGGCTGCCGCGCGGGCCGGAGATGTGGCCGATGTGGCGGGATCCGCTCAGCGCGACGGCAGCGTGAAAACCGGCAGCGGTTCGGTGAACGGCTCGCAGAGTGCGGCTGGAGCTTCTTCCCGGCCCAGCGTCCGGCGTAGCTGGACGAAGGCGACCGAGCCGAGGATCGCGGGGATGCTCAGCTGGACGACCCGGTAGGCGAGCACCGCCGCGGTCGCCTGTGCGAGCGGGCTGCCGTAAAGCGTGAGGGCGCCGATCAGGCCGCCGTCGATCCCACCGATCCCACCGGGCAGGGGAATCAGCCCGCCGAGTTGGCCGATCACGTAGGCGAAGACGAAGGCGGCGAACGACGGCGCGCCGCCGAAGGCGGCGAACGCGGCGGCGAGGGCGGCGACGTCGAGCGCCATGTAGCCGACGGCGCCGAAGACCACGTAGGGCTGTCGGGCCCGCAGCAGCAAAGCCGCGTCCTCGACGCCGCCGACCACGGTGACCGCGGCCTGGCGGGCGAACCTGCGCGCTCGTACGGTGCGGCTGCCGGGCTCCCCGGAACCGTCGCGGTCCGGCCCGACCCGCGCGAGGATGCGCGGCAGCACCGCGACCAGGACGATCGCCGCCAGGGCCAGCAGACCGAGCGTGGCGGAGACCGCGGCCGGGCCGTCGGCGGGCAGCAGCCCCGCCCCGAGCGCACACCCGAGCACGGCGGCGCAGACGAAGTTCGGGGTGCTGGTGAGCACGAAGAAGGAGACGCTGCGGCGAGCGATCCGGTCGGTGCTCATCCTGCCCTGTCGCAGCGCCCAGGCGCCGAGCGCGAGCCCGCCGACGCCGCCCGCCGGCAGCAGCACGTTGGTCCCCTGCGCGGCCATGCCGATCTCGTAGCTGAAGCGCCAGCTGAGGCGCCTGCAGAAGACGCCGCGGAACGCCATCACGTAGGCCAGGCACGACCCCACCTCGAGGAAGAAGAGCAGCGCCAGCCAGCCCGGCTGCGCGTCCGCGAATCGCTCCCGCACCTCGCCGAGCCCCGGCAGGGTGCCGATCAGCAGCGCGACGACGAGCGCCACCAGCCCGAGGCCGGCTGCCCGGCGGACCAACCCACCGACGCCCAGTTCGCGCGGAAGCGGTTCGGGCGTTGAGGAGTGCATCCAGGCGATCTTCGCAGGGCGACTAGGCGGCCTCGCCCAGCGCAGCGGCGATCCTGCGCACGCCCTCGGCCAGCAGTTCGGGGCTGGTCGCGAAGTTGAGCCGACCTCGGGTCGGTCGAGTTGCCTGGATCCTCCCTAAGACGAACGGGAAGCGCCTGAATCGACACCTACCGTCCCGGGAGCGGCTGGATGTGCGAGGTGAGGAGCCCGTCCCGCAGCACCTGAGGGTGGCCCGACAGGACCTCGGCCAGCGCCGCCCGCTCGGCCGCGCTGAGGCAGATCTCGTCGAAGGGCGGGATCGCGGTCAGCAGCGGCGGGTGGTGCATCGCCAGCACCGTCGGTTGATCGGGGGCCGCGCTGAGCTCGGCCGCGAGCCATCCCAGCCGCTCAGCGTCGAGCTGCCCGCGGTCGGCTCCCGGCAGGACGGTGTCGATAGCGACCAGCCGCAGCGGCCCGAGGTCCACCGCGTACTGAATTGGCTCGTCGCCGTCGCCGGCGAGCCCGAAGCCGTTCCGCTCGGCGGCGCTGCCGCCGATGTGGAGATCGCTGAGCTGGAGCAGAAGGAAGGCCGCCGCGGTCACCGCCAGCACGGTAGGCGTGCCGAAGGACGCCGAAACTCGGAAGCCCCCGACCTGCGGGGGCTTCCAGTGGAGCCGGGTTGTGGGCTCGGCCTCAGGCGCCGGCTGGCGCCCCCGCCAGGATCTCCTTCACGCCCTCGGTGGTGACCGGCCGGCCGCCGATCGTCAGGTGGCCGCTCGACATGTCATCGATTACGACCCAGGTCAGACCGCGCACCGGCTCGCCGACGACCGACGCGAACGTCTCGGTGATCCGCTCGGCGATCTCGGCCTTGTCGTCGTCGGAGAGCACGCCCTCCATTACCCGGCAGTTGATGTACGGCATTCGAAGCCTCCTGTGGTTGTTGGCCTGACCAACCAACCGCAGGGGCGTGTGAGGGGGCGTGTGCGAGTCAGGCCGAAACGGCTCCGACGAGCGCCCCGAGCCGTGGGTTGTCGATCTCGCCGGCGAGCAGCCGGGCCGACTCGCCCGCTGCCGGCGAGCCCAGGCGGCCGCGGTAGGCGTGGGCGCGCACGACGAACTCCCGCAGACCGCAGCGTTCGCTCAGATCGGCGAGCCGGTCGACGATCTCGGCAGCTCCCCCGGTGCCCGCCTCGACCGCGTTCGCGGCGCTGCTGTCGAGGGCGTAGGCGTGGACCCATTGATAGGCGTCGGAGACCCGCGTCGCGCGAGCCAGGGCGTCGGCGAATTGCACAGTTGCCGACTCGACGTCGCCGCTGTCGGCCGCGAGCAGGCCGCCGAGGCGAGCACCCATCGCCTCCCAGCAGGGATCGCCGACCCGGCAGGCGAGGCGGAAGGCGTGGTCGTGCCGGGTGGCGGCCTGGTCCGGCCGTCCGATCAAGAGGGACGCCTCCGCGCGCAGGGCTTCCGGCCAGGGCTGGAAGGCCGTCCAGCGCTCCGCGACGACCAGCGCCAGGCTCTCGTCCAGCGCCGGAAGCGCCAGCGGCAAATCGCCGCGCAGCAGGTGAACGCGGCCGATCAACGACAGCGACCAGGCCGCTTGCCGCCGTCGGCCGCACCGCTCCGCCCGCGCGACCGACTTGTTGAGCAGCTCGAGGGCGGCGCCGTAGTAGGCGCGATCGGAAAGTGCCATTCCGCGCACCCCCAGGACCGCGCAGAGCTCGTCGTTACCGCTGGCGAGGCCGGTTGCCCGGGTCAGCCAGCGGGTCGCCGACGGCGCCCGCCCGGCCTGCACGTCGATGTAGCCGAGCTCGCGGCAGGCGGTTGCAGCGGTGGTTCGGTCGCCGCAGCTCTCGGCGCGCTGAAGCGCCTCGTGCAGACGCACGGCGCCCTCCTCGTCGCGCCCTCGAACGGCGTGGACGAGCGCCGAGCCCAGCGCCGCGAGCGCCTGTGCCTGGAGCGGCGAGTCGTTGCCACCCGCGGCCTCGTCGCAGGCCTGGCGAAGGATCTGCACGCCTGGCTCGACGGTACCCGCGGCGAGCGCCGCTTCGCCCGCTTCGAGCAGGCCGAGCGCGACCTCACGATCTCCCACCGCCACAGTCGCCGGCGGGGCGGTCTCGGCAGCGGCGCTGCGAAGCTCGGGGCCCGGTGGCACCCCGAGCTCGCGCCGAAACAGAGCCTCGCACTCGGCCAGCTGGTGTTGGGCTGCCTGCCGACGGCCGGTTCGAGCCAGGCAGCGGATCAGCAGCTCCTGGCCGGCCTGGTCGAGCGGGTCCTCGGAGACGAGCCGCGTGGCCAGCTCGGTGGCGCCCGCCCCGTCGCCGGCCGCGATCCGCGCCAGCGCCTCGTCGTGGGCGAGCGCTCGCGCGGCGCCGTCGAGGTGGCGCCGCATCACCCCGAGCCACGACTCGAACAGCGGGCTCGAGGCGAAGCCGATCCCTTCGAGCAGCTCACCGTCTGGGTGGGTGAAGGACGCTCCCTCACGGGGCTCCGTCAACAGAGCTAGATCGATCGCGGTGTCAGGGGGAAGGTTGAGGTCGATGGGGTCGCCGGCGGCGATCTCCGCGGCGCCCAGGGTCCGCCGCAGATCCGCCAAGCTCCAGCGCAGCGCTCCCATCGGGTCCCTCGCCTCCGAGAACAGCAGGGCGGCGACGCGGCTGCGCGGCGGCGGTTGCTCGCAGAGCAGGAGATACGACAGCAATGCCCAGGTCTTGCGCCCCCGCGGTGGCGGCAGCGGGACCCCGTCGCGCTCGATCTTAGGCTTGCCCAGCAGGTGGATTGCAAGGCTCATCGGGTCCCGACGGTTCGAAAGGCCACGGCTTCTCCGAGGAATGAGAGACTTACCGTATGCCAAGGTACTTCCTCGAACGCACCGTTGGCGACGTCAGTCGGGACGAGCTCGACCGGATCGCCGCCAGATCGATGCAGATCAGGGCGGAGAGCTTCCCGCAGATCACCTGGGAGCACACCCACGTCGTCCGCTCCCCCGAGGGGCTGAAAGCGTTCTGCCTCTACGAGTCGCCGGACGCCGAGAGCGTCCAGGCCCACGCGGCGGCCCTCGGGCTGCCGGTCGAACGATTCTTCGAGGTCGAGACGGACCTCTCGCCGCCGCCCGAGTCCTAGTCGCGACTCTCTCGGAGCCGGCCAAGCGTTCGTCGGGCGGATCTCACCACGCAAGTCGCTGGCCCTCGAGCTGATCCCGTGAGCCCTCCCGATGGTGCGCCAAAGAAGTCTGACGCGCCGCTCAGCCGCAGGGCGGGCTGCCGGCCTTGAACTGCGGCAGGGTGCAGCGGTAGGCGCGCGGGTAGAAGGCGCCCATCGCTGCCGCGGTCGAGGTCGGGTTGCCGTTCTGCGGAGCGCTCTGGATCGAGTCGGCGAAGCCTTCGTTGGGGAGCATGTTGCGGAGGATCAGCAGCTGGCGGGCTTTCGGCTGGGTTGCCGACAGGGGAACGAAGGTGCCGCCGGCCGCCTCGACTGCAGCCCGCTGGCGTTCGGGTGCGACCACGAAGGCGTAGTTGCCGTCGGCGTCGAGGGTCGTCGCATCGTCGGCGGCACAGCCGTACGTGACGCCGCCTCCGGGCTGCGGGTTGGCGACCACCGGCCAGGGCTTGCGGTAGACGTTGTTGCAGAGGGACCAGTAGCGCAGCTGCAGGCTTGCCTGTGGCCACGGGACCGGGGTACTGCCGGGAGGCGTCGTCGCCCCCTTGCCGCGGACGACGATCACCGTGCCGGCGAGCGGGTGGAACAGCGCCGAGACGTAGGCGTTGTCGACGTTGGGGAAGAACGCGTTGGTCGTCGATGCCTTGGCGCGGAAGAATCGCAGCGGCGGCGGGCAGGCGGATCCCCGGCACGGTGCGGTTCCGCTTGAGCCGCCTTGCAACTTGCGGCCGATCCCCTTCAGCGCCGCGCTCACCGCCGCGGTCGGGGTGACGTCCAGCCGCTTGGCGAGAGCCTGGGCCGCTTCGCGTACCGACTTCGGGCTCTTGGCCCGCGCGGCGAGCTTGCCGGTAGCCGCAGGGCAGCGGGACAGGGTCACGCGCCGCCCGCCTTCGACCAGCGTCAGGGTGGGAAGTTCGACCGTGCCGTTGCCGCCGGTCGGCAGGTAGGTCCGGTAGACGAGATAGCCGATCGGCGCCCCCAGTTTCCCGGCCGCCTCGCCGCTCGGTGCGAGCGGCAGGGTGTTCGGCTCGCCTGGCTGCGGATCGCCGCTGAGGGTGAGGGCGAAGGCGCCGCCGGAGCTGCCACTGACCTGGAACGGGTTGATGGCGCCGCTCGAGGGCGCGATCAGGTAATCGGCCATACCCGAGGAGACGCCGTTGCTCGTAAATGACCCGAAGGCGTCGTCATAGACGTTGAACGACATGTAGCGGGCATCGGGATAGGTCCCGTCGACTTCGATGCTGAGCCCGTCGCTGGCGAGGAAGGGCGTCGTCCAGTAGGTGGCCGCGGCGTCAGGGAAGGCGACGTTCGCCGTTTCCGGCGTCGTCGTCAGCCACCACGAGCAGTACGGGAACTGGCTGGCTGCCGGGGCGCTCGCCACCGCGGCGGCTGGAAGCAGGGCCAGCAGCCCGACCGCGACGGTCAGGAGAGCGAGGAAAAGCGAGTGGTAGCGGCGCGAGGGAGACAGCAGGGGCATGGTTGGGTTTGCGCCGGGGTCGATGAGTCGCCGGAGCCTCCTGGTGAAGACATCGGAGGCTGGCTCGCGGAGCTTGAGCTCAGGGACCGATTTGCCCTGCCCGTCCGTATCGGTCTGTGAGGGCAAATGCGGAAGAGGAGAAAACTGCGGAACAGATTGCTGGTACTCGGAATGCTGGCGCTCACCGGCCCAGCTGTGCTCGGGACCACCGATGCCACCGCGAACCGCCAGTGCGGTCCGCTGGACGTGCTGCGCGGCTGCGAGATCGTCACGACCCACCAGGTGACGCAGCGATCCGTCGACCTCGGCGGCCGGTTGCTGGAGCTGACCACCGGCCGTGGATCGCTGTGGGCATTGACCTGTGAGCGCAAGTGCACGGCCCAGCACCGGCCGAGCGTCGGCAGGGTCGTGCGCATCGACCCGCACAGCGGGCGCGTCATCTCCGCCATGACGCTGCGCGGGGCGGCTGGCCTGGCGGTTGGTCGGCCCGGCGTCTTCGTGATCGACTTCTGGCGCGACAACGTCCGCCGCCTCGATCCGGCGACGTTGCGGGTGGCCGCCAAGCTCGGACTGGTTCTGCCGTTCGAGCTGGTCCCGGGCGACGACGAGTTCCTTCCCTATGACGTCGCGGTCACGAAAAAGGCGATCTGGGTCTCGACCGCCCGGGGGGTGGTCGCGCGCCTGGACCCGTCGGGAAGCCGCGTCGTCGCGACGGTGCGATTGCCCTTCGACGCGGGCGGCGAGATTGCCACCGATGACGGAGCGTTGTGGATCGCCGAGAGCCTCGCCGGCGTCTACCGGGTCGACTCCGAGGCGAACCGCGTCGAGGCGGGCCTTCGCATCGGCCCGCCGCGGCAGCGGCTCTCCATCAACGAGGTCCTGGTCGGCGGCGGCAAGGTCTTCGCGGTGGGTGTCCGGACCAGACGCGACGTCGCCCTTGGGGAGAACGCGCTGGCGCGGATCGATCCGGGATCCAACCGGGTGGAAGCGGTGACGGCGCTACCGGCTGGTCCGCTGGCGCTCGCGTACGGGAACGGCTCGCTCTGGGCCGCCCGGTTTGGAGGGACGAGCGTCGATCGCATCGATCCGAGCACGGGCAAGGTGCGGGACCGCATCTCGGCCCGGGTGGGGACCGCGTTGATCGTTGCCGGCGGTCGCCTCTGGACCGCCTCCCGCGACGGAACCGTTCGTCAGATCAGGACGCCAAACGGAGTCTGCTGAGGCCCCGATCGATGCCGGGGCCTCGCCCCGCCCCGAGGGCCTACTCGTCGACGAGACTGTCAGGGCTCCTCCTCGATCTCGCCGCTCGCTTTCGCGGCGCGGTCCTCGGCCTCGTCGCGAAGGGCGCTGACTCGTCCGGCCAGGCGTTCCCGTTTGAGTTCGCGCCTCGCCTTGGCGCGAAGCAGCCAAGCCATGCTTGTGAAGATCAGCAGCGCGACGACGATCACGATGACGACTATCAGCACGGTGGACATTTCAGACTTCCTTTCAGCGCTCGCAGCCGCGGATCGAATCCATGCCGGCGCCCCCTCGGCAGCGGTCGGAGCCCGAGCCGCCGCGCAAGCGGTCCGAGCCGAGCCCGCCCTTCAGCACGTCGTTGCCGGCGCCTGCCTTGAGCAGGTCCGGGCCGCCGCGCCCGAGCAGCCGGTCGCTGCCCGCGCTGGCGAAGACGCGATCGCCGGCCGAGCCGCCGACCACGAAGTCGTTGCCCGCGCCGGCGCAGATCAGGTCCCGTCCGGCTCCGGTGCGGATCGTGTCGTTGCCGCCGAGGGCGACGAGGACGTCGGGGCCGCCGGTGCCGACCAGGACGTCGTCTCCGGGCGTGCCGGTGATCGTCGCCGTGAGGCGGCGGCAGGTCGCCGCCCCGAGCACGCGGGTGCTCACCGAGGCCGAGTTGTTGGCGGCCACCGGGTCTTTCTGGTCGCCATTGACAGAGGCGGTGTTGGTGATCGTCCCGGCCTGGCGCGGGATCACCGCGATCGTCACTTTCGCGGCGCCGCTGTAGTTGACGCCGCCGAAGGGAATGTCACCGAGCGGGCAGGTGATCTTGCGGGCTTTCTGAGTGCACCCGGGCGAGGCTGAGGCGAAGTCGACGCCCTTGGGCAGGGTGTCGGTGACGGTGACTCCGGTCGCCGCCAGCGGCCCGCGGTTCTCGACCCCGATCGTGTAGGTCAGGGTCGAGCCGACGCGGACCGGATCCGGGCTGTCGCTCTTGCTGATCGCGAGGTCGGTGGTTCCGGCCGGCGCGGCCGCACCGGAGGCGGCGAACGCCAGCGCCGCCAAGGAGAGGATCCCCAGCAGGATCGACAGGGGAAACCGGCGTCGCGTGGTCGGACGGTTGCGGTGGTGGCGCTTCATTTCACTCCTCCTCGAAAGCAGTTCGTGGCAGGAGATCGAGACTTGGGTCAATCCCCCTTACTGAAACGCAACCGGAAGGCGAATGTCAGGGCCAACTTTTGCCCGGCGGATGCCCGAGCTTTCTTACCTACAACCACATGGTTGTAGGTAAGATACCCGACGAAGCTGTGGACGACCTGTTCCACGCGCTGGCCGACGCCACCCGCCGCGACATCCTCCGCCGCTCCGTCCGGGGCGAGGCGTCGGTCTCGCGGCTGGCCGACGCGTACCCGATGAGCTTCGCCGCGGTGCAGAAGCACGTCGCGGTGCTGGAGCGGGCTGGCCTGGTCACCAAGGAGCGCCGCGGACGCGAGCAGCTCGTGCGTACCGACCCCGATGCCGTACGGCGGGCGCGACAGGCCCTCGACGAGCTCGAGGCGGTCTGGCGCGGGCGCGTGGACCGGATGTCCGGCCTGCTCATCCAGGTCCCAGACCCAGAAGAGAACAATCCGACGAAAGGACAAGACAGATGAGCGTCACCAGCGTCGACAAGGACTTCGACAGCCTGACCCTCACCCTAATCGCCGACTTCGACGCTCCGACCGAGCGGGTCTGGCAGTTGTGGGCAGACCCGAGGCAGCTGGAGCGTTGGTGGGGCCCGCCGACCCACCCGGCGACGATGGAGCCGCACGACCTCGCCGCCGGCGGTGAGGTCACCTACTTCATGACCGGTCCCGAGGGCGAGAAGTACCGCGGCTGGTGGCGGATCACCTCGGTCGAGCCGCCGAGCTCCCTGCAGTTCACCGACGGTTTCGCCGACCAGGACGGCAAGCCGAACCCCGAGATGCCGACCATCACGGGGTGCGGATGCAGCTCAGCGAGCACGACGGCGGCACCCGGATGGAGCTGCGCTCCCGCTTCGACTCCCGGGAGCAGATGGAGAAACTCGACAGCATGGGCATGACCGAGGGTCTGAAGGAAGCGGTCGGCCAGATGGACGCCCTGCTCTCTAAGTAGCAGGAGGCCAGGCGCTGTTCCAGACTTCGATTTGGCCTTTCAGGCTCAACCCGATCGGCCTCGCGACCGATAGGACGAGGGTGAATTCGCGGAGGAGGAGGCTGCTGTGATCTACGTCGTCTACGTGCTCGTGGCCCTGATCGGCGCCGGCATCCATCTCTGGAGGCACCCAACTGAGCACGGGGAGCGGAAGATCGAGGTCGTGCTGCTCTGGTGGATCGTCGTCACGATTGGGGTGGGCGGCATCGTCGGCGGCCTCTTCCATCTCCTCGACGGAGCGAGCGTCGCAAAGGAAATTGGCTTCACCCGCGGCGACGGAGGCTTCCAGACCGAGGTCGGCTTCGGCGACCTCGCGCTCGGCCTCGCCGCGGTGCTCTGCATCTGGATCCGCGATCGCTACTGGCTGGCGATCCTCCTCGTCGCCGCGGTCTTCCTCTGGGGCGACGCCTACGGCCATATCCATCAGGAGCTTGTCAACGACAACCACGACCCCGACAACACCGGCCCCGTGCTCTACGCCGACATCGTCTTCCCCCTCGTCGGCCTCCTGCTTTACCTGGCCCGTGAGCGACTGCGAGGGTCGATCAGCACCCCAGGCACCTGAGTGCTGCTACCGTCAATGGCGTTCGAGTCGGGTTCTGCCCGATCAAGGTTGTGCCAGCGCCCGTAGGTCGATTGCTTTCCAGCTTCCTCCGCGTACGCAGCACGCAAGCAAGTGGAGGTATCGCAAATGGCAACTGGAACCGTTAAGTGGTTCAACGACGACAAGGGCTACGGCTTCGTCACGCCGGACGACGCAGGCAAGGACCTGTTCGTCCATCACAGCGACATCAGCGGAGAGGGCTTCAAGTCGCTCCCCGAAGGCGCCAAGGTCTCCTATGAGTCCGAAGCCGGCGACAAAGGGCCCAAAGCGGTCAACGTGCAGCTCACCTGAGGGCAGCAAGCGAAGCGGGCGGGGGCGGATGAACCGCGTCTCAAGGTTCAAGGCCATCACGATCGTCACCGCGATCGCCGGCGCGCTGGCCGCGCCGGCGGCCGCGGACGCTTCGAACGAGCTCGCGATCAGCGCGGTGCCCTCGGCCACCGTGGTCAAGGCGGGAGAGCCGGTCACCTTTAAGGTCACCGTCACGAACCATGGAACGGAGGCATACGAAGGCGTCTTCGTCAGCCTCTCCTCGTTGCGCGGCCACGGCCAAGGGGCGAACAACCCCTACCTGTCGGTCTCACCCTCCCAGGGTGCCTGCCGGGACAACTCGGGTCCCGCTTACGGCTTCTACTACTACAACTTCGTCTGCGAGCTGGGCCCGCTTGCCAGCGGCGCCAGCGCCCAGATCACGGCCGTGGTCACCGTCAACGAGTCGATGAACCACTTCGCCTCGCTGCTGCCCAACGCCTTTGAGGGGGGCTTCCAGGACGATGACAACTCCAACAACGAGGCGGTCGACAGGATCTCGGCCAGCTCGCCGCCCGTCCTCACCGGCTCGAAGAAGCTGAAGCTCACGGGCCTCCCTGTCGGGTGCGCTTCGAAGGACTTCACCCTGCGGGCGACGACCAATGTGAAAGGCGTCAAGAAAATGGCCGCCGTCATGTTCCTCGGCTTCAGTCCGGAAGGCGAAGGGCAGGAATGGCAAAAGGTGACCAGAGGAAACCACTTGGTCGCCAAGGTCCCCGTCTCCCGGCTGGTCCCGGAACTCGGAGCCACCTACAAACTCAAGGTGAAGGCCAAACGCGGCGGCGCGAA
>JAENWU010000106.1 GCA_016649905.1 Thermoleophilia bacterium
CGGGGACATCACCTGGACGTCCCGTTCGCGGCGCAGGGCCTCCGCGAGACGCGGGCCCTGGCGGTCGACGGCGCGCGCCGGGCCTTCGATCAGCACGGTGACCGGGACCGAGTCGCCGAACTCGCGCTCGAGCATCGCGTGGGCGCGTGCCGAGGGGCTCCCGGGGACGAGCAGCGAGGTCGGCGCCAGCCGGTCCGTGATCCCGGTGCCGAGCAGCGCCAGTCCCGCCACGACCAGCACCCACGCGCCCAGCACCAGCCTGGGACGCCTGGCCGTGCTGCTCGAGCGGCTCACGGGTCGCTCGCTTCCTAGTCGCCCTGCCGGGGCCGGGCGTCGCCGGCGGCACGCAGGCGCTGTACCTGCCGCTCGAGCAGGCGGGCCCGCTTCTTCGAGCGGCTCAGCTGGTGAATGAGGCGGCTGACCCCGAGCGAGAGCCTGCCCGCTTCACCGGCCGCGCGATCGAGCCGCGTCGCGCTGCCCGCCAGCTCCCGATCGAGACCGAGGTAGCCGGGATCGATCGTCGTCCCGGTCAGCGGGTCCTGGCCGCTGACCGCGACGAAGGCGCGTCCGACGGCGAACAGGGCCGGCAGGTAATGGGGGTCGGGGGTGAGCGCGTTCATTGCGCGGAGCTCGCCGAGGGCCACGGTCACCTGCGCCTGGACGTTGCTCGCCGGTTCGCGCAGCTTCCTCAGCCGAGCGGCCTCGTCGGGCAGCACCCGCGCCAGGCTCAGCGCCGGCGGCCGCAGCCGGAGGGTCGCGAGGTCGGCCATCTGGGCCAGCGCGGAGCGGAGCCACCCGGCCTCGGCCGCGCCGGCCGGCGCGGCCGAGGCCAGCAGCAGCGCTGAGAAGAGCAAAGAGACGGCCAGCGCCGATCGGAGCCGGGGCGGTCGGCCGCGGTACGCGCCGGCCCTTTTGAGCTGTCTGGTCATTCCGGCCTCCTCGGTTGTATTTATACATACGTCCGTATAGATCTATACGGTTGTATAGTAAGCGGGGGAAATGGCGGCGGAGCGTGAGAGAGGTCACAGAGAGCGACTGCTGGAGGGAGCGATCGCCTGCCTCGAGACGAAGGGCTACGCGCGGACCACGTCCCGCGACCTGGTCGCGGCCTCGGGCACCAACCTCGCTTCGATCGGCTACCACTTCGATTCCAAGGAGCATCTCCTCAACGTCGCGGTGACCGAGGCCTTCCAGCGCTGGCTGAAGCCGCTGATCGCCCTCGCGGCCGAGCCGGGCCCGGCGACGCCGCTGGAGCGCCTGGGCCGGACCCTGGCCGGGCTGATGGACACGCTCGAGGAGAACCGCCCGCTGATAACCGCCTGCCTGGAGGCATGGGCGCAGCTGGCGAGATCCGAGGACCTGCGGGCGGAGATGGTGACGAGCTACGAGGACTTCCACGTGGTGATCGCCGGCACGACCCGCGAGGCCTTTGCCGAGATCGGCTCGCCGCAGGTCGACGCCGACGCGCTGGCGGTCTTGATCATCGCCCTCTTCGACGGGCTGCTGGTCCAGTGGCAGCTCGACCCGAGCGGGTCGCCGAACGCGTCGCGGCTGATCGAGGCCGCGCAGGGGGCCGTGGTGGCGCTGACGAAGTCCGCGGACTAGGCATGCTGCCGCCCGCGCACGGCCGGCGGCCCCGCCGGGATCGCGGCCTCGCCCCGCGACCGACGGGGGCTCTGCACGGATAGCACGGCGGCCTCGGGGGCCCAGGATGGGTGGTCATGCTTAGCGTCAGTCGGCTGCTGAACGGCCAGGTGGGCCCACAGGACGCGCTCCGGTACGGACGCCGCTCCGGCGCGGGCCCAGCCCACCTGCTGCACTACTCGCGCGACAAGACGCCGGTGGTGGTGTGGAACGTCACCCGCCGCTGCAACCTGCACTGCGGTCACTGCTACGCGGACTCCCACGATCGCGACTATCCGGGTGAGCTGGATACCGGCGAGGGGATGCGACTGATCGGGGACCTGGCGGCGTTCGGCGTGCCCACGGTGCTCTTCTCGGGCGGCGAGCCGCTGCTGCGACCGGACCTGCTCAAACTCGCGGCGCTGGCGCAGTCGCTCGGGATGCGCACCGTGCTCTCCACCAACGGGACGCGAATCGACGCTGCCGTGGCGGCGGAAATCGCGGTGGCCGGCTTCTCCTACGTCGGCATCAGCCTCGACGGGATCGGTCCCCTCAACGACAAGATGCGCGGCAGCCGCGGCGCCTTCGAGGCGGCGCTGGCCGGGATCCGAGCGGCCAGGGAGGCCGGGATGCGCACCGGCATCCGCTTCACGATGCACGCGCGCAACCGCTCCCATCTCGGCGCGATCTTCGAGCTCGCCGAGGCCGAGGGAGTCAACCGGCTCTGCGTCTACCACCTCGCCTACGCCGGTCGCGGTGGGCGGATGCGCGGTCACGACCTCGCGCCCGCGCAGACTCGCGCCGCCGTCGAGGAGATCTTCGACCGGACCGAAGATCTCGGCCGGCGTGGCGTCGAGCTCGAGGTGCTGACGGTCGACAACCCCGTCGACCACGTGCTCCTGCTCGAGCGGGTGCGACGGGCCGACCGCGCTCGCGCCGAGGACGTCGAGGAGATGCTGCTCTGGAACGGCGGCAACCAGTCCGGCGTCGCGATCGCCGCGGTCGACCCGCAGGGCCTGGTCCACCCGGACCAGTTCTCCTGGGACGTCAAGGCCGGCGACGTGAGGCGCCAGCGCTTCGACGAGATCTGGCGGGACGGGAACCCGGTCCTCGCTCCCTACCGGCGGCGGCCGCGCAAGCTGACGGGCCGTTGCAGCCGCTGCCGCTTCGCGCCGCTCTGCAACGGCGGCCTGCCGGTGCGGGCGCAGAGCGCCGGCGGCGATCCCTGGGCCCCTGACCCGGCCTGCTACCTGACCGACGCGGAGATCGAGGCATGAGCGGCACCTCGAGCGCGGCGCGGGCGGCGCGAGCCGAGCGCGACGGTCGCCTCGCCGGGCTCGATTTCGACCGTTCGCCGTTCGTGATCGCCTGGGAGCTGACCCGGGCCTGCGCCTACGCCTGCGCGCACTGCCGGGCCGATGCCCAGCCGCGCCGAGATCCCCGCGAGCTGGACACCCCACGGGCGCTGGCGCTGATCGACGACATCGCCGGCTTCGACCCGGCGCCGATCCTGGTCCTGACCGGTGGCGATCCGCTGATGCGGAGGGACGTGTTCGAGATCGCCGCTCACGCCGATCGGCGTGGGTTGCGGGTCGCCCTGACGCCGACCGCGACGGCGCTCACGACTCCAGCCCGGATGGTCGAGGCGCGCGCCGTGGGGGTGCGGCGGGTGGCCTTTAGCCTCGACGCCCCGGCGGCCGCCCTGCACGATCGCTTCCGGGGGTTCTCCGGCTCCTTCGAGCGCACGCTGGCGGGAATCGAGGCTGCCGGCGAAGCGGGCCTGCCGCTGCAGATCAACACGACGGTCTGCGTGCTGAATGCCAACGTCATCGAGCGCATGGTTCCGCTGATCGCCGGCCTCGGCGCGGTCCAGTGGTCGGTCTTCTTCCTGGTCCCGACCGGCCGCGGCAGGCGGCTGGCGATGCTCTCCGCCGCGGGGCACGAGCGTCTGATCCGTTGGCTCGACCGTTCCGCCGCGGAGTTCCCCTTCGACCTCAAGATCACCGCCGCTCCCCAGCACCGTCGCGTCGCGCTCGAACGCGCCGGCGACGGCGGGCTGGCCGGGGCGGGCTATCGCTTCGCCGACGGGCTTCGCCGGCCGGCCAAGGGGGTCAACGACGGCCGCGGCTTCATGTTCGTCTCCCATCGTGGCGAGGTGATGCCCTCTGGCTTCCTCCCTCTCTCCGCCGGCCGGGCGCCCGCCGAGAGCGCCGTGCGGCTCTATCGAGAGGCGCCCCTGTTTCGCGAGCTGCGCGATCCCGGGGCGCTGGGCGGCAAGTGCGGCCGCTGCGAGTTCAGGGAGGTCTGCGGCGGCAGCCGGGCGCGGGCCTACGCGGTCAGCGGCGACCACCTGGGGTCGGACCCGAGCTGTCCCTATCAGCCGGGCAAGTCGCTGAGCTCGTCCTCGTCCGGATCGTCGGAGGCGTCGAGCTCGAGGGCGACCGCGTCCGGCGGCGGGCCCCCGGGCACTCCCTGAAGCGCGAGGAAGGGGCCAAGGCGGCGGCCGGCGATCTTCGCGGGTGGCCACCAGATCGCCTCCTCCTCGGCCGTTGATCGGGTTGCCCGGCCGCGCAGGACCTCCGCGCGCAGATAGCGCGGGGCGCGGCCGGTGAGGAGCAGTCCGCGCAGCACCGGCCGGAAGGGAGCGGGGTGGACGTGCTCGCCGAGGTCGGCGGCGATCGCCTCCGCGGCGGCGTCGGCCTGCTGGGTGGCGATTCCGCCCTGCTTCAGTGGGAAGCTCGTCACGTCACCGGCCGCGTAGACGCCTGCGAGGTCGCGAACCCGACCGTGCTCGTCGACGGGAAGGAAGCCGAGCTCATCTCGCGGCAAGCCGGAGATCTCCGGCGCGACGAGCTTGGGGAGGGCGACGACGGCGTCCGCGGGGATCGGCTCGCCGTTCTCGACGATCAGACGACCCGGCTCGACGCGGACCGGCGCGGCGCTGTGGAAGGGGATGCCGCGCAGGCCCAGCATCTCCTCGACCGCCGCGCTCGGCTGGGCGCCGAAGGCATCGACCGGCCGTGGTTCCGGGGTGACCAACGCGACCTCGACGGGGAGCTCGTGCTCGGCGAGGTGGGCACTGGTCATCAGCGCCAGCTCGTAGACCGGCAACGACCAGGTCACTCCGGCGGGAACGGCGAAGACGAGCCGCTCGACGGTCCCCGCGGCGGCGTCGCGCAGCAGGCGCCGGATGTCCGAGGTCGCCCGCGAGCCCGAGAACGTGATCGCTCCGGGCAGGGCGCTGCGCCTGTGTGCGCCGATCGCCACGAGCAGGGCGCCGTAGGGGATCGCCAGCCCGCCGGTCGTGCGCACTTCGCGATTGGGGGCGTCGACGACCTCGAGCGCGTCGACGATCGTGTCGACGCCGCGATCGCGGAGGATCTCGCGGAGCTCGAAGCGGTGCGCCGTGCCGAGGTCGAACGGCTCGGCAACCGAGAGCGGCGCGTATTCGAAGCGGGGGTTGGGGGAGAGCAGGGTGATCTCGAGCCGGCTGTCCACCAGCTCGCGCAGGGTCAGCACCGCCTCGAGGGCGGCGACTCCACCGCCGACGACGAGGACGCGCAGGCCGGGGCGATGTCTCAATGGCGAGTCCCGACCGGCGCCGGAGCTGACTGGGAAAGGCGGACGGAGGCATCTGAACGGGCCGAGCCGGCCAGCATCAGCGCCAGGCCGGCACACATCCAGGCGAATGCGACGAGGAAGACGAATGCCATCACGTAGGTCCCACTTGCGTCCTTGACGATGCCGAGGATCAGCGGCGGGAAGAAGCCGCCGAGCCCACCGGCTGCGCCCACGATACCGGTGACGGCGCCGGTGGCCTGGGGGAAGCGCTGCGGGACGATTTTGAACACCGCCCCGTTGCCGAGGCCGAGCCAGAAGGCCAGCGAGAGGCAGATGATCGTGACCGGGACGATCTTCGGGTCCACCGAGGCCTGCCAGGCGAGGCCGACCGCGTCGAGGCCGATCCCGAGGAAGGCGACGGTCGCCACCGCGTAGCCACCGACGCGGTCGGAGAGCCAGCCACCGATCGGCCGCGCCACCACCGCGGCGACCACCACGAAGCCGGCGGTTCGCAGGCCGGCGTTGGTGAGCGAGAAGTCGAACCAGTCGTTGAGCAGCTTCGGCAGGTAGATGGACATCGCGACGAAGCCGCCGAAGGTGACGAAGTAGAAGAGGGCGAGCTGCCAGAGAGTCGGGCCGAAGCGCAGGACCTTGCGGATCGGCATGGGCTCGGGACGCTCGCCCGCCGCGTCTCGGGCCAGGAACAACCACACCGCCCCGAAGGTGAGCAGCACCGCCGCGTAGATGACGCCCGCCACGCCCCGGCCGGGCCCGGAGAAGAGCGCCGGCATCGCGAAGGCCGAGACGGCGGTCCCGGCGGTCCCGATCCCGTAGAGGCCAAGCGCCCGGCCCTGGCGCTCGGGCGGGTACCAGGCGGCGACGAACGGCACGCCGATCGCGAAGGAGGCACCCGCGACCCCGAGCAGCAGCCCGGCGAGCAGGAGCATCGGGTAGCTGCCGGCGGTGCCGACCAGGAGGGGCGGGACCGCCGCGTAGGCGAGCATCCCGGCGAACATCACCCGGCCGCCGTGGCGATCGGTCAGGCGGCCGAGCGGGATGCGGAGCAGTGAGCCGAGCACGACGGGGACCGCGATCATGATCGCGGTCTCGGTGTTGGAGAGCCCGTACTGGTCCTGCAGCTTGGGAGCGATCGGGGCCAGCATCCCCCAGGCCGCGAAACAGAGGAAGAAGGCGATCGTCGCGAGCGTCAGCTCGCGGACGGGGCTGGAGTTGGAATCGGCGTGTTTCACGAGACGCTCCTAGTTTCGGTTCGGGGATGGAACGGCGCGTCGGGCGCCGGGGCGCGGCGCCGGTAGAGGATCGGGCTGCGCCGCAGGTAGGCGATCGGCACCGACCAGGCATGGACGAGGCGGCTGAAGGGCCAGAGCGCGTAGAGCGCCATCGCCGCCAGCGCGTGCAGCTGGTAGACGAGGGGGGCACCTGACATCAGGGCCGGGTCGGGGTCGAGCAGGAAGAGCCCCCGGAACCAGGGCCCGACCGTCTCCCGGTAGTCGTAGCCGCCGCCGAACAGGTTGACGCCGACCGTGGCCCACATCCCGCTGAGGATCACGATGCCGAGCAGCAGGTAGGTGGCGCGATCGGCGGCGGTCGTGGTACGGCTCACCCGTGGCACCCGCGTGCGCCTGTAGAGCAGGATCGCGAAGCCGAGCGTCATCGCGATGCCGGCGCTCGTGCCGGCGGTGACGGAGACGGCGTGGTACATGCTCTCGGAGACGCCGACCGCTTCGGTCGCCTGCTCGGGGACCAGGATTCCGAGCACGTGGCCGCCGATCACCGCCAGCAGGCCGAGGTGGAAGAGGGGGCTGCCGATCCGCAGCAGGCGGCGCTCGAGGAGCTGCGTCGAGCGCGTCGTCCAGGTCAGTTGGCCGCTGCGCAGCCGCCAGACGTGGCCGACGACGAAGATCGTCAGGCAGACGTAAGGAACCGCCACCCAGAGGGTCAGCGCGCCGCCGCTCATAGGAGAATCGCTCCCGCACTCGACGGCTCCCCGCTCCCGCAGGCCGCCGGCATCGCCTCCGGCGGGGCGAAGGGCTCCAGGCCGACGGTCTCGCTCGGGGGCCCCTCGGCGGCGATCCGCCGCGCATCGTCCAGCTCCTCGGCCGAGGCCGCGGGGAGCAGCTCACAGAGGGCATCGAGCAGGAGCGCGTAGGCGCTGTCCTCCTCGTGCAGCGCCGCGCGCACCACCTCGAGCGCGGGTCTGAAGTCACGCAGCACGCCGATGCCCGCCTCGGGTGCGAGGTCGGTGAACTCGAGCGCCGCCGGCAGATGGTCTGGAAGGGTGCCGTCGCCCAGCTCGAAGCCGGCGGCCCGGTAGGACTGTTTCAAGTGGAGCATCGCCATGCCCCGCTGGCGACGGTCGCCGTAGGCGTGGAAGCTGAGGTAGAGGGTGGCGCGCTTGGCGAAGTCGAAGGTCTCCACGTACTCGCGCTGGATCGCGTTCGCCGCCAGCCCCTCGCGGCGGGCGAGGAAGGAGAGGATCGCCTTCCTCGCCGGAGAGGACGGCAGGGCCCGCGCCGCCTCGGCCAGCTCGCCGGAGCAGGCGAGCAGCTCCTCGTCGGGATAGTCGAGCAGCAGCGAGAGGAGCCGCCAGGGGGTCATGGCTTCGCTCTCTCGCGCCTCGCGCGGCGGGCCCGGAACGCCTCGATCCGCGGGTTCAGCTTGGCCATCGTCAGGGCGCCGCCGCCGTTGCCGTCTCCGTCTCCGTCGGGCTCGCAGCTGCCCGGGCCGCCGGCGAAGTCGAGGCCGCAGGCACCCTGTTCCTCGGTCAGCCGCCCCGCCAGCTCGCGGTGCGCGGGTGGCACCACGAAACGATCCTCGTGGTCGGCGATCGCGAGCAGCCTGAACATCTCCTCCAGCTCGGCGGGCGCCATCCCCACCGCCGCCGCGACGTCGGGGTCGCCGCTGCCGGAGATCGTCTTCTCGCGCATGTAGGAGCGCATCGCGGCGAGCCGCTTCAACACCGTGCGGATCACATCCTCGTCGCCGGCGGAGAGCAGGTTGGCGAGGTATCGGACCGGGATCCGCAGCGCGTCGATCGCCGGGAAGACGGCGTCGGGGTCGCTCTCGGACCCCTCGCCCTCGACCATCGAGGTGACCGGCGAGAGCGGCGGCACGTACCAGACCATCGGCAGCGTCCGGTACTCGGGGTGCAGCGGCAGGGCGATCCGGTGCTTGAGGGCGAGCGCCCAGACAGGCGAGCGCCGGGCCGCGTCGAGCCAGTCCTCGGCGATCCCTTCGCGGCGGGCCCGGGCGCAGACCTCGGGGTCGTTGGGGTCGAGGAAGACGTCCAGCTGCGCGTCGAGCAGGTCGCGCTCGTCGGGAGTCGCGGCCGCCGCCTCGACCCGGTCGGCGTCGTAGAGGACCAGGCCCAGGTAGCGGATCCGCCCGACGCAGGTCTCCGAGCAGACCGTCGGCAGGCCGGCCTCGATCCGCGGGTAGCAGAGGGTGCACTTCTCGGCCTTGCCGGTCGTGTGGTTGAAGTAGACCTTCTTGTAAGGGCAGCCGCTGACGCACATCCGCCAGCCCCGGCAGGCCTCCTGGTCGACCAGGACGATCCCGTCCTCCTCGCGCTTGTACATCGCCCCGGACGGGCAGGAGGCGACGCAGGCCGGGTTGAGGCAGTGCTCCCAGATGCGCGGCAGGTACATCATGAAGACCTGCTCGTACTCGGCCCGGACGGCCTCCTCGACGCCCTTGCGCAGGGGATCGGTGGGAAGCTGCTCCGGCCCACCGGCCAGGTCGTCCTCCCAGTTTGGCCCCCACTCGAGCGCGAGCGGCTCGCCGGTCAGGCGCGAGATCGGCTGCGCCACCGGCTGGTGCTTGGAGGGCCCGGACTTGGTCAGCGACTCGTAGTCGTAGGTCCAGGGCTCGTAGTAGTCGTCGATCTCCGGCAGGTTCGGGTTGTAGAAGATGCTCGCCAGCTTGCGGACGGGGCCGCCGGCCTTCAGCCGCAGGCGGCCCTCCCCGTCGAGCTCCCAGCCGCCCCGCCATTGCTCCTGGTCCTCCCACCGTTTCGGGTAGCCGCCGCCGGGCTTGGTCTCGACGTTGTTGAACCACATGTACTCGGCGCCTTCGCGTTTCGTCCAGACGTTCTTGCAGGTGACCGAGCAGGTGTGGCAACCGATGCACTTGTCGAG
>JAENWU010000199.1 GCA_016649905.1 Thermoleophilia bacterium
GACGACCTCGGCCTGGCGGCGGCGATCGCGGGCCAGGTCGAGCAGCTGGCCCGGGGTGAGATCGAGGCCGAACTCAGCACCGACGGCGACCTCTCCGACCTCGGCGACGATGCCCAGCTGGTCGTCTACCGGGTCGCCCAGGAGGCGCTCTCCAACGCCGCCCGCCACAGCGGCTCCGGCCAGATCGGCGTGCGACTGCGGCGCCCCGGGGACGGCGGCGTCGAGCTCGAGGTCGCCGACGACGGCCGCGGCTTCGCCTTCGACGAGTCCGAGAGCGGGCTGGGGATCCCCGGCATGCGCGAGCGAGCGTTGCTGGTCGGCGGCGAGCTGACGATCGAGTCCCGTCCTGACCGCGGCACCACGGTCCGGCTCACGGTCCCGGGAGAATCGGCCCGGTGAGAGTCCTGATCGCCGACGACCACGGCATCGTCCGTTCCGGGCTGCGGCTGCTGCTCGAGCGCCAGCCCGACATCGAGGTGGTGGCCGAGGCCGCCGACGGCGCCGAGGCGCGCGACCTGGCGGTCCGCGAGCGGCCCGACCTGGCGATCCTCGACGTCAAAATGCCGAAGCTGACCGGGCTGCAGGCGACGCGGGAGATCAAGCGACAGGCGCCGGAGGTCGCGGTCCTGATCCTCTCGATGCACGACGACGAGCGCTACCTGTTCGAGGCGCTGAAGGCCGGGGCCTCCGGCTACGTGCTGAAGACGCAGGCGGACACCGATCTGCTGGCGGCGATTCGCGCGGTCGAGCGGGGCGAGCCGTTTCTCACCCCGGAGGCGCAGCGGACGCTGATCAAGGACGTGCTCGAGCGCGGCTCCAGCGGCGAGGAGGAGCTGACCCCGCGCGAGGAGGAGATCGTCAAGCTGGTCGCCGAGGCGCACACGACGAAACAGATCGCCGAGCTCCTCCACCTCTCCGAGAAGACGGTCGAGAACCACCGCGCCAACGCGATGCGCAAGCTCGGGATGCGCGACCGGGTCGAGCTGGTCCGCTACGCGATCCGGCGCGGCCTGATCGAGCCCTGAGCTTGGCGGGTTTGTTCCACCCGTGGGAACAAACCCGCCATGTGAGAATCGGCATAACCGACCTCTCCGATAGGATTTAGTTCGATGCTGTTCTCGACCAAAGCCGAGTACGGAGTGCGCCTGATGGTCGAGCTGGGCCGCCAGCCCGGCTCGCAGCCGGTTTCGCTGAACACAGTCGCCGAGGCTGAGCGGCTGCCGCTCTCCTACCTCGAGCACCTGGTGGCGAAACTGCGCAAGGCCGGCCTGGTCACCTCGACCCGCGGCGCCCACGGGGGCTACCAGCTGGCGCTGCCCGCGGCGCAGATCACCATGGACCAGGTGGTCGAGGCGCTGGAAGGGCAGATCGCCCCGATGGAGTGCTTCCACGAGACCCCGGAAGGCAAGGTCCTCTGCTCGCACGAAGACGACGGCGACCGCGCCTGTTCGACCAAGCTGCTGTGGACGCGCGTGCAGGGCGGCGTCACCAAGGCGCTGGCCGGGACGACGCTGGCCGAGCTGGTCGAGTTCTCGCAGCCGGGCGACCGCACCGAGGCGGACATCGCCAGCGCCGCCTGATTTCCCCACTTACGAAACCTAGAAACGGAGTCACATTGGCTGAGCTGGAGATTCGCAATCTGCACGTGAAGGTCGAGGACAAGCAGATCCTCAAAGGCCTCGACCTCGACGTCGAGAAGGGCAAGGTCCACGCGCTGATGGGGCCCAATGGCTCCGGCAAGTCGACGCTCGCCAACGCGATCATGGGCCACCCCGCGCTCGAGGTGACCGAGGGCTCGATCACCTTCAAGGGCGAGGACATCACCGAGGCCGACCCCAACGTGCGCTCGCAGGCGGGCCTGTTCATGGCCTTCCAGTACCCGGTCGCGATCCCCGGCGTCTCGGTCAGCAAGTACCTGCGGATGATCATCAACGCGCAGCGCGAGGCGCGCGGCGAGGAGCAGATCAAGATCAAAGACTTCGCCAAGGTCGCCCAGGAGGCGATGGCGCTGGCGAACATCCCCAAAGACTTTTCCAGCCGCTACCTCAACGACGGCTTCTCCGGTGGCGAGAAGAAGCGGATGGAGCTGCTGCAGCTGGTGCTGCTGCGGCCCGAGATCGCCGTCCTCGACGAGACCGACTCCGGCCTCGACATCGACGCCCTGCGGGTCGTCGCCGAGGGCGTCAACAAGTTCGCCGGGCCGGATATGGGCGTCCTGATCATCACCCACTACCAGCGCATCCTGCACATGGTCAAACCCGACTTCGTCCACGTCATGTTCGAGGGCCGGATCGTCAAGGAAGGCGGCCCGGAGCTCGTCGGCGTGCTGGAGGAGAAGGGCTACGGCTGGATTCGCGAGGAGGTCGGGGCGGGCGCTTCCGCCTGACCCCGCGACGATGGAGCCGGTGACCGCGAACAGCCCGACCGCCGCGGCACCGTTCCCGATCGAGAAGGTCCGCGCCGCCTTCCCGGCGCTGGAGCGAGAGGTCAACGGCCAGCCGGTCGCCTACCTCGACAGCGGCGCCAGCGCCCAGCGGGTGCTGGCCTCGATCCAGGCGGTCGACCGTTACGAGCGACGCCATCACTCCAACGTCCACCGCGGCTCCCACACGCTCTCGGCCGAGGCGACCGAAGCGTATGAGGGGGCGCGGGCGACGGTGGCCGACCACATCGGCGCGGGCGACCGCCGCGAGGTGGTCTTCGTCCGCAACGCGACCGAGGCGATCAACCTGGTGGCGCGCGCCTGGGGCGACGCCAACGTCGGCCGCGGCGACCGCATCCTCCTCACCGAGATGGAGCACCACTCGAACATCGTCCCCTGGCAGCTTCTCTGCATCGAGAAGGGCGCCACGCTCCGCTACCTCAAGGTCTCCGACGAGGGCACACTCTCTCTCGACGAGCTGGACGAGGCCCTCGCCGGCGGCAAGGTCAAGCTGGTCTCGCTCGCCCACGCCTCCAACGTGCTCGACAC
>JAENWU010000057.1 GCA_016649905.1 Thermoleophilia bacterium
CACCAACCCGGTCCTCGTCGCCGGCCCCGACATCGACACCAGCGGTGCATGGGAGCTGGCCGTCGCCCTCGCCGAGCGCCAGCGCCTCCCCGTCTGGGCCTCGCCGGCGACCGGCGGCGTCCGCCTCGGCTTCCCCGAGAACCACCCGAACTTCCGCGGCGTGCTGCCACCGGCGATCGGCCCGGTCGGGCAGACGCTCGAGGGCCACGACCTGATCCTCGTCGTCGGTAGCTCCGTCTTCCCCTACTACCCGCACATCCCCGGGCCGCTGCTGCCCGCGGGGGCGAAGCTGGTCGCGATCACCAGCGACCCGGATGAGGCGGTCCGGGCACCAATGGGGGACGCGATCGTCGCCGACGTCGGCCTGACCCTGGAGGCGCTGCTCGCGGCCGTCTCCGAGTCGAGCCGGCCGGCGCCCGAGCCAAACCCGGGGCCCGGCGAAATCCCCGCCAGCGACCCGCTCAACGCCTCGACCGTCCACAGCGCCCTGCGCGAGGTCCTGCCCGAGGACGCGATCGTCGTCCTCGAGTCCCCGTCCAGCACCCTCGCCATGCGCAACCAGCTGCGCCTCTCGCGGCCCGGCAGCTACTATTTCAGCGCCGGCGGCGGCCTCGGCTTCGGCCTCGCCGCCTCGGTCGGAATTCAGCTCGCCCAGCCCGACCGCCCGGTCGTCTGCGTGCTCGGCGAGGGCTCGGCGCAGTACGCGATCACCGCCTTCTGGAGCGCCGTCGCCTACAAGGCGCCGGTCACCTTCCTGGTCCTGCGCAACTCCGAGTACGCGATCCTCAAGTGGTTCGCCGAAGTCGAGCAGGTCAGCGGCGCGCCCGGCCTCGACCTACCCGAGCTCGACGTCGCCGCGGTCGCCGAGGGCTACGGCGTCAGCGCCCACCGCGCCCGCGACCGCGACGAAGTCAGCGCCGCCCTCACCACCGCCCTCGCCTCCTCCCGCCCCGAGCTGGTCGAAGTCCCGGTCGAGCCGGGGATGTCGCTGTTCTGATGGTCCGCGCAGCAGTCGAGCCGTCACTTGAACCCGTCTAAGGTGGTTCAAGTGACGGCTCGAGCTCCGGCGCCTGCACCAGACCGCGCCCCTGACGGGATCGCGGCCGGGGTGGCGCAGCCACTGCGCGGCGAACTGGAGGCGCTGCTCGGCGCCGACCGGCTGCTGTCCCGTCCCGGCGACCTCATCCGCTACGCATCCGACGCCAGCCCCTACCGGCTCTTCCCACGGGCGGTGGTGATGGCCCGCGACGCCGGCGACGTCGCCAAGGTCCTCGCCTTCGGTCGCGAGCAGGGCATCCCGGTCACCTTCCGCGCCGGCGGCACCAGCCTCAACGGCCAGGGCCAGAGCGACGGCATCCTCGTCGACGTCCGCCGCCACTTCGGCGGCGTCGTGGTCGAGGACGACGGCGCCCGCGCCCGGGTCAAGCCGGGCACGATCCTCGGCCACGCCAACCGCGTCCTCGCCCCGTACGGCCGCAAGCTCGGCCCCGACCCGGCCAGCACCGACGTCGCCACCGTCGGCGGCGTCGTCGCCAACAACTCGGGCGGGATGCGCTGCGGCGTCACCCGGGACTCCTACTCGACCGTGCGCTCGCTGACCTTCGTCCTGCCCTCGGGGACGACGATCGACTCCGCCGCCCCAGGCGCCGCCGAGCGCTTCGCCGCCGCCGAGCCGGAGCTGGCCGCGGGCCTGGCGGCGATCCGCGACGAGATCCGCGCCGACGCCGAGCTGAGCGAGCGGATCCGCCGCAAGTTCGCGATCAAGAACACGACCGGCTACCGCCTCTGCGCCTTCCTCGACGCCGAGGAGCCGCTGGAGATCTTCCGCCGCCTCCTGGTCGGCTCGGAGGGGACGCTGGGCTTCGTCGCCGAGGCGGTCTTCGAGACGGTGCCGGTGCCGGCCGTGACGACGACCGCCTGGATCCACTTCCCCAGCATCGACGCGGCGATCGCGCCGGTCCGCGACCTCGTCGACGCCGGCGCCACCGCGGTCGAGCTGATGGTCGCGCCGGCGCTGATCACCGCCGCCTGGAACATGGTCGGGGCGCCGGAAGAGTGGAAAGAGCTGTCGCCCGACTCGGCGGTGCTGCTGGTCGAGTTCGGCGGCGAGAGCGAGTCCGAGCTGGACGAGCAGGTCGCCGGCGCCGAAGCGCTCCTCGCCGGACACGAGACGATCCGCCCGATCGTCTTCACCCGCGAGCTGGAGGAGATCGAGCTGAGCTGGCGGGTGCGCGAGGGTCTGCACGGGCTGATCGGCAAGCTGCGCCTGGAGGGGACGGCGCTGATCGTCGAGGACGTCTGCGTGCCGCCGGAGCGGATCGCCGAGGGCGCCCGTGACCTGCAGGCGCTGCTCGGCGAGCACGGCTTCCTGCCCGGCGTCGCCGGCCACGCCTCCGCCGGCAACCTCCACTTCATGCTGACCCCGGACTTCGCCAAGCAGGAGGACCTCGAGCGCTACGAGGCCTTCATGGCCAAGCTGGTCGAGCTGATCGTCGGCAAGTACGACGGTTCGCTGAAGGCCGAGCACGGGACCGGGATCAACATGGCCCCTTATGTAGAGCGGGAGTGGGGGGAGAAGGCGACCGAGCTGATGTGGCGGCTGAAGGCGCTGGCCGATCCCGACGGCGTGCTCTCGCCCGGCGTCATCCTCAACCGCGATGCGGGCGCCCACCTGCGCAACCTCAAAACGACGCCGCCGATCGAGGAGTCGGCGACCTCCTGCGTCGAGTGCGGCTTCTGCGAGCCCGTCTGCCCGAGCCGCGACCTGACGACGACGCCGCGGCAGCGGATCGTCCTACGACGGGAGATCGCCCGCCAGCCCGAGGGCTCGCCGGTACGGCTGGCGCTGGAGAAGGAGTACGAGTACGAGGCGCTGGAGACCTGCGCCGCCGACGGCGCCTGTCAGATCGCCTGCCCGGTCGGGATCGACACCGGCGCCTTGGTCAAGACCCTGCGCCACGAGGGCCACTCGCCGCGGGAGGAAAAGGCGGCGCTGAGGAAAGCGCGGCGCTGGGGTCTGTTCGAAGGCGCGTCCCGCATGGGCCTGCGAATCGCCGGACCGCTGGCGCGCCGGACCAAGCGCGGCCGCGCGCTCCCCGGCGCGGCGTCGAGCAAGCTGCCGGTGACGATCCACTCCGGCGCCACCGCCGTCTACGTCCCCTCCTGCACCAACCGCATCTTCGCCGGCTCCCCCGCGTCCGCCCTGGTCGACGTCTCCGATCGCGCCGGGCTGTCGGTCTGGATCCCGCCGGACGTCGTCGGCAGCTGCTGCGGTCTGCCCTGGAGCTCGAAGGGCTTCGCCGACGCCCACCGCTTCAAGGCCAACGAGCTGGTCGAGCGGCTCTGGGCCTGGAGCGGCGAGGGGGCGCTGCCGATCGTGATCGACGCCGCCTCCTGCACCAACGCCACGATCGAACCCGGCGCCGGCGTCCTCGACGAGGCCAACGCCGAGCGCCTCGCGAAGCTGCAGATCATCGACTCGGTCGCCTGGGCCCACGACCGCCTGCTGCCGTGGCTCGAGGTCGCCGAGAAGACCGGCTCGGCCACCGTGCACCCGACCTGCGCCACCCGCCGCATGGGCCTGACCCCGAAGATCCGCGCCCTCGCCACCGCCCTCGCCGACGACGTCTACGTCGCCCCCTCGGCGACCTGCTGCGGCTTCGCCGGTGACCGCGGCATCTCCCACCCCGAGCTGACCGCGGCCGCCACCCGTCCCCAGGCCGAAGAGCTCGAGGGCCGCCACTTCGACGCCCACCTCTCCAGCAACCGCACCTGCGAGATCGGCCTCGAGCGCGCCACCGGCGAGCCCTACGAGTCGGTCCTGATCCTGCTCGAGCGGCTAACGCGGTCCGGCTGAGCCGGGAAGAGATTCGGCACCCACGCCCTTAGGCGGGGGTGCCGCGCATCAGCTACTTCCATGGGATCACGATCAGGATGTACTTCAACGAGTCATTTCATCCTGGCCGTCCGCACTTTCACGCTTTCTACGGCGGGGAACAGGCCTCATTCGATGTCACGGACTTGAGTCGCCTGACTGGCAAGCTTCCACTTCGTGTCGAACGCCTCGTTCGACAGTGGGCTCGGGCTCGCCGGGAGGATCTGCTCGAGAACTGGGGGCGCGCCCGCAGTGGCGGCGACATAAAGACGATTGAACCCCTGAAATGAGTTGTCTACAATCAGCACCATGGTCATGCTCGTCGAACCGCCAAAACTGATCGAAGCGCTTCCGCTCGATGGCTACGAAGTTCACCTTCGCTTTGCGGACGGACTCGCGGCCGATGTCGACCTCTCCTACCTGCTCGACTACGGCCCAGTCTTCGAGCCGCTTCGCGATATCGAGTACTTCCGCAAGCTGCGAATTGAAGAGTTCGGCACCACCATCGAGTGGCCGAACGAAGCCGACATCGCGCCGGAGACGCTCTATGACCACGTGCAGCGGGCGGTCTATGAGAAGCGCCGCGCGAACGCGGCGAGCAACTAACGCGTAACCGCTGAGACCGCGGCGGCGCCCTGCTCGTCCGCTGCCGCCTCGATCTCCCGCACCGTCTCGATCATCCGCTCGTCGTGGTCGAAGCGACGGTCGAGGAGCGGGTTGATGACGCCGCGCATCGCCGAGACGTAGCGCCACCACTTCGGGGCGAAGATGCGCGGGGCGCGTTCCTCGATCCCCCGCACCACGGCGGCGCCGGCCTCGTCCGGCTGGATCCGCTTCAGCAGCCAGGCCGGCGAGTTGGCGAGCAGGCGCTCGGAGTGGGGGCGGGCGAAGCCATCCTGGACGAGCTTGGTGTCGACCCAGCCGAAGTAGGCGACGCTGGCGCTGGCGCCGAGCGGCGTCAGCTCCGCCCGCAGCGAGCGGCCGAGCGCCTCGACGCCCGCCTTGGCGACCGCGTAGGGGCTGTTGAAGACGCCGTTGGCGAACGAGTAGACCGAGCCGACGACGACGATCTGGCCCTGGCGCTCGACGATCTGCGGCAGCACCGCGCGCACGGTGCGCCAGACGCCGAGCAGGTCGACCTCGAAGACGCGCTCCCACTCCTCGGTGCTGATCCCGCGCACGGTGGCCACCGAGGATTGGGCGATGCCGGCATTGGCCATCGCCACGTCGAGGCCACCGAATTTCTCGACCACCGCGGCGACCGCAGCCTGCATGGCGCCGTGGTCGGTGACGTCGGCGGCGATCCCGAAGGCGCGCGGCCCGATCCGCTCCGCCGCCTCGGCGGCGTCGGTCGCGTCGAGGTCGAGCACGGCGACCGAGGCGCCGCGCATGTGCATCTGGCGCGCCGTCTCGAAGCCGATGCCGCGGGCGGCACCGGTGACCAGCGCCACCTTGCCATTCAGGTCGAATGCGGGCACGCGGCAAGACTATTCGAGCGCATTCGAGTTCGGCTACAGCCGGGTGTGGTCGAACTCGAAAGGGGCGGATAGGCTGCCTCACTGTCATCGTTGCCGCCGGCCTCGCCTGGTACGCGCGCCACGCGCAGGCCAAGGCCGCCCACCAGGACTGGATCTTCCAGAACGGGATCAGGGGCACCGCGACCATCCTCGACGTCGGCAACTCGCACACCACCGTCAACGAGATGCCGCTGATGAAGCTGAAGCTCGACCTCGACATCCCGGGCCTCGGCCGCAGCGAGGTCAGCCGGCGCGAGGTGATGCCGGTCTTCACCGCCAACCGGATGGACCCGGGCCTGGTCCTGCCCGCCTACGCCAATCCCAAAGATCCGGGCGACTTCATCCTCGTCTGGTGAGGTCCGGCTGCCGCTGAGCGCCCGCTCCTAGAATCCGGCGTTCGTGCCTGGATTCACCCCCGTCGATCCGAAGCAGTCCTTCCCCGCCCTCGAGCAGCGGGTCCTGCAGCGCTGGCGCGACGCCGACGTCTTCGAGCGCTCGCTCGCCAACCGCGCCGAGGCCGAGGTCTGGAGCTTCTACGAGGGGCCGCCGACCGCCAACGGCCGCCCCGGCTCCCACCACGTCCTCGCCCGTGTCTTCAAGGACGTCTACCCGCGCTACCGCACCATGTGCGGCTACCGGGTCCCCCGCAAGGCGGGCTGGGACTGCCACGGGCTGCCGGTCGAGCTCGAGGTCGAAAAGCAGCTGGGGATCTCCTCCAAGCAGGAGATCGAGGAGTTCGGGATCGCCGAGTTCAACCAGCGCTGCCGCGAATCGGTCTTCGAGTACGTCGAGGAGTGGAACCGGCTGACCGAGCGGATCGGCTTCTGGATCGACCTCGACGACCCCTACGTGACGCTCGAGGACAACTACATCGAGTCGGTCTGGTGGTCGCTGCGCAAGCTCTGGGACGACGGCCGCCTCTACGAGGGCCACAAGGTCGTCCCCTACTGCCCCCGCGACGGCACCCCGCTCTCCTCGCACGAGGTCGCGCAGGGCTACAAAGACGTCGAGGACCCCTCGATCTACGTGCGCTTCCCGTTGCTGGGCGCCGACGGCGAGTCGTTGCTGGTCTGGACGACGACGCCCTGGACCCTGCCCGGCAACGTCGCCGTCGCGGTCGCTCCCGAGGTCACCTACGTACGGGCGAGCGTCGACGGCGAGACCCTGATCCTCGCCGAGCCGCTGGTCGAGAAGGTGCTGGGCGAGGGCGCCGAGGTGCTGGAGCGGATCCAGGGGTCCGAGCTGGTCGGCCGCAACTACGAGGGCCCGGTCTTCGACCTCAGCGATCGCGAGCGCGGCGGCTTCCCGGTGATCGCCGGCGACTTCGTCACCACCGAGGACGGGACCGGGCTGGTCCACATCGCCCCCGCCTTCGGCGAGGACGACTACGCGGTCGCCGCCGCCAACGGGCTCTTCGACCCGACCCAGCGCGGCACCCTCTACAACCCGGTCAGGCCCGACGGCAGGTTCGACCGCCGCGTGACCGGCTTCGAGGACCGCTTCGTCAAGGACCCCGAGGTCACCCGCGAGCTGATCGCCGACCTCGAGCGCCGCGGCCTGCTGTTCCGCGAGCAGGTTTACGAGCACTCCTACCCACACTGCTGGCGCTGCGGCACGCCGCTCATCTACTACGCGACCACGAGCTGGTACATCGGCACCTCCGAGGTCAAGGAGCAGATGCTCGCCAACAACGAGACGATCGGCTGGCACCCCGAGCACGTCAAGCACGGCCGCTTCGGCAAATGGCTGGAGAACAACGTCGACTGGGCGCTCTCCCGCGACCGCTACTGGGGGACGCCGTTGCCGATCTGGAAGTGCGAGGGCGCCGGCTGCGAGGGCCGCTTCTGCGCCGGCTCGGTAGCCGAGCTGGCCGAGCGCTCCGGCGGCGCCGTACCCGACGACCTCCACCGTCCCTACATCGACGAGGTCACCGTCTCCTGCGAGGACTGCGGCGGTGAGATGCGCCGGGTCGAGTCGGTGATCGACACCTGGTACGACAGCGGCGCGATGCCGTTCGCGCAGTTCCACTACCCGTTCGAGAACCAGGAGCTGTTCGCCGAGCGCTTCCCGGCCGACTACATCTGCGAGGCCCAGGACCAGACCCGCGGCTGGTTCTACACGCTGCTGGCCGAGTCGACGCTGCTGTTCGGGGAGTCGAGCTACCGCAACTGCGTCTGCCTCGGGCTGATCCTCGACCCCGAGGGCCAGAAGATGTCGAAGAGCCGCGGCAACGTCGTCGACCCCTGGGATGTCCTCTCCGCCCACGGCGCCGACGCCTTCCGCTGGTACTACCTGACCGCGCAGCAGCCCTGGGCGGGCTACCGCTTCTCGGTCGACACCGTCGGCGAGTCGGTCCGCCAGTTCATGCTGACGCTCTGGAACACCTACTCCTTCTGGGTCCTCTACGCGAACGCCGAGAACCTCGGTCCACTCGACTTCCGCGAGGCCCCGGAGCCCTCCAACGACCTCGATCGCTGGGCGCTCTCGCGCCTGCAGGCGACGGTCGCGACCGTCCGCGAGCGGATGGACGACTTCGACTGCACCAGCGCCGGCAAGGCGATCGCGGAGTTCGTCGAGGAGCTCTCCAACTGGTACGTGCGGCTCTCGCGGCGACGCTTCTGGGACGGCGACCGCGCCGCCTTCGCGACCCTGCGCCACTGCCTGCTGGAGACGGCGGCGATGCTGGCGCCGTTCACGCCGTTCCTCGCCGACGAGATCCACCTCAACCTCGCCGGCGGCGCCCTGGGCGAGACGGGGGAGGCCCAGGACTCGGTCCACCTGCGCGACTTCCCCGTCATCGATCCCGCCCTCGCCGACCCCGAGCTGGAGACCGCGATGGCGGCGGTGCGGCTGACCGTCGAACTCGGCCGCGCGGCGCGCGCTCAGGCGAAGGCGAAGGTGCGCCAGCCGCTGCGCCGCGCCGTGATCGTCGCCAACGAGGCCGAGCGCGCGGCGATCGAAGCGCGCGCCGACCTTGTCACCGCGGAGTTGAACGTGAAGGAACTCGACTTCGTCAGCGACGAGGGCGAGCTGGTCAGCTACACGGCGAAGCCGAACTACCGCACCCTCGGACCGCGCTTCGGCAAGACGATGCCGCAGGTGGCCGCTGCGGTGGCGGCCCTCGACGCCGCTCGCGTCGCCACGGTGCTCGCCGAGGGCGGTGAGGTCGGGATCGCGATCGACGGCAGCGATCACAGCCTCGGTCCCGACGACCTGACCCTGGCCCTGCAGCCGCTGGAGGGCTACGAGGTCGAGGCCGAGGCCGGCCACGCGGTGGCCCTGCAGCTCGAGCTCGACGACGAGCTGCGCCGTGAGGGTCTCGCCCGCGAGATCGTCCACGCGGTCCAGAACGCGCGCAAAGAGGCCGGGCTGGAAATCACCGACCGGATCGAGCTCGGGCTCGGCGGCGACGAGACCCTGCTGGCGGCCGCTCGCGGGCACGAGTCCTACCTGGCTGGAGAGGTGCTGGCGACCACCATCTCCTACGCCGCCGAGAACGGCGCCGCGGTGAGGATCGACGGCATGGACCTGGCGATCGCGGTAGCCCGGACTTGACCGCCCACTTGCGCCCCGCGACTACCGGCTCGCTCCCGGGTTGTGACGGTATCCGCCGCACCCGGTCAATTCACCGCGCCGCCCTGGCGCTGCTCGCTTCCGTGCTCCTCGCCCTCACCGCCGCCTCGGCGGCCGGGGCGGCGCCGCCGAAAGCTGCCGATTACCCGCCGCCCGAAATCGGTCCCGCCCACCAGGCCGGGCCGAAGCCGCACCTGATGCTGCTGCACGGCGGCTCCTTCCTCTACGACGACGAAGAATTCGAAGCGACCACCCGCGAAATGGCGTCGAAAGCCGGCTTCATCCCCCACTACACGACCTACCCGCTCGGGAACATGCCCGCCGCGGTGCTGGCGGTGCGGGCCGAAGCGAAACGGCTGCGGGAAAAGGTCGGTCCCGACATGGTCTACGCCTACGGCTCCTCGGCCGGCGGCACCCTCGCGGCGCTGCTCTCCGGCGACGGGCTGGTCGCCGCAGCGGCCGCCAAGGCGCCGGTCTCGAACCTGGTCAGCTGGGAATGGCCGCTCGAACACTATGGGCCCCTCTACTACGAACGGGTCGGCCTCGATCTCCCCTCCCGCTACCGGCTCTCGCCGTTGCGGCGAGCCGAGAAGCAGCCGCTGCTGCTCGTCCACGGAATCGACGACCAGGTCGTGCCGATCTCCCAGAGCGAGGAATACGCGAACAAGTTCCAGCAGGTCTATCTCTGGGAGGTGCTCGGTGGCCACCACGCCGAGCGCTCACAGCCAGAAGTGCTGGAACGGACCCTGATCTGGCTGGCTGAAATCGCCGAAGCCCAGGCTCAGGGCACCATCCCGCGCTAAAAGCGCCCTACCATCCCTCGCGTGCCATCCGCAAGACAAGACAAGGCGAGCACCGGTTTCCGCCCCGACATCGAAGGGCTGCGGGCGATCGCGATCGGCGCCGTCCTGCTCTGCCACGCGGGCATTCCCTTCGCGGCCGGCGGCTACGTCGGCGTCGACGTCTTCTTCGTCATCTCCGGCTTCCTGATCACCCGCCTGCTGCTGAACGAGGTCGGCCGCCGCAACACGATCTCGATCCGCGGCTTCTACGCGCGCCGGATCAAACGCCTGCTGCCGCTCTCGGCGGTGCTGCTGGTCAGCGTCGCGATCCTCAGCCTGGTGATCCTCTCGCCGGTGCGGATCGCCGAAGTCTCCGGCGACATCATCAGCTCCGCCTTCTACACCGCCAACTGGCACTTCGCCGCGCAGTCGGTCGACTACTTCGCCCAGGAGGCCGAACCGAGCCCGGTCCAGCACCTCTGGTCGCTGGCGATCGAGGAGCAGTTCTACCTCGTCTGGCCGACCCTGCTGCTGGCTGTGACCTGGTTCGGGCGCCGCCGTGGCCACTCGATCCGGCCGGCGCTCTGGGTCACCCTGGGCATCATCTTCGTCGCCTCGCTCGCCTTCGGCATCTACTACACCGGCGCGCAGCCGCCCGCCGCCTACTTCTCGACCTTCGGCCGCGCCTGGGAGCTGGCGCTGGGCGCGCTGCTGGCGCTGCTCGGGGTGGTGGGGATGCCGCGGCGGGCGGCGGTGCTGCTCGGCTGGGCCGGGCTGGCCGCGATCGTCTACGCCGTCCTCGCCTTCGACGCGACCACGCCCTTCCCCGGCACCGTGGCGCTGATCCCGACCCTCGGCACCGCCGCGCTGATCCTCGCCGGCGGCGCCCTGCAGTCGCGTAACCGGGCGACGCCGACCGGGATCCTCTCGACCGGGCCGGCCCGCTACGTCGGCGGCATCTCCTACTCCTGGTACCTCTGGCACTGGCCGCTGCTGGTCTTCGCCGCCGCGCTCTGGGGGCCGCTCTCGGTCGCCGCCGACATCGCCGTCGTCGCCTTCTCCTGGATCCCGACCGCGATCACCCACTACGTGATCGAGGAACCGTTCCGCCGCTCCAAGAAGCTGGTCGCGATGCCGAGCCGCGCCTTCGCCCTCGGCGCCGCCTGCATGGCATTGATGGTCGGCGGCGCCCTGATGCTGGACGATTCCCAGCCGACGCTCAAGACGGCGCCGCTCTCACAGGTGAAGGGCGCGGCCGCGCTCGAAACGGAGGTCGTCCCCCAGGACAGCGCCGAGGCCCTGCGCCCGAACCCGCTGCGGGCGAAGGACGATCGCTCCCAGGCCTTCTACGACGGCTGCCTGGTCGGGATCGGCGGCACCAACTCGAACCGCTGCCTCTACGGCGACCCGGACGGGACGAAGACGCTGATCCTCTTCGGCGACTCGCACGCGATGCAGTACTTCCCGCCGCTCGAACAGCTGGCGATGGAAAACCACTGGCGCCTGATCATCCTCACCAAGGCCGAATGCACGCCCGGCGAGGTTCCGATCCGCAGCATGGTCGCCGACCGCGAGTACTCGCAGTGCGACGCCTGGCGCGAGGAGACGCTGCGGCGGATCGAAATGAGCGGCTCCCGGGCGATGGTGGTGATGAGCGGCGATACCGCCTACACGCCCTACGGCGACGAAGGCCAGGAACTGACCGGCAAGGAAGGAGCCGACGCGCTCGAAGCCGGCTACCTGAAGACGCTGAACCGGATCCACCGTGCCGGCCTGCAGGTGACCGTGATCCGCGACACCCCGACCTCCTCCAGCGATGTCCCCAGCTGCGTCTCCGAAGACCTCCAGAACCTCGACAAGTGCGCCTTCGAGCGAGTCCGCGACTGGGACAAAGAATTCGACGTCCGCGCCGCCAAACGCTCGCCCCACACCTTCCTGATCGACGTAACCGCCGAGATCTGCCCCGGCGAACTCTGCCGCGCCGTGATCGGCAACGCGCTCGTCTACCGCGACAAATCGCACCTCACCGCAACCTTCGCCCGCACCCTCAGTCCCTGGATCGGGACCGGTATCAAAGAAGCCGACCTCTTCTGAGGGGGACCGTCGCTACTTCTCTTCGCCGATGATGAAGTCGGTTTTCTTCGAGTCCGAGAACTTCACCCAGCAGTGCTCGGGCGGGGCGCCGGCGACCTCGACCAGCGCCGCTTCGATCCGCTCGGCGATCTCGGCCTTCTGCTCGTCGGAGCGGCCCTCGAACCAGTGGACCTCAACGAACGGCATCGCGAAAGGGGGAGCGCCGCCGCCTAGGCGAGCGCCGGCTCCAGCTCGGCCTCGAGGCGACGCTTGGGCATCGCACCGACGACTTTCTTGGCGATCGCGCCCTCTTTGAAGAGGATCATCGTCGGGATCGAGAGAACTTCGTACTGAGCCGCCGTCTGCTGGTTCTCGTCGACGTTGATCGAGACGATCTTGAGGTCGTCGCGCTCGCCGTCGATCTCCTCGAGGACCGGGTGGACGACGCGGCAGGGTCCGCACCAGGGAGCCCAGAAGTCGACCAGTACGGGGCCCTCGGCGTCGAGGACGTCAGCTTTGAAGGTTGCGTCGGTTACGTCGGTCAGTTTTCCGGTCACTGGATCTCCGTCTCCCGAAATCGAGGTTTTGTGGCTCAATACTTCAGAAAGTATAGCGACCTTCCCAAGGCCCGATTCAAGGCAGGTTAGGTTGTCTGCGTGACCAATGCAGAGATTGCCGCCGCGCTCGACGAGCTGGGCGTCCTCTACGAGCTCGACGGCGCCGTCAAATACCGCGTCCTCGCCTACGGCACCGCCGCCAAGGCGATCCGCGAGAGCCCGGTCTCGGTCGCCGAGCTGGCCGCCCAGGGCCGGGCGACGGAGATCCCCGGGGTCGGCAAGACGCTGGCGGAAAAGATCGACGCGCTGCTGGCGACGGGCGAGATCCCGGCCGCGGTGAAGCTGAAGGCGAAGTTCCCGCCGACCCTGATCGAGGTGACGCGGGTGCCGGGAGTGGGGGCGAAAACGGCCCGACGTCTCTTCGAGGAGCTCGGGATCACTTCGATGGAGGAGCTCAAAGCGGCGGCGGAGTCAGAACAGATCCGCGAGGTCAAAGGCCTGGGCCCGAAGGCCGAGCAGAACGTGCTCGCCTCCCTGGAGCGGCTCGGCGAGCCCGGCGAGGGCCCCGGCCGCCTGCTGCTCTCGATGGTGAGGCCGATCGCCGAGGAACTTGCGGCGGCGCTGCGCGAACATCCCGCCGCCAACCGGGTCGAGGTCGCTGGCTCCGCCCGGCGCTGGGCGGAGACCTGTAAGGACATCGACCTGATCGCCACCGCCGACGAGCCGGCAGCGCTGGCCGAGCACCTCGCTGCCCACCCGCTGATCGCCGCCGCCGGCACCCCGGGCGCCAACGGCGTCCGCGCCCAGACCCACAACGGCATCTCGGTCGACCTGCGGATCGTGCCGCCGGCGGCCTTCGGCAACCTGCTGCAGCACTTCACCGGCTCCAAGGACCACAACGTGCAGCTCCGCGAAGAGGCGGTTGGGCGGGGTCTCTCGGTCTCCGAGCACGGGATCACTGAGAGCGAGAGTGGCGAGGTCACCCTCTGCGACAGCGAGGAGGCCGTCTACGAGCGGCTCGGCTACGCCTACATCGAGCCGGAGCTGCGCGAGGGGCGCGGCGAGCTGAAGGCGGCGCGCGAAGGCAAGCTGCCGAAGCTGATCGAGCTCGACGACATCAAGGGCGACCTGCACTCCCACACCACCCTCTCCGACGGGCGCAACAGCCTCGAGGAGATGGCCGCGGCGGCGATCGACCGCGGCTACGCCTACTTCGCGATCACCGACCACTCGGCCAGCCACGGCTTCGGCGACCACGTCACCGAGGAGCGGCTGTGGGAACGGATTGAGGAAATTAAGACCTGGAACGTGGGCAAAAAGGGCTTCCGCCTGCTCGCCGGCTCGGAGATCAACATCGGCCTCGACGGCAGCCTCGACTACCCCGACGACCTCGTCGCCGCGCTCGACTGGGTCCTCGCCAGCGTCCACACCTCCTTCTCGATCTCGGCGAAGGAGATGACCGAGCGCGTCCTGATGGCGATCGAGAACCCCGATGTCGACTGCATCGGGCACCTCACCGGCCGCCTGATCGGCCGCCGCGAGCCCTACGGGATCGACGTCGAGGCGGTCGCCGCGGCGGCAGCGCGGACGGGGACGATGATCGAGATCAACGGCAACCCCAACCGCCGCGACCTCTCCGACCGCCACGCCCGCCTCGCGGTCGACGCCGGCGTCAGGATCGTCCTCAACACCGACGCCCACGGCGTCGACACCCTCGACAACATGGCCTACGCCGTCGCCACCGCCCGCCGCGCCTGGCTGACCAAAGCCGACGTCGCCAACACCCGCGGCTGGGCGGCGTTCAAGAAACTGCTCAAGCGGTAGAGGGCCGGGTGCCCGGCCCTCTAGGCATGGAGCCGATCAGAACGCAGGCCCGGAGTCCGCACAAGCTCAATAGGGCGCAGCGCGTTCGTGGGCACGACGTAGAACTTGACGCCGTCGCGCTGCTCGATCGCCAGCACCGCTGCCTCGCGGGTGTGCCAGGCGAGCGAGACGATCAGCGCGTAGCCGGCGCCGATTACGGCGACGCCCGGGAAGAACAGACCGAGGGCGCCGGCGACGAAGGCGGTGAGGACGATCGGCCAGAGCCGGCCGATCGCGATCCGCGCCGGCGTCTCCGAGGGCAGCGAGGTGGCGGTGCGGGCGCGGGCGAGCGGATCGCGCATGTCCTCGACGGCCCGCGCCGGCCGGCCGAGGTAGAAGCCGATCCCCAGCGAGACCACCCACCAGGCGGCGGCGACGAGGATGGTCGTCGTGTCCCCCTCGCGGCTGGCGCCGAGTGCCGTGATCGCGCCGAGCACGGTCGCCTCGGCGCCGGTGACGAAGACGGTTATGCGCAGCAGGTCGGTGTAGGGCACCGGGCTATTCCGCCAGCCATTCGAGGACCCGCAGCCAGCCCTCGGGGCTGCCGACGGTCAGGTCCGACTCTTCCACCAGCTCCGCGGGCGCCTCCGGCGAGAGCACGCCGACGCGCACGGCCGCGGTGAGGTCACCTTCTTCGTGCAGCTCGCGCAGGCGGCGGAAGGCGTCGAGGTCGGTGCGGTCGTCGCCGGCGTAGACGGCGCGGTCGAGCCCGTCGCCGGCCAGCAGCGAGGCGACCGCCGCGTCCTTGCCGCCGCCGCCGACCGGGCGCAGCTCCAGCACCTTGCGGCCCCAGCGCGGTTCGAGCCCGGCCTGGCCGCCCTCGATCGCGATCTCGTGGGCGCGGCTCTCGGCGGCCGCCTCGTCCGCGGCGCCGCGCCAGTGCAGCGCCTGGATCGGTCCCTTGTCCTCGGTTCGCAGCCCCGACCCGTCGAGCCGCCCGTCGATTCCGGCGAGGAACTCGGCCGCCTGCCGCTCGCGCCCGGCCAGCGAGGGATCGGGTCGCGGCATCTCCTCGCCGGGCAGCAGCAGCTCGAGGCCGTGGTTGCCGGCGTAGGCGATGCTGTCGAGCCCGACCAGCTGGCGCGCGTCTGTGGCCTGGCGACCGGAGACGCAGCCGACCAGGCCGTAGCGCTGGCTGAGCGCGGTGAGGACCTCGCGGGTGCCGGGGAGCACGGTGGCGTCCTCGGCCCGCTCGACGATCGGCGCCAGGGTGCCGTCGACATCGGTCAGGATCGCCGCCTGCGCGGGGTGCTCTCGCAGCGGCTCCAGGAGCGCGGACCAGGCGGCGGCGCCCGTCTCAGATTCGTGAGACACGGCAACTAGTATCGCCGCATGTCGACCGCCACCGGCAGTCTGAGCCGCGACGAACTGCTGAAACTGGCGGTGATCGGCACCCTCGCCGGCCTCTTCAGCGGTCTCTTCGGAGTCGGCGGCGGCACCGTGATCGTGCCGCTATTGATCTTCTGGCTCGCCTACGGCGAGCGCCTCGCCACCGGCACCAGCCTCGCCGCGATCATCCTGATCGGCCTGTTCGGCGCCCTCGTCCAGGGCGGCTTCTACGGCAACGTCCACCTGGTCACCGGCCTGCTGCTGACGATCCCCGCCGTGCTCGGCGTCGTCCTCGGCACCGCGATCCAGCAGCGGATCCCGCAGCGCGCGGTCTCCTACCTCTTCGCGGCCCTGCTGGTCGCGATCGCGATCGAGCTGATCCTCAAATGAACGAGGTGATGGCGGTTCTGATCTGCATCGCCGGCGGCTGCGCCGGCGGCCTCGTCGGCGTCGGTGGTGGCGTCCTCTTCGTGCCGGCGCTGACGATCTTCATCGGCCTCGGTCAGGTCGAGGCGGAGTCGACCTCGCTGATGATGATCGTCGTCGTCGCCCTGGTCGGGGCGATCCGCCAAAACGGCTACGGCAACGTGAGGATTCGCGAGGCGGCGATCATCGGCGTCCTCTCACCGCTCGGCGTGCTTGTCGGCGTCGTCCTCTCCAACGAGCTTCCCGAACGGGCGCTGCAGCTTTCCTTCGCGGCGCTGGCGCTGTTCATGGCGGTACAGCTGGTGCGGCGAGCCCGCTCAGCCCCCTAAGCGCATCGTCTACGCTCAGAGCGTGGAATCACTGAAGTGGGAAGGCGACCTACCTCACCTGCGTTCCCCAGTCCTGGTCTGTGCTTTTCGCGGCTGGAACGACGCGGCGGCCTCCGCCTCGACCGCGCTCGGGGCGATCGCCGCCTCGCTCGACGCCGAGCTGATCGCCAAGATCGATCCCGAGGAGTACTTCGACTTCCAGTCGACCCGGCCGACGATCACCCTCGAGGAAGGCCAGACCCGCCGCATCGACTGGCCCGAGAACAGCCTTTTCGCCGCCCGCGTCCCGACCGCCGACCGCGACCTCGTCCTGCTCGACGGCACCGAGCCCAACCTGCGCTGGCGCACCTTCTCGGAGACGATCACGACCGCCGCCGACGCGCTCGACGTCGAGATGGTGATCACCCTCGGGGCGCTGATCGCCGAGGTCTCCCACACGCTGCCGGTGCCGATCAGCGGCCTCGCCTCGAGCCCGTCGCTGGTCGACCAACTGGAGCTGGAACGCTCCAATTACGAGGGGCCGACCGGGATCACCGGCGTCGTCCACGACCTCTGCCGCCAGGCCGGGATCGACTCCGCCTCGCTGTGGGCGGCGGTGCCCCACTACGTCGCCGCCGTTCCCAACCCGAAGGCGGCGCTGGCGCTGCTGCGCCGGCTCGAGGGCCTGACCGGGATCGCCATCGAGGCCTCCGAGTTGGAGGAGGAAACGCTCGACTACGAGGAGCAGATCGGCCGCGCCGTCGCCGCCAACCCCGAGATCGAGGAGCTGGTCTCGCGGATCGAGGCCGAACAGGTCGACCTGCTGACCGCCGAGGGCGAGGACCTCCCCTCAGCCGACACGATCGCCCGCGAGTTTCAGCGCTTCCTGCGCCAACGCGGCAAAGAGGGCTAGCTCCGCCCGGACCGTGGCGCTTCTCGTTCGACCTCGGGCCCGGAGGGAGGGTGGGGCATCCTCCTACCTTCGCTGGATTTTTCGCCTGCCTGTTCTCGAGAGCCGGGCGTGGTTCCCGGGCGAAAAATCCAGCGAAGGTAGACGGGCACCCCAACCCCTCACGCCAAACTCCCCGAAGCAGCCCGTTAGCCCTCGGCGGCCGGGCAAATGAGCTTGTAGTCGCACCAGGAGCAGACGGCGGGCGACGGTCGCGGCTCGAAGTCCTGGCCGAGGATCCCCTCGCCGACCTGCAGCACCGTGCGCTCGACCCGCTCGGCGTCATCGGGCTTGGTCGGCGCCGCCACCTTGTCGGCGTCGAGCACGTAGTAGTAGCTGCCGGTGCTCGCCTCGACCTCCCAAGCCTCGCGGGCGGCGAGCCGGTAGAGCGCCAGCTGCAGGTCGCTCTCGAGCTGGGCCTCGGTCCTCCGCTCGCCGGTCTTGTAGTCGATCAGCTCGTAGTCGCCGTCGGGCAGGCGGTCGACGCGGTCGACGCGGCCGCGGACGTGGTGCTCGCCGACCTTGAAGTCGAACTTGCGCTCCAGCCAGACCGGTTCCCCCTCGGCGACCCGCTCCCGCTCCCAGTAGAGCCGCAGCGCCTCGCGGGCGCGGTCGCGGAACTGCAGCTCGTCGTCGGTCGAGCCGAAGCCGGTCCGCCGCCAACCGTTCTCGAAGAGCCCGCTCAGCCGGCGCAGCCCGTCCTCGCCCTCCTCCGGCGGTTCCTTGTGGAAGCGCTCGAGCACGTTGTGGATGAGGATCCCGAAGCGCTGGTTGATCGTCGGCTCCTGGGGGATGCCGAAGACGCGGGCGAACTTGTACTTCAGCGGGCAGGTCAGGTAGAGGCTGAGGTCGGAGGCCGAGAGGCTCAGCATGCCGTCGCCGCGGCGCGGCAGGAAGGCGGCCAGCGAGGGCTCCTCGCGGGCCGCGATCAGCTCCAGGCGCCGGTCCCGCTCGGTCTCGGAGCCGAGCAGGTAGGAGTCGAGCGAGGAAGCGTCGAGCTCGGCCTGCTGCTCGGGCGTCGCGACCTGCCGCAGCAGGCCGTTGACCGCCTCGATCGCCTCCGCGGTCTGCTCCTCGCCGGGCCGCTGCGCCAGCGCCGCCAGCTTCAGCAGCTCGAGGTAGCGGGCGATCGCCCGGTTGATATCGATCGCCGTGTCCAGGCGCGGCTCGGAGAGCTCGCGGCCCGCCCGCCAGGAGGCTTCGAGCACCTGCTCGCGGAGCTTGCGGTAGGTCGCGTGCAGGCCCTCGGCGGGCCCAAACAGCTCCTCCTCGTGCAGCTCCTCCTCGGCCTCGGCGCCCGCCAGCGCCCGCTCGTAGTAGCGCGAGGGCCGCGCCTCGCCCTCCTCGCCGCGCCGCAGGCGCGAGAGCACCAGCTTGTCGCGGGCCGGCCAGCCGATCCGCGCCCAGTCGTGCTCGGCCTCCAGCCCGAGCACGAAGACGTGGTCGAAGCCGATCCCCTTGACCGCCTCGACCGCCATCCCCTGCACCGATCCCGGCGAGCGCGGGTCCTCGCCCTCGGTCGGCTCGACGCCGGCCTCGGCGACGGCGCTGAGGTAGGCGACGAAGCCGCGGGTCGAGCCGTGCGGCTCGCGGCGCGCCCAGGCCGTCGCCAGCTCAGCCAGG
>JAENWU010000170.1 GCA_016649905.1 Thermoleophilia bacterium
CCCGCCGCGCGCACCGTCGCCAGCGGCGTGCCAACCGGCACTTTGGTCCCCTCCTCGACCAGCAGGTCGCCGATCACCCCGTCCTCGAAGATCTCGACCTCGATCTCGGCCTTGCTGGTGTCGACGACCGCGACGATGTCGCCCCGCTTGACCGCGTCTCCGGGCTTGACCTGCCACTCGAGCAGCGTGCCCGCCTGCATGTCGGCGCCCAGCGAGGGCATCTTGAAGTCAGCCACCGGCACCAACCATCCGTCGCACCGCCGCCACCACGGTGCTCGCCTGCGGCAGCGCCGCCTGCTCGAGCTGCGCCGCGTACGGGATCGGCACCTCCGCCGAGCAGACCCGTTCGACCGGAGCGTCGAGCTCGTAGAACGCCTGCTCCATGATCCGGGCGCTGACCTCCGCCGCCAGGCTCCCCGAGCGCCAGCCCTCGTCGACGATCACCGCCCGCCGGGTCCTCGAGACCGACTCGATCACGGTCGCGTCGTCGAGCGGGCGCAGCACCCGCAGGTCGATCACCTCGGCCTCGATCCCGCTCTCCGCCAGCTCATCCGCGGCCTCGATCGCCTTGCCGAGCGTGCCGCCGTAGGCGACCAGCGAGACATCGGTGCCGGCCCGGCGGATCGCGGCGCGCTGGATCTCCACGGCGCCGGCGTCGGCAGCCAGCTCTTCTTCCATGTTGTAGAGCGAGGCGTGCTCGAAGATCAGCACCGGGTTGGGGTCGGCCAGCGCCGCCGGCAGCATCCCGCGGGCGTCGGCCAGCGTCGCCGGGAACAGCAGCTTGAGACCGGGGATGTGGGCGAGCCAGCCCTCGAGGCTGTGCGAGTGCTGGGCCGCCACCTGGCGGCCGGCGCCGGTCGTCATCCGGATCACCACCGGGATCGGGAACTGGCCGCCGGACATGTGGGTGATCGTCGCGGCGTTGTTCATGATCTGGTCGAGCGCCAGCAGGCAGAAGTTGACCGTCATCACCTCGACGATCGGCCGCATCCCCCCGATCGCGGCGCCGATCCCCGCACCGACGAACGCCGACTCCGAGAGCGGCGTGTCGCAGATCCTCTCCGGGCCGAACTCGTCGAGCAGACCCTTGCTGACGCCGAAGCAGCCGCCGTAGGCGCCGACGTCCTCACCCATCAGGAAGACCCGCTCGTCGGCGAGCAGCGCCTCCCGGATCGACTCGCGGATCGCCTCGCGATAGCTGCTCTGGACCTTGGCCGGCGCGCTCATATCTCCGCTCCCTCCCAGTAGACGAAGCGCTTGAGGTCCTCGACCGGCTCCAGCGTCCCGGCCTCGGCGAAGGCGATCGCCGCCTCGATCTCCTCGGCGACCGCGCGCTCGATCTCGGCGGAGTCCTCGGCGCTGAGCAGCCCCGCCGCCTCGAGCCGCTCGCTCAGCGCCGCGATCGGGTCGTGCTGCTTCCAGCGCTCGATCTCCTCCTTGGGCCGGTAGAGATCCGGGTCGTACATCGAGTGCGCCCGGAAGCGGTAGGTCCGCAGCTCCAGGAAGCAGGGGGTCCCGCCCAGCCGCGCCTCGGCCGCCGCCTTGCGCGCCGCCGCCTCGACCGCGATCACGTCCATCCCGTCGACGGCCCAGGCCGGCATCTCGTAGCTCGCGGCCTTCAGGGCGAGGTCCGTCTCGGACTCATAGCGCCCGATCGCGGTGCCCATCGCGTAGAGGTTGTTCTCGCAGAGGAACAGGACCGGCAGCCCCCAGAGCGCGGCGAGGTTCATCGACTCGTGGAACTCGCCCTCGGCGACCGCGCCGTCGCCGAAGAAGCAGGCGGTGACGCGCTCGCGCCCCGCCCGTTTGTCGGCGAGCGCCAGGCCGAGCGCGAGCGGCAGGCCGCCGCCGACGATCGCGTTGCCGCCGTAGAAGCGGGTCGCGGCGTCGAACAGGTGCATCGAGCCGCCGCGCCCGCGCGAGCAGCCCTCGACCTTGCCGTACATCTCGGCCATGATCGCGCCCGCCGAGATCCCGCGCACGAGCGCGTGGCCGTGCTCGCGATAGGTGGCGACGACGGCGTCCTCGGGCTCGATCGCCTCCATCACGCCGGCGGCGACGGCCTCCTCGCCGATGTAGAGATGCATGAAGCCGCGGATCTTGGCGGCGCTATAGAGCTCGACGCACTTCTCCTCGAAGCGGCGCACCAGGAGCATCTGGCGCAGCAGGTGCAGCCCGTGCTCGCGCTCCGGCAGCGGCGCCACGCTCACGACCCTCCCTCCAGGGTCGAGACGTCGCCCTCGGGGAGCCCGAGCTCGCGAGCTTTCAGCAGCCGGCGCATGATCTTGCCGCTGCGGTTGCGGGGCACGCCGGCGACGAACTCGATCTCGCGCGGGGCGACGGCCGGGCCGAGCTTGCGGCGGGCGAAGCCGAGCAGCTCCCTGCGCAGCTCCTCGTCCGGCTCGTGGCCGGGCTTCAGCGCGACGAAGGCCTTGACGCTTTCCCCGGCCACCTGATCCGGCATCCCGATCACGGCCGCTTCGGCCACGGCGGCGTGCTCCAGCAGCGTGCTCTCGACCTCGAAGGGGCCGATCAGGTGCCCGGCGGCCTTGATCACGTCATCGCCACGGCCGACGAACCAGAAGTAGCCCTCTGCGTCGCGCCGGACGAGGTCGCCGGTCAGGTACCAGCCGCCGGCGAAGCAGCGCCGGTAGCGCTCCTCCTCGCCGAGGTAGCCACGAAACATCGACGGCCAGCCCGGGCGCAGCACGAGCTCGCCCGGCTCCTCGGGCGACTCCGTCAGCTCGAGGCCGCCATCGCCGCGCAGCGCCGGCCCGCCCTCGGCGTCGCGCCGTGCCACCGCGGCCTCGATCCCCGGCAGCGGGCGGCCCATCGAGCCCGGCCGCACCTCCATTGCCCGGTAGTTGGCGATCATGATCCCGCCGGTCTCGGTCTGCCACCAGTTGTCGTGCACCGCCATCCCGAACGCCTCCTCGCCCCAGACGACCACCTCGGGATTGAGCGGCTCGCCGACGCTGGCGATGAAGCGCAGGGCGCTGAGGTCGTACTCGTGGGCGACCTCAGCGCCGATTCGCATCAGCATCCGCAGCGCGGTCGGCGCCGTGTACCAGACGGTCACGCCCTGGTCCTGGAGGATCCCGTACCAGCGGTCGGCGTCGAACTCGGCTTCGTCGACGACGGCGGTCACCCCCAGCGTCAACGGGGCGATGATCCCGTAGGAGGTTCCGGTCACCCAGCCCGGGTCGGCGGTGCACCAGAAGACGTCCTCGGGATGGAGGTCGAGGACGATGCGCCCGGTCGCGCGATGGGCGACGACCGCCTCGTGCACGTGGGTCGCCCCCTTCGGCATCCCGGTCGTCCCGCTGGTGAAGTGCAGCAGCGCCATGTCCTCCGCAGCGGTGGCGACGATCTCGTAGGAGTCGTCGGCCAGTCCCATCAAGCGGCGGAAGTCCTCGACGCCGGGAATGTCGGCGATCTCCGCCTCCTCCCCGACCAGCAGCACGTGGGCCAGGCCCGGCAGCCGCTCGCGCAGCTGGGCCACCTTGCGGCGGTACAGCGCCGGCGTGGTGACGAGGACGCGAGCGTCGCCGAGCCGCAGCCGCTGCTCGATCGGCTCGGGCCCGAAGGCGGAGAACAGCGGCGAGAAGACGCTGCCGTGCTTGAGCGTCCCGAGCGCCGCGACGTACAGCTCCGGAACCCGCCCGCTGAGCGCGAAGACGCGCTCGCCGCGCTCCACGCCGAGCGTCTGCAGGACGTTGGCGAAGCGGTCGGTTTCGCGCTTGAGCTCCGCGTAGGTGATCTCGCGCACCTCGCCCCGCTTGCCGAGGAAGCGCAGCGCGACAACATCCGCACCCGGCCCGGCCGCGTGCCGGTCGACCGCCTCGTGGGCGATGTTCAAGCCGCCGCCGGGCAGCCCGGCGAGTTCGGCTCTCGCCTCCTGCCACGAGAACCGCTCGCGAGCGGTGTCGTAATCCGGCATGTTCGGGGGCAGCGGGGATACGGCACCCCTCCTCTCACGGCGAAACGGCATGGGAGCAACCTATTCGGCCCGAGGCGGCCGATCATCCGCGCAGACGGCGGTGCTTGTTGCGGGAAACTACGGATGCCCCAGATGAGAGAAGATCGAGCCCTGCGACCTCTATCCCCCACCGCGGCGGCCCCGGATTCCCTCCAAGGCGCGGCGATCGAGGTCGACCGGGTCTCGAGGACCTTCGCCGGGCGGATCCGGGCCCTGCGCGACGTCTCACTGCGAATCACCGCCGCGGAGCAGCAAGCGCGAAACCTCGCCTGGGGTCTGCAAGAACGCGAGCGTCCATTGCGCTTCTCGCTCCGCGACAACGACGCCAAGTTCAGCGGCGCATTCGACGAGGTCTTCCGCGCCGAGGGCGTCGAGGTCATCCGGACCCCCGTCGAAGCGCCCAAGGCCAACGCGATCGCCGAGCGCTTCGTCGGCACG
>JAENWU010000028.1 GCA_016649905.1 Thermoleophilia bacterium
TGTCGACCTCGTCGATGTAGATGATCCCGGTCTCGGCCTTCTTCACGTCGAAGTCGGCGGCCTGGATCAGCTTGAGCAGGATGTTCTCGACGTCCTCGCCGACGTAGCCGGCCTCGGTCAGCGCCGTCGCGTCGGCGATCGTGAAGGGGACGTTGAGGATGCGGGCGAGGGTCTGGGCGAGCAGCGTCTTGCCGCACCCGGTCGGGCCCAGCATCATGATGTTCGACTTCTGCAGCTCGACCTCGGTCTCTTCGGACTGGGCGATCTGGACCCGCTTGTAGTGGTTGTAGACCGCGACCGAGAGCGATCGCTTGGCGGCCTCCTGGCCGACCACGTACTCCTCCAGCACGTCGTGGATTTCCTGCGGCTTGGGCAGGTTCTCCAGCTCGAAGACGGGCGGCGCCGTCAGCTCCTCGTCGATGATCTCGTTGCAGAGGTCGATGCACTCGTCGCAGATGTAGACGCCGGGGCCGGCGATCAACTTTTTGACCTGGCGCTGCGACTTGCCGCAGAAGCTGCAGAGAAGCTGCTCGTTCGAGTCGGTGGGACGTGCCAGCGGAATCCCCTCCTATTGGGATTGGTCTAGAGCTCCAGCAGGCTCCGGAAAGCTTAGTCGGGGTGACCTGCCGGGATGTGGGGGTCGTTTACGGCACCGACCCGGCCGTCCCTTCCCGTGGTCTGAGCCTTGCGCCCGCTCGCTACGGTGGATGGATGCCAGCCGAGCTTGAGATTGCCCCCGTCAGCGCCGCTCACTACGAGGAGCTGCTGCCGCTGATCGCCGCCTACCAGCGCTTCTACGAGGCCGACGACGTCGACGAGGGGCGCAACCGCGATTTCTTCCGCCGCTTCCTCGAGCCGAGCGATGTCGGCCTCCTGCTCGGCGCCCGCGCCGAGGGCCGCTTCCTCGGCTACGCCTGCCTCTACTGGCACTTCAGCTCGACCCAAGCCGTGGAGACGGTGCTGATGAACGACCTCTACGTCGACGCCGAGGCGCGTGGGCGCGGCGTCGGCCGGGCCCTGATCGAAGCCAGCGCCGACGTCGCCCGCGCCAGCGGCGCCGCCCACCTACAGTGGGCCACCGAGCCCGACAACCGCACCGCCCAGCGCCTCTACGACTCGACCGGCGCCGAGCGCAGCGAATGGGTCGAGTACGAGCTTGGGCTGTGATCGAGGAGTGCACTTGCCACCTCAGAGGGGGAATATGCACTCCTCGGCGATGACGACCGCTCCCGTCCCCCGCGACGCGCCGGAGGTGATGGCGCTCTACGAGCCGTTCATCCGCGAGGCCGACGGGCCGCTCGAGTACGACCGCGAGGGCGCCGGGGTCGACATTGAGGCGGAGATTGCGGCCGGGCCACCGGCCGATCTGGTCCCGCCCGGGGGCATCTTCCTGCTTGCCCGCGTCGACGGCGAGCCGGCAGGGATCGGCGGCGTCCGCCATCTCGACACCGAAGTCGCCGAGGTCAAGAGCATGTTCGTCTCCCCCGCCCACCGCGGCATTGGCCTCGGCCGCGCGGTCCTCTCCGAGCTCGACCGGATCGCCGCCGAGCACGGCTGTCGCGCCGTCCGGCTTGACACCTCCGACTACCTGACCGACGCGGTCGGCCTCTACCGCGCCGCCGGCTACCGCGAGGTCCCCGCCTATAACGAGAACCCGAAAGCGAGCCTCTGGTTCGAACGGGAGCTGGGCGACTAGCTCGGCGGCTGCTCGAGCCGTCGCTGCATGTTCCGGCGCAGGTACCAGAAGGCCCCACCGGAGGCCAGCACGTAGACCGCCGCCAGCCCGATGAAGAGGCCGCGGCTGTCGGGCACCACGATGGCGCCGCCGAGGAGGATGAAGAGCCCGAGCACGCTCGACCAGACGAACGCCCGCAGGATCGTCTTCACCTGTTCTGGGGTCAGCGGCGGCGGCGGGTCTTTCTTGGCGGCCATCGCCGGGCACTCTTCCACATCGGCCGCGCGCCGACCATCTCAGCTCCAGCGGCCCCAGCGGGTCAGCGAGGGCAGCGGGTCGATCGGGACGCCGTTGACGTGGATCTCGAAGTGCAGGTGACAGCCGGTTCCGACCGCGTTGCCGGTTTCGCCGACGGCGCCGATCCGCTCACCCTCGAAGACCCACTCGCCCTTGCGGACCAGCGCCGGGCGAGGCATGTGCGCGTAGAAGTAGCTGCGCTTCTCTCCTTCGCCGTGAACCAGCGCGTAGTTGCCGTAGAGGACCGGGTCGAAGCCGACCGAGCGCACGCGACCGTTGCGGACGGCGACCAGCGGCGTGTTGCAGGCGGCGGTGATGTCGAAGCCTTCGTGGATGCGGCCGCCGTTGCGGGAGGCGTGGAATTCGCCGACGGCGCCACGGGCGCCGTGTGGGCCCTGGACCGGGAAGACGTGGCCGAAGTAGGGGAGGCCGCCGTCGGGGCTGGCGATCTTGGCCGCAGCGGGCGCGGCCGCTACAGCGAGGAGAAGAAAGGCGAAGAGGGCGGAGCGCTTCAGTGGTGTTCGATGACGCGGTCGACGATGTTGTACTCCACCGCCTCCTCCGCGCTCATGAAGTAATCCCGCTCGGTGTCTTTGGTGACTTTCTCGAACGGCTGACCGGTGTGGTGGGCGATGATCTCGTCGAGGCGGCGGCGGACGTCGATGATCTCTTTGGCGTGGATCTCGATGTCGGTCGCCTGGCCCTGGAAGCCGGCGGAGACCTGGTGGATCAGGATCTTCGAGTTCGGCAGCGACATCCGCTTGCCGGCAGCGCCACCGCTGAGCAGCAGGGCCCCCATGCTCATCGCGACGCCGACGCAGATCGTCTGCACGTCGGGTTTGATGAACTGCATCGTGTCGTAGATCGCCAGCCCGGCGTAGACGGAGCCGCCGGGCGAGTTGATGTAAAGACTGACGTCCTTGTCGGGGTCCTCGGACTCCAGGTGCAGGAGCTGGGCGACGATCAGGTTGGCGATGTCGTCGGTGACCGGGGTGCCGAGGAAGACGATCCGCTCGCCGAGCAGGCGCGAGTAGATGTCGAAGGCACGCTCGCCGCGCGAGGTCTGCTCGACCACCATCGGGACCAGAGGACTCATCGAAGGCTCACTCTACTCATCGTCCGGAGTCCAAAGTTTGCCCGCTTTCTCGCGCTCTTTCTCAGGCGTCCAGATCGCCTCACGGGCTTCGGCCTGCTCGAGCGGAATCGGCACCGCCGCCTCGCTGACCAGCTCGATCGCCTTACGGGCCCTGATGTCTTCGGCGATCATCGCGTCGCGACCGTTCTCGCGCAGCCGCGCAAGCAGCTTCTCCGGCGTCGTCCGCTCGTGCTCGGCGGAGTGCTCGAGCGCCTCGACCATCTCCTCGTCGGAGACCTCGATTCCCTCGGCGTCGGCAATCGCCGTCACCACCGCCTCGCGCTTGAGCTCCTTCTCGGCGTCGGGCTTCGACTCCTCGATCAGCTCCTCGCGCGTTTTGCCCTGCATCTCCAGGAAGACGTTGGGGTCCATCCCCCGACCGGCGAGCTGGCGTTCCATCCGCTGCCAGCGTTCGGTCGCCCGTGCGCTGACCAGGTCGGCGGGAACGTCGACCGTCGAGGCCGCGACCGCGGCGTCAATGGCGGCGATGCGGAAGTCTTCCTCGGCGCGGCTGCTCAGCGCCGTCCCGACTTTCTCGGTGATGTCGGCGCGCAGCTCCTCGAGGGTGTCGAACTCGGAGGCATCGGAGGCGAAATCGTCGTCGAGCTCGGGCAGGATTTTCTCCCGCACCTCCTTGACCTTGACGTTGAAGACCGCGTCTTTCCCGGCCAGATGCTCGGCCTGGTACTCCTCGGGGAAGGTGACTTTGACCTGGCGATCTTCACCCGCCTTGGCGCCGGTCAGCTGCTCCTCGAAGCCCTCGATCAGCTGGCCCGAGCCGAGCGCCAGCAGGTAGTCCTCAGCCTTGCCGCCCTCGAAGGCGGCGCCATCGAGCAGACCCTCGAAGTCGATCAGCAGCGAGTCGCCCTCGGCGCCGGCGCGCTCGACCGGCTCCAGCCGGGCGAAGCCCTCGCGGACCCGCTCGACCTCGGTGTCGACGATCTCGTCGGGCACCTCTTTGTCCTCGCGGCCGACCTCGAGCCCCTTGTACTCGCCGAGCTTGGCCGGCGGACGCACCCCGACCTCGAATTTGAACTCCAGCGGCTGGCCCTCCTGCTCGGGGGCCTTCACCATCTCGATGCTGGGATCGCCGATCGGGCTGATCCCCGACGCGAGCAGCGCCCGTTCGTACCAATCGGGCAGGGCCTCGCGGATCGCCTCCTGCAGGACCGGCTCGAAGCCGAGCCGCTGGATCACCAGCGAGGGCGGCGCCTTGCCGGCGCGGAAGCCCGGCATCCGCATCTCCTTCGCCATCGCCCGAGCGGCGCGCGAGGCGGCGCGCTCGACGTCCTTGGCCGGAACCTCGACCTCAACCCGCACCCGCGAGTCGCCCAGCTCGGTGAGCTTCGTCTCCATCGGCCGCTGACCCTAGCGAGACCGGCGCTTCGCCAGCATCGTGCGCAGCGCGGCGGCGAAGTCGATCGCGAAGGAGAGCCCCCTCCCCACCGGCCCGGTCACCAGCCAGGCCTTCGTCCGCTCCGCCGCGCCGCCGCTACTCATTGGCGTATTCCAGCAGCGACTCGTCGATCAGCCACTCGACCGGGGCGTGGTCGTCGGTGTAGACCTCGCCCCCGGGCAGCCGCGGCTCCAACGCGGCCGCCGCTTGGCGAGCCAGCGGCTGCAGGTCCGGCGGCAGCGCGCCGGCGTCGCCGCGTAGGCGGGCGGCGGAGAGGTTGCCTTCGCCGGCGACCAGCAGCGTGTTGGTGTCCTCGATCGGGTAGCGAAGGACCCGCGGGAAGGCCGCCGCCAGCGTCCGTCCCAGCACCCGCTCGAGCTCGTCGCCACCCTCGGGATGGCCGACGTTGACGATCGTCACCCCGCCCGGCGCCAGCCGTTCGCGGGTCAGCTCGAAGAACTCCTCGGTGGTCAGGTAGAAGGGGATGTAGGGCTGGCGATAGGCGTCGACCATGATCGCGTCGTAGCCGCCCTCGGCGGCGCGCAGCCAAGGCCGGGCGTCCTCGTCATAGACGGTCATCCGCGGGTTGCGGAGGTCGAGGAAGCGGCGGCCGAGGTCGGTTAGCTCGGAATCGATCTCGACCGCGTCGACTGCCGTCTGCGGGAAGTAATGGCCGAAGGCGCGGGCGACGGTGCCGCCGGCATTGCCGAGGATCGCGATCCGTCGCGGCGGCGCGGAGTCGGCCGCGGCCGGCAGCACCAGGTGACCGTCCCAGTAGTCACCGGTCAGGTAGCTGCCGGGCCGGTAGAGCGAGTGCACCGCTTGGCCCTCGTTGAGCTCGAGCGCGCGGCTGCCGTCGTCGCGTTCGACCACGCGGGCGTACTGCTGCGTCGTCTCCGCCTCGAAGAGGACCTCGCCCTCGCCGGAGCCTTTGATCGTCCCCACCGGCAGCGACAGCACCAGCGCCAGCGCGGCCGGGACCGCGACGGCGCGCCAGCCGATCCCGATCGTCGCGACCAGGGCCAGACAGAGCGCAAAGACGATGAAGGTGCGCTGGGTCCCGAGCAGCGGGATCAGCAGCAGCGCCGAGATCATCGTCCCCAGCAGCGAGCCGGCGGTCGAGATCGCGTAGAGGCGTCCCACCACCTCGCCGGCGCTGTCCATCTCGCCGACCGCCAGCCGCACCGCCCAGGGAGAGGCGGCGCCCAGCATCGTCACCGGCACCGCGACCAGGACGAGGACGCCGAACAGCGAGCCGGCGAAGGTGCCGATCGAGACGCTGTCGAAGGCCTCGACCGAGAAGTTGAGGAAGGGCCGCGCCGCGAAGGGGATCACGGCGATCAGCAGCGAGGCGCCGAGCACCAGTAAGCAGAGCCCGCGCAGGTGCGGGTGGCGGTCGGCGTAGCGGCCGCCGAACCAGTAGCCGATCGAGAGGGCGACGAGGACGACGCCGATCGTGTTCGCCCAGACGATCGTCGAGGCACCGAAATAGGGCGCCAACAGGCGCGCGGCAGCGATCTCCGCCCCCAGGCTCGCAGCGCCGACGACGAAGACCAGGGCGCCCAGCAGCAGCCGCTCAGACCGGCTCGTTTTCAGGGTCCCTCCCGCTCCCGGTCAGCTGCTTCTCGAGGCGCTCGCCGTGGCCGGCCGCGACCGCCCGCTGGGCACGCGCCGGGTCGAGCTCGATGCCGCGATCCTGGGCGAGGTCGAGCAGCCGCTGCTTCTCGATCCCCTCCCGCGCCGCCTCGAAGAAGACCCAGGCGAGCAGGCCGAGGCCGAGGAAGGTGCCCTCGATCATCATCACCACGCCAGCGGTGCTCTGATCCTGCAGCGGCGTCAGCCCCCACGACTGCTCGCCGGCCGCGTAGCGGTCGTAGAGAACAGCTCCCGACCACATCAGGACGTTGCCGAGGATCGCGCCGGTAAAGCGGACGGCGATCACGTAGCCGACCTTCCAGGCGGCGGTGAACCACTGCGGCTTCGGCAGCGGTCCGAACACGGGCATCCACATCAGGCAGCCGAAGAAGATGAACAGGCTGTGCTCGAGCGCGTGCAGCGCCGCGCCCCCGTAGGCGGCGTCGTAGAGGACGGGGATGTGCCAGATGAAGAGGTTGGCCGCCCAGAGCGGGAAGGCGACCAGGGGATGGGCGAGGACCCGCAGCCGGTCGAAGACGGGGATCGCCAGGATCGGCTGCAGCAGCGGCCCGGTCAGACCCAGGACCAGCAGCAGCGTGGCGATGTCGCCGAGCAGCAGGTGCTCGACCATGTGGGCGATCACCAGCTCCTCGGCGATGTAGTCGATCGGCGAGGCGACCGCGGCGAAGATCACCAGCAGCCCCGCGGCGAAGCAGACCTGGCGCCACAGCGGCACCGGCCGGCCCTTCGCCGAGAGCGTCGCCGAGCGCTTGGCGTAGAGACCGGCCGCGACCAGCAGCGGCACCAGCTCGATCAAGCCGAGGACGGCGCCCGCGAGGGCAAAAGGCAGGGTCATCTCAAATCAGCGTAGCGACGCGCATCTGCGCTGCCGCGGCCGCCCCCACTGGTAGCTTGGCGGCGCCCTATGAGCCGCACGATCGACGACCTTTTTCCGCCAATCGGGAGCTACGGCTTTCTCTCCGACTGCCACACGGCGGCCTTGGTCTCCTTCTCGGGCTCGGTCGAGTGGCTCTGCCTCCCCCGCTTCGACTCGCCGAGCGCCTTCGCGGCGATGCTGGACCGCGGCGCCGGTCGCTTCAGCCTGCGGCCGCACGGCGTGATCGTCCCGATCAGCCGCCGCTACGAGCCCGGCACGCTGGTGATCGAGACGACCTGGGTCACCGACACCGGCTGGGTTGTAGTCAAGGACGCGCTGACGATCGCCGAGTGGGCCAGCGGCGGTGGCGACGGAGATGGCGGACGCCCGGACACGGGCCATGAGTCCGACCGCTCGCTGCTGCGGACGATGACCTGCATCGACGGCGAGGTCGAGATGGACATGGAGTGCCTGCCGCGCTTTGCCTACGGCCTCGACGGCGCCACCTGGACCGGCGGCGAACTGGGCGAAGCGGTCGCTCACGCCGACGACGGCACCACCCTGCAGCTGACCAGCGACATGGAGCTGTCGATCGAGGGCGGCGCCGTGCGCGGCAGCCTGAGGCTGCGCGAGGACGAAAGCGGCTTCTGCGCGCTGAGCTGGAGCGAGGGCGAGCTGGGCGGGCCGCGCAGCTCGCCGAAGGCGCTGGAGCGACTCGACTCGACCGAAGAGTTCTGGCGCCGGTGGCTGCGCGACGGCAACTTCCCCGACCACCCCTGGCGGATCCACCTGCAGCGCTCGGCGCTCGTGCTCAAGGGCCTCACCTACACGCCGACCGGGGCGATCCTGGCGGCGCCGACGACCTCGCTGCCGGAGACGCCGGGCGGCGAGCGCAACTGGGACTACCGCTTCAGCTGGATTCGCGACTCGACCTTCAGCCTCTGGGCGCTGCACACGCTCGGCTTCGACCAGGAGGCGCGCGACTTCATGAAATTCATCGTCAACGTCTGCCGCGACAACCCGGACCTGCAGATCATGTACGGGATCGGCGGCGAGAAGGAGTTGACCGAGAGCACGCTCGACCACCTCAGCGGCTACGGCGGGGCGAAGCCGGTGCGGATCGGCAACGGCGCCTACGACCAGCGCCAGAACGACGTCTGGGGGGCGCTGCTGGACTCGATCTACCTGCACGAAAAGGCGCTCAAAGGGCGCGGCACGCCGGCCGACCGGGAGCTGGTCCGCTACCAGGTGGAAGCGGCGATCGACGCCTGGCCGCACCCCGACCAGGGAATCTGGGAGTCGCGTGGGGAGCCGCAGCACTACGTCTCCTCGAAACTGATGATCTGGGTCGCGGTCGACCGCGGCGCCCGCATGGCGCGCGGGCTCGGCTTCGAGGACGTCGCCGCCGAGTGGCAGGCGAAAGCGGACGAGTTCCAGGCCGAGATCCTCGAGCGGGGCGTCCGCGACGACGTCTTCCGCCAGCACTACGACACCGACGCGCTCGACGCCTCGCTGCTGCTGATCCCGCTGCTGCGCTTCCTGCCGCCCGACGACCCGCGCCTGCGTGCGACCGTCGACGCGATCGCCGAGGAGCTGACCGAGCACGGCCTCGTCCTCCGCTACAAAGTCGATGAGACCGACGACGGACTGCACGGCAAGGAGGGGACCTTCCTGATCTGCTCCTTCTGGCTGGTCTCGGCGCTCTCGGAGATCGGCGAGAGCGAGCGAGCACGGTCGCTCTGCGAGCGGCTGCTCGAGTCGGCCGGCTGGCTCGACCTCTTCGCCGAGGAGCTCGACGCCGAGTCGGGCCGCCATCTCGGCAACTTCCCCCAGGCCTTCACCCACCTGGCGCTGATCAACGCTGTCTCCCACGTGATCGCCGACGAGCAGCGCGACGGCGATGGCTTCACCGCGGTCTTCAGTGAGATGGGTGGAATCCGCGAAACCGCCTGAGGCTCGTTGACGTGGCAGTTTCCTGTGCAGACAGGAGCTTTACAGACAAAACGTTTCTTTTGCTCTATATTGCCGGCGGGATGGCGAAGCTGAACCGCTCCGACGAAAACGGTCTCCTGGCGGCGCTGGGGCACCCGCTGCGCCGCCGCATCCTGCGCCGGATGCGGGATGTGAAGATGATCAGCCCGCGCCGGCTGGCGAAGGAATTCGAGCTGCCGCTCAGCAATACCGCCTACCACGTGCGGGTGCTGGCCGAGTGTGGCGCGGTCACCCTGGTCTGCACCAAACCGGTGCGCGGCTCGATCCAGCACTACTACCGCAGCTCGGTAAAACCTCCCTGGGCGCAGCAGATCATCGACCTGGAGCCTTGGGACGAGAGCCGTTCGGGGGAGACTCCCGACGAGCCGGCCACTTAGCGGCCCACTGAGGGCAATGGGCGGCGAAGACGACAGCTGGACGACGAAGGCAGCGGATCTCGCCACCGAGTCCACGGTCATGCGGCAGGTACTCGCGGTCCATCCGATTCTGCTGACGCTCCCCGAGCTGATCCGCGAGATCGCCGGCGAGGATCCCGGCTTTGCCGAGCGCGACGCGCTCGAACGCGCGGTTCGCGACCTCGGCGGCGTCGGCCTTCTCCACCGCCAAGGTGAGTTCGTGGTGCCGACCCGCGCCGCGCTGCACTTCAGCGAGCTGCTGGACCGCTGAGTCGCAGCCAGCGGAAGCGCGGGCGTAGCCGGCGCTCGAGCTCGGCGGCCGCGGTCGCCGCCCCCGGGTCCTCGTCAGCGACGTCGCTGACGAGCAGAACTTCGGTCGCATCGAAGCTCTGCAGCTGGTCCTCGACGGCCTGGACCAGGTCCTCGTCGCCGACCCGCGCCTCGGCCTCGACGCCAGCCTTCGCCAGCGAGGCGACGGTGATGACCAAGCTGCGCTGGGCCTCGCGGCGGGCTCCCTCGACGTCGGACGCCCAGCGATCGAGGAAGCCGATCCGCGCCGGCGCCAGCACCCTCACTACCGCGGAGACCCCCGCCGGCGGCGCGGCGGCCGCCGCGATCTCAGCGATTGCTCCCGGGTCCTCGACAGCGGAGGCGGCGACCACGAGAAGCCGGACCGGAGCAGTGGCGCCGGCGCTGTGGCCAAGCGGTCCCTGCGGCCGCTGGCGAACGGCGACGAAGACGATGCCAACCGCGACCAGGGCGCCCATCGCGACCCCGACGCCGGGGCCGCCGGCGTAAAAGGCGACGGCAATCGGGACGGCGATCGCGAGCACGATCAGCGGCAGCTTCCAAGGGGCCACAGCCAAAGGGTGCCAGGCGCGAACGCCGTCCCGCCTTCCCAGGCTTAGGAGCCCTTGCTGATCGCTGCCGGCGTTACGCCGTGACTGGTCACGATCCTCACGCTTCCCACCTCCCCCATGATCTCCCTGTTGTCCCTCGCCGCCCCTTTCGCGGCTGCTGGGAGTAATACTCTAAATAATTCCAGCAATCAACCCGATGACAGTAAGAAACCGCAAATAAACGAAAAAATCGAGACTGCTGTGGAATTCCTGACCCGCGACGTTTAGAGTGCATGGAGTCGGCCGCCACCCATAAAACGACCGAAGGAATGCGCCTTGCCGAAGACGAAGAAAAAAGACAGCGTCGAACAGATCGTCGCCAAAGCGTTCGCGCACCCGCTGCGCGTACAGATCCTGATCATTCTCAACGAGCGGGTCGCCAGCCCCAACCTGCTCTCACAGGAGCTCGATCAGAGTCTCAACTTGGTCGCCTACCACGTGCGGGTGCTCGAGAAATACGACTGCATCGAGCTGGTCGACACCAAGCAGCGACGCGGCGCCACTGAGCACTTCTACCGTGCCACCAGGCGCCAGTTCCTGACCGACAGCGAGTGGGCGCGGATGCCGGAGAGCCTGCGACCGGGCCTCTCCGGCGCAATGCTGAAAGCCGCCTTCGACGACATCGACGAGGCGGTTGTCGCCGAGACCTTCGACGAGCTCGAGGATCGGCACCTCAGCCGGACCCCGATGGTCGTCGACAAACAGGGCTGGCTCGACGTCGCCAAGCTGCTGGCCGAGACCCTCGACCGCACGCTCGAGATCCAGGCCGAAGCGAGCGAGCGACTGGCCAACAGCGACGAGGAAGGCATGCTCTCGAAAGTCCAGATCATGCATTTCAAGTCGCCCGAGCCCAAGCAGGACTCCGACGAGTCAGAGGACGCCAAGGACGCGAAGGACGCGAAGTAACGAGGCCGGCGCCGCTCAGGGACTGAGCGGCGCCGCAGCCTCGGGCGTCGCGACGAGGAAGGAGAAGCTCTCCTCGAGATAGAGGTTGACGTTCTCGGCGTCGTGGTGGCCGTAGCCGAGCGCGAGGTCCTGGCCCGACTCGAAGAGGAAGTCGCCGCCCCGCAGGCTCAGCACGACGGCACCTTTCAGCCCGGGCGCCCAGACGATCGGGCCGCCGAGAATCTTCGCCAGGTGATCGAACAGCGGGTAACCGCCGTGCTCGGCGGTCTCGATCACCCGCGTGTACTCGTCCGGCCCGAGAGCGAGGCCGTAGGGGCCGCCGACTCCACCCTGGCGGATCGCCTCGACGGCGCGAGCGACCGAACGCGGGTATGCCTCGACCTCGGCTCCGAGCGGCTCCGCGTCGAAGGGCGAGGCATCGGAGATGCCGGCGATCCCCGCCTGCGGCCAACCGTGAAAGACGGCGACGTTCTCGGCGACGGCGATCTGCTGCGCTGCCGCATCGAGCGCGGCGAGGTCGGCGTCGACCGCGCCGCGGTCGTTGTCCCGTAGCTCTGCCAGCGAGATAACGAAGTCGGCGCGCAGCTCGACCAGCGGTAGGACCTGACGTCGTTGCGCGACGACGCCGTCGCCGTTGGGCGGCGGCACCTGCTCGGTGCGACCGAGGTTGGTCGCCGAGTGCTCCCAGCCGTAGGGGCCGGAGAAGTCGACCAGCCGGCGCGCGGCCAGGGGGCCTTGCAGGCGCTCGCGCGCCTCGTCGTCAAGCAGCTGCCAAGCGCTCTCGGAGACTGGCGCCAGTTGGCGCAGAAGGTGGTTCATCGCGCGTCTCCCTTCAGGCTGCCGATGCCGAGCGAGCCGTCGTCGCCCCCGTCGGCCTCGTCCCCCTCCTCGGAGCCCTCCTCGGCTGCCGTCCCGTGCTCGACGATGTCGCCCTCGCGAAACAGCACCCCTTTGGCGATCTGGCGCCAACGCGGGGTTCGACGAAGCAGGAACTCGAGGTCCATCGCGAAGTGCTTGAACTCCTCCCCCTGGGCGTCCTCCATGATCGCGCGCGCTTCGGGGTTGCCCTCGAGCGCCAGCCGCTGCTGGTACCAACCGATCGCCTCCGCCTCCTCGGTCAGCGAGGTACACAGGCGAGCGTAAGTGCGTGCCTCGGAGGACAACTCCTGCGGTGGCTCGTGGTACTGGTCGACTCCCATCAGGCCTCCTGCGTCTAAGGGCTTGCAAACAGCGCTCTACCCCGAGATTAGCCCTCCCACTCTGACCCGGGTCTCGCACGGCTCCCAGGGCCGGGCGAAGAGGTCGTAGGACTTGCGGATCGCGCTAAAGCCAAGCGCCCGGGCGGCGTCGCAAAATTCGGCGGTTTCGAGCTCGTACTCGGCCGCGAAGACGGCCTTGTCGCGATCGACGAAGGCGCGGTAGTAGCCGCATTCCTCGTACTGGAAGCACTCCTCGACGATGGCGAAGTCGAACTGGCCGACCAGCTGAGCCGCCTGCCGGCCGTCGTTCTTCAGCGCCACAGCCATGCCCCGGCGGTGGACCTGGCGGGCGATCCAGCGGTTGAAGCGAAGCTGGTCGCCGCGGTCGATCTCGAAGCCGGTCTCGTTTTCTGGTTCCCAACCGGCGAGGTTGTCGGGCTCGACCGCGTCGAAGCCCTTGCGGGCGCAGATCCCGATCCGCTCCCGCAGCGGCGCCGCGAAGAGGTGGAAGCGGCTGACGTCGAGCCAGCGCTCGTCGGGGAAGCCGGCGTAGCGCCGGCCGATCACCGCGGGCGGGAACTCGCCGGCGTCGGGCCGGTAGCTCTCCCAGCTGCCGACGTCGAGGTAGCAGACCGCTTTGCGACCGCGGCGATGCAGGGCCCGCACGTCGGCGGCGGTCGCTTCGAAGCCGTCGACGTCGTAGACGCCGGCGTCGACGCCGAGATCGAGACTGCCCTGCAGTTGCCACTGCCAGGGCGCCGTGGTCGGCCGCGGCTGCCAGCGCCCCTGCGCCGCGGCGGGCGCGGCGATCGCGGTCAGCAACAGGGCAGCCAGGAAGGCCGTGAGGGCGGTTCGGATCGGAATGATTGACAAACGGGCCACGGGGGAATGAATAGTGCCGTGAAGGTGACGGCAAAGGTCCACGAGCGGATGCTGCCCCCCGCTATGGTGTGAGGACGGCGGTCGACAAGGCCACCGGGCGCTGCACGGCTTCGATCCGAACGCCCTCTGGGCAGCGCCGGTAAACGAAACCGGCGCGCGAGACATCGATGGCAGCGAAAAGGGACCAGACCCCACGAAAGAAGCAACCCGCCGGTGCCCACGCGACCGACGGGCTGGTCAGCGAGAAGGAGCTGTGGCGGCGCTTCGGCGAGCGGCGCGACCCGCTGATCCGCGAGGAGCTGGTGCGGCGCTACCTGCCGTTCGCGAAGAGCCTGGCCCTGCGCTACCGGGGCGCCAGCGAGTCCTTCGACGACCTCCTGCAGGTGGCTAGCCTCGGCCTCGTCAACGCGATCGATCGCTTCGACCCCGCCCGCGGGACGCCGTTCACGGCCTTCGCCTCGCCGACGATCCTCGGTGAACTGAAACGCCACTTCCGCGACCGCGTCTGGACGGTGCGAGTGCCGCGCGGCCTCCACGACCGCATGGCCGAAGTCGAGAAGGCGATCACCGAGCTGACGGTCCAGCTGCAGCGCTCGCCCTCCGTCGGTGAGATTGCCGGCCGCATGGAAGTCGACCCCGCCGACGTGCTCGAGGTGCTCGAGGCCAACCACAACCGCCGGCCGCTCTCGCTCGACCGGCCGGTCGGCGGCGAGGAGGACGAATCGCCGGCCTCGGAGTGGGTCGGCGACGAGGACTCCGGCTACGAGCTGATCGAGGACAAGCTGGCGCTGGAGGGGGTCCTCCCCCACCTCGACGAGCGCGAGCGCCTGGTCCTGCAGCTGCGCTTCGTCGAGGACATGACCCAGTCGCAGATCGCCGAGAAGATCGGCCACTCGCAGATGCACGTCTCGCGGATCCTGCGGCGCACCTTGGAGCGGATCCGCGAAGAGGTCGCCGAACAGAGCCGCGAAGCTGAGAAATAGCGCGGCGGCCGATTAGGCCGAGAGGGCGTCGATCGCGACGACGAGGAACTCGCCTTCCTCGCCCTGCTCCACCCGCAGCTCGTCGGCCAGCGCCTCCAGCGAGCCGACCTCGGGAACGTCGAGGCCTTTGCGCAGACGCTCGGCACCGCCGTCGGTCATCGGGCCGACCCGGAGTTCAACGCCCTCCTCGCGGTCGGCGATACTGAGCTCGACGTGGCCGTCGCTGAAGCCCTGGGGAGCGGCCGCCGAGATCGCGTCGCTGAGCAGCATCGTGTCGGCGAGGCGGTCGACGGTGATCTCGTGACGGGCCGCGAGGGCACCGAGCACCCGGCTCAGAACCGGCCCGACCAGCTCCGGCGGCCCGACCCGCACCTCCGTCGCCTCCGTCGGCTCGTCCACCTGCTGGGTGAGGTTCGTCTTGCCATCGGCACCACCGGCCACGAGCGGCAGGTGCATGCGGATTTCGGTGCCGCGGTCGATGCCACCGCTGATTTCGAAACTGGCCGAGAGGGCGGCGATCAGGGTCAGCCCGATCCGCAGGCTCGGGCGCTCGACGTCGGGCCGGGGTCGAATCCCCATCCCGAAATCACGCACGATCACGGTCAACCCCCCGTGCTCGCCGTATGCCTCGACCGCGAGCGGGCCCTTTTCGTTCTCCGGATAGGCGTGGACGACGACGTTCATCGCCGCCTCGGTGACGACGGTCTTCAGGTCGGCGATCGAAACCTCATCCATGCCGAGGCGCTCGCCGAGGCCAGCAAGCGCGTGACGGACCACCGCCACGTTCTCAGCCCGGGCCGGAAGAGACATCCGCAGCCCAGGTCGATCGTCAGTCTTCGTATTCACGCATTCCAGTCCCAGGGCTCCGAGGCGCCATCTCGCACTCGGCGCCGAGCATAGCTTGCACCGCTGCCTGAGCCATCGTCTACCCCTGGCAGATGCCCAGCAAACAGGTTGCAGGAATCGGGCTTTTCGACCGCGCTGTTGTAGCATCGGGCGCGTGCAACCCGCCCCCTTCGAGACGTCTTCTGCGGAGGTCGACGGGGTCCGTGTCGTCTCGGTTCGCGGCGAGCTCGACCTCAGCACCGCCCCCGATCTGGAGGGGCCTCTCAACGCTGCCCTGGAAGGCGGCGAGGCTCCGGTACTGATCGATCTCTCCGAGTGCGAGTTCATCGACTCGACCGGGATCGCTCTGATCGTACGGGCCTGGCAGCAGCTCGACGACAGCGCCGGCAATGGCGGCAGCAGCCGCCTTGGGCTCTGCACCAGCAAGGACCAGGTGCGGCGAGTTCTCGACGTCAGCGGGCTCGACCAGTCGATCCCGGTCCACGCCACCCGTGAGGACGGGTTGGCGGCGCTGCGCGGTTGATCCTCACGCCGGCCTGAATAGACCGTCGCCAACCGGGTAGCGGGTCTTGATGCCCGCTCCCCGCCGTCCGAAACTGCCGCGCGATCTGTTCGAGACGCGCAGCCACACCTGGCACGCGCTCGGCCTCGGCGACGAGCTGACGCCGCGCTTCTCGAAGAAAGCGCTCGGCGGGCTGCTGGTAGCGCTGCTGGTGCTCGCCGCGACCCTCGTCGTCTATGACCAGCGGCGCCATATAGCGCCCGGGTACGAGAACTGGATTCGGATCGGGACGGTGGTCGTGCTGGTGATCGTCGGCTCCGCCGCGACCCACTGGTTGGCCAGCGCCCTCACCCCACGCCTCTACCGGCGCATGGACCCGGCGACGGCCGGAACCACGGGGTTCATGATCCGGCTGATCGCGATGGCCGCGGTGGTGATCCTCGCCCTGCGGATCGCCGGCGTCACCGCCAGCACCCTCGCCGTCGGCGGTGCCTTCACCGCGGTCGTGCTCGGCCTCGCCGCGCAGCAGTCGCTGGGCGGGATCTTCGCCGGCATCGTCTTGCAGAGCACGCGGCCGTTCCGCGTCGGCGAACGCGTGCGCTTGGTGGGTGGCGCCCTGGCCGGCTCGCTGGAGGGCACGGTCTCCTCGCTCGGGCTCTTCTACACCACCCTCACGCAGGGAGCCGACCGGCTGCTGGTTCCCAACAACGTCCTCCTGCAGCTCGTCGTCGTCCCCCTCCGTGAGCCCGACAAAGTCGACGTCCGCGCCCGCTTCCCCAGCGACGCGAGCCCGCAGCGGATCGAGCAGCGGCTGCTGCGCGAGATCACCGTCCCGACCCGCTACCGCCCCAGCGTCGCGCTAGAGGAAGTCGACCACGACAGCGTTGTGCTCCGCATCACCGCGACGCCGCTGCGCCCCGAGGACGGCTCACAGCTCGCCGAGGAGGTCCTGGAGGCGCTGCGCAGCCAGGAGCGGGTCGAGGCGCAGGACTAGAGATCGACCGGGGACATGTCGGCGTAGCGGTCGCCGACCGCGGCGCCAGGGGGGGCCGCGGCGTCGATCCGGCGCAGGTCCTCCTCGGAGAGCTCGATCGACCTTGCCGGCGGCAACGAACTTGCGCCGACCAGCTTCTCGTTGGTGAACGGCCCGTACATGTCGGCGGTGTCGAGAAAGCTGACGCCGAGGTCGAGGGCGCGGTTGATCACTTCCTTGGCCTCGCCCTCGTCGGCGCTTCCGTAGAACTCCGACATTCCCATGCAGCCCAGACCCTCGGCCGATACCACGGGCCCTTGGGAGCCGAGCGCTCTCCTCGGCATGCTCATTGGCTGAGCAGTAGGACGAGGTTGGCGAGCACAGCCAGCGGGGTGCCGAAGATCGAGAGGTAGCGGAAGAATTTGGCGAAGCCGCCGCGGTAACGGACGCTCTCCATCAGGGTCAGGCCGACCACGTGAGCCATGTTGACGAGGGCGATGCCGATCGCGATCAGGATCGCCGCCGCCGCGGCGCCGGTCTCGTCGCCGCTGCCGGCGGAGACCGCGGCGGCCAGCACGGCGGCGACGATCGTGCCGACGATCCCCGCCACCATGCCGATGAAATCGCCCCGGGAAAGACCGGGGAGGTAGGCCGAGCCGACTTCGTGGCCCTCGAGCGGGTCGACCGTGCCGCGACCCGCCGTCTCGACCTCGACCACGCGCTCGCTGCCGTCGTCTTCGTCGTGGAGGACGACCATCCGCAGCGGCGGCTCCAGCCCCGCTTGGGCCTTCTCGAACAGGCCTTCCTCGAACCAGCGGGCCTGCTCGTGCTTATGCTCGAAGATCAAGATCTCGTCGGCGGGGGCTTTCAGCAGCGCGTCCTGGGCAGCCTGAACTGGATCGGGGTCGCCGACCTCGCCCGATGCCTCGATGCCGTTTCCGCGCAGAGTCGCGAGCACGACCAGAAGCCGCTCTTCGGCGTGCTTCTTCGGCTCGTCGATGTCGCCGAGCGTGTGGCGGAGGGCGCTCGCCTCAACCGCGGGGACGACGACGCGGAGTTCGACGCCGTCGCCGTTGCCGGCGCGGCGGATCTCCTCGATCGGCCCGGAGCCCTCGATTCCACCGGTGACGATTGCCAGCAGCCGGTGCGCGATGGCTTGCCTCCTTCAGCTCACTCGTCGGGTGGGATCGCCTCGTCGGCCTCGCCGAACTCGGCCTGCTGGGGCTCCTCCGGCGGCGACGGGACGTTGTCGGGGAAGCGGTGCTGGTCGCCATGGCTGGCGATGTCCTCGAGGTCCTTCTCCGCCAGCTCGAAGCCCTCGGCCTCGCCCTCGCCCGCCTCGATCAGCGGCTGCTCGGCGGGGTCGTCGCTGTCGGCCGGCACCTCGCCGCCGATCGCTGCCGCTTCGGCCGCGGCAGCCTCGGCCTCTTCCTGCGCCAGCGTTTCCTCCTCGCGCTCTTCCTGGCCAAAGCTCATGACGGTTGGCTACCCCGCCACCGAGACACGAAACCGAGAGGCCAGCGCCGTTTTCGCGTTCCCCACAGCTGGGTAGCCGCATCGCATGAAGGCGCTGGTGATCAGTTGCACGCTCAAGCTGAGCCCGGAGCAGTCGAATACCGAGGCCCTGGCCGAGGTCGTGATCGAGACGTGATCGCCACGCCGACCTGGCTGGGACGGCCCTCCAGCGTCGCCCAGCGGGTCCTCGGCACCCTCGTCGACACCAACTACCACCACGCGCTCGCCTGGCACCGCGCCCTGCGCGCCCACGGACACACCGTCCAGATGTGGAAGGTCCACCGCCACATCGGCATGGGCGGCGACCAGATCGTCACGGCGCTGGTCGGCGAGGAAGCGGAGGCGGCCGAAGGCGACGCGATCCGCGAGGCCGAGGGTGAAGCCTATGGCGAGCTGATCGACGAAGTCGAGCCGATGGATGGCGCCCGCGGGCTGATCGAGGACCTGCGCGAGGACGGCTGTCGGATCGTTCTCGCTTCCTCCGCCAAGGCCGAGGAGGTTGAGCACTACCTCGACCTCCTCGACGCCCGCGAGCTGGTCGACGACTGGACCACCTCGGCCGACGTCGAGCGGACCAAGCCGGCACCCGACCTCGTCCACTCCGCCCTCGACAAAGTCGGCGCCGAGGGACCCGCGCTGATGATCGGCGACTCGACCTGGGACGTGAAGGCGGCCAGCGCTGCCGACGTCCCGACGCTGGCGGTGCTTACCGGCGGCTTCTCGGAGGGGAGGCCGCGCCGGCGCGCTGGCCCTCGTGCACGCCCTCGGCGAACTCCTCGAGGATCTTCGCGTTGAAGGCATCGAGGTCGTCGGGTTTGCGGCTGGAGACGAGGCCGTTGTCGACCTGGACCTCCTCGTCGACCCACTCGGCGCCGGCGTTACGGAGGTCGGTCTGCAGGCTCGGCCACGAGGTCAGGGTGCGGCCGGCGACCACGCCCGCGTCGATCAGGGTCCACGGTCCGTGGCAGATCACGCCGACCGGCTTGCCGGCCTCGAAGAAGCCGCGGACGAACTCGAGCGCCTCCTCTTTGGTGCGCAGCTGGTCGGGGTTGGCGACGCCGCCCGGCAGGACCAGCGCGTCGTACTCGCTCGCGTGGGCGTCGCCGACCTTGCGGTCGACCGGGAACCTCGCGCCCTTGTCGAGGTGGTTGAAGGCCTGGATCTCACCCGCTTCCGGCGCCAGCAGCTCGACCTCGGCACCGCAGCCGCGGACGGCTTCCAACGGCTCGGTCAGCTCGACCTGCTCGACTCCCTCGTTCGCCATCAGGAAGGCGATCTTCTTGCCCCGCAGCTTCTCGAACATCATCTCTGTCTCAGCTCCTCAATCGTCTCTGGCACTTGGCTGTGGGTACCCGCAGCCATGGCGGCAAAACTCAGCCGACGAGGTCGAGGACGGCGCGCTCGACCCGCCCTCGGGCGCGGTCGTCGAGGGTGCCGTTACGGGGAACGGAGACCTCGATCGTGACGCCGTCGCGGTAGCGATCGAAGACCCGAGGGTCGATGTAGGAGCGGCGGCAGACGGCCGGCGTGTTGCCGAGTTGCTCGGCGCCGCGCGAACTCGCGGGTCTCCTCGTACTTGCGCGCCGCCTGGCGCCGCTCCCAACGCTCGTGGTAGCGGTACTGCTTGCGGCCAGCTTCGTCGAAGCCGGTGGCCTGGATGTGCCCGAACGGGTCGGGACAGATCCAGACCCGCTCCCAGGCGGGCGGGATCGCCAGGGCGCGGATCCGCGCCAGCGTCTCCTCGTCTTCGACCCGCGCGCCGTCGCCGTCCTCGTAGGAGAAGCCGCGACCGCGGCGCCGGCGCTGGATCCCCACCCCCGAGCAATCCGAGCGCCGCAGCCTGCCTGTCGGACCACGCTGGTTCCTCACCTGCGGCGAACTACCCGCGCCCGCGTGACTCGAACCGCCGCCGAGTTTGGCGCGACCCGATCGCGGGGACTTAGCGGAGGTGAGCGTGGTCGAAGAGAAACGGAGCGGTGCGGTTCCGCTCGCGCCGGTCGGCCCTCTCAGCGAGCTGGTTCTGGACCTGCTCTCTTCTCCGCCAGCAAATGCCGCCGCCGCGATGGGCGCGGCCGAAGCCGGCGCCGAGATCGCCGAGACGGTTGCCGAACCGCTCGGTGACGACGACCTGCAGCTGGCGCTCTACCTCGCCTACGAGCTCCACTACCGCTCCTTCCCCGGCGTCCACCCCGACTGGGAGTGGAACCCGGCGCTGCTGGCGTTGCGGGCGCGGCTGGAGCAGGCCTTCTTCGGTGCCCTGGAGGAAGGGGTGCCGACTGAGGACGTCGACCCCGAAGGCGTCGGCGATGCGCTCTTCCGGCTCGAGGCCGAAGACGACGGCGTCTCACTTTCGCGCTACGTCGAGGCGAGCGCCGACCTCGAGCAGTTCCGCGAGTTCGTCGTCCACCGCTCGCTCTACCAACTGAAGGAGGCCGACCCGCACTCGTGGGCGATCCCGCGCCTGACGGGCCCGGCGAAGGCCGCGCTGCTCGAGGTCCAGCACGACGAGTACGGCGGCGGCCGCCCGGAGCGGATGCACTCCGCCCTGTTCGCGAAGACGATGCGCGGGCTCGGGCTCGACGATGCTGAGAACGCCTACCTCGGGCACGTCCCCGGGGTGACGCTGGCAACCGTGAACCTGATGTCCGGGTTCGGCTTGCACCGCTCGCGGCGCGGCGCGATCGTCGGCCACCTGGCGATGTTCGAGATGACCTCGGCGCGGCCCAACCGTCGCTACGGCAACGGCCTGCGCCGGCTCGGCTTCGGCGCCGCGACCACCGACTTCTACGACGAGCACGTCGAGGCCGACGCCGTGCACGAGAACATCGCCGCCTACGACATGGCCGGCGGCCTCGCCCGCACCGAGCCGGAACTGGCAGGGGACATCCTCTTCGGCGCCCGCGCCCTGCTCTTCCTCGAGGACCGCTTCGCCCGCCACCTGCTGGCGGCCTGGGAGCGGGGCGAATGCGGGCTGCGCCAACCGCTCTGAACGCCTCCTACGTCCTGCCCCTGCGCTGGAACGAGCCGGGGCCGGCGGCGGAGCTGGCCGCCCACCTGCGCTGGCTCGGCGGCGAGGTCGGCGAGATTCTGGTCGTCGACGGCTCCCCCGCCCCGATCTTTGACTCCCACGCGGTGACCTTCGGCGAGGGGGTCCGCCACCTACGCCCGCACGCCGACCTCGACTTCGCGATGGGCAAGGTGAACGGGGTCCTCACCGGCCTGCGCGAGTGCTCGCACGAGCGCGTCGTGATCGCCGACGACGACGTCCGCTACGGCCGGGAGTCGCTGCGCCGGGTACTGGGGATGCTGGAGGGCGCCGACCTGGTGCGGCCGCAGAACTACTTCGACCAGCTCCCCTGGCACGCTCACTGGGACACCGCGCGCTCGCTGCTGAACCGGGTCTTCACCGGCGACCCGGGCTTTCCGCTCGGCGACTTCCCGGGCACCCTCGCCGTGCGCCGCTCGAGCTTCCTCGGCGCCGGCGCCTACGACGGCGAGGCGCTGTTCGAGAACCTCGAGCTGATGCGGACGATCCGCGCCGCGGGCGGAACCGTCGCCACCCCGCTCGACCTCTACGTCGCCCGGCGGCCGCCGAGTTTTCGCCACTTCCTCTCGCAGCGGGTCCGCCAGGCCTACGACGACTTCGCGATCCCCGGGCGGATCATCACCTTCCTAGCGATCGCGCCGACGACGCTGGAGCTGGCGCGGCGACGGCGCGTGGGCGCACTGCTCGGCGCCGTTCTCGCTTCGATCGCGGTCGCCGAGGCCGGTCGGCGCCGTGCCGGTGGTTGCACCCACTTCCCGCTCAGCGGTTCGCTGCTGGCGCCGGCCTGGATCGCCGAGCGCGCGCTCTGCTCCTGGCTCGCGCTCGCCGCCAGGCTGGCGGGCGGGGTGCCGTACGGCGGCCGCAAGATCCGCCGCTCGGCGAGCTCTCCGCGGCGGCTGCGGCGGCGCTACTCGGAGTCCGAGAGCTCTGCCTCCGGGCCGGGCGTCGCCTCGCTCTCGGAGCGGAAACCGATCGTCTTGTGAGTGCCATCGCAGAACGGCCGGATCTGGGACTTGCCGCAGCGGCAGAGCGCCACCACCGGTCGTTTGCTCTCGATCTCGTTGCCGTCCTGATCGGTCATCACGAACGAGCCGCGGATCAGGTAGGGGCCATTGCGGTAGGGCGTGATCCTGGTCGTCTCGGCCTCCGTCATCCGGTTCTGGCTACCCCTCCGCACCGTCCCGTCAAACCGCGGGCCGCAATCGGCGCAACCGAGTTTCACCCCACCGGGCTGGGGTAAATCTCCGACACGCTCGCCGACCTGAAAACCAACGATCGAGGAGGAGACGATGGCGGAGATCACGACCCTGGAGGAGAAGCTGGCGGAGGTGACCGGACTCGCGCGAGCGGCGAAAGACCTGAGCGAGAAAGTCGCCGGACTGGTCGAGGACGAGGAGGTCGCCGGCAAGCTGACGCGGATGAGCGAGGAGGCGGCCGAGACCGAGGAGCGCTGCAGCGCGATCATCGACCAGCGCGAGGGTAAGAAGACGGCGATCCTCGAAAAGGCCCAGGAAACGAAAGGCGAGGCGGCGGAGATGGCCTCGACCTACCTGGGTGACGACGCCGACGGGCTCGACGGGCTCGAGTTCATGACGATGGCCGAGGCCGGCGAGGTCGGCCACTGGGCGGTGCTCGGCAAGCTCAACGAGAAGGCGGGCGAGCAGGAGATCGCCGAGCTGGTCGAGTGGGCCCTGCCGATCCAGGAACGCCACTTCGGCGATGTGAAAGAGGGCTCGCTGGTGCTGGCCGGGGCGGAGGATCCCAATTCCTGAGCGCTACCTCCCCATCTATCTGAACGACCACCTCGCCGGCTCGACCTTCGGGGTCGAGCTGGCAAGACGGACGGCCGCCAGCAACCGCGACAATCCCGAGTTCGGCCCGCCGCTGCAGCGAATCTGCGAGGAAATCGAAGCCGACCGGGCGACGCTGGAGCAGGTGATGGACGAGCTGGAGGTCGGTCGCGACCGACTGAAGCCGATCGGGGCCTGGGTCGGCGAGAAGATCGGCCGCCTGAAGCCGAACGGCCAGCTGCGCGGCTACTCGCCGCTGAGCCGGATGATCGAGCTCGAGGGCCTCTACATCGGGATCAGCGGCAAGGCGAGGCTCTGGAAGGTGCTGAAGGCGACCGTCGGCTCACGCCTGCCGGAGACCGATTTCGCCGCACTGGGTGAGCGTGCCGACCGCCAACGCACCGAGGTCGAGGAGCTGCAGACCAAGGCCGCGCCGCTGGCGTTCGGCTCAGAGAAAACGACGAGCAGAGGACTGCAATGAAGGCGTTGACTTTCCACGGCAAACGCGACGTACGGGTCGACGAGGTCCCGGACCCCTCGATCCAGGAGTCGACCGACGCGATCGTGCGGATCACCTCGACCGCGATCTGCGGCTCTGACCTCCACCTCTACGAGGTGCTGGGGATGTTCATCGACGAGGGCGACATCCTCGGCCACGAGCCGATGGGAATCGTCGAGGAGGTCGGCAGCGACGTCAAACACATCAAAGCCGGCGACCGCGTCGTCATCCCCTTCAACATCTCCTGCGGCGATTGCTGGATGTGCAACCAGAGGTTCTTCGCCCAGTGCGAGACGACCCCCGCAGGCTCACTTCGGGCCGATCAAGGTGCCGGACAACGGCGCCCCGGACGAGCGCTACCTGTTCCTCTCCGACGTCCTCCCCACCGCCTGGCAGGCGGTCAACTACGCGGCGATCCCGAAAGGCGGCTCGGTTGCCGTCTTCGGCCTCGGGCCGATCGGCCAGATGTCGGCACGGATCGCCCGCCACCAGGGAGCGGAGAAGGTCTTCGGGATCGACAACGTCCCCGAGCGGCTGCAGATGGCGCGCCGCCACGGCGTCGAGCCGATCGACTCCGACCAGCACGAGGACATCTCGGCGGCGCTCAGGGAGCTGACCGACGGCCGCGGCCCCGACAGCGTCATCGACGCGGTCGGGATGGAGGCCCACGGGGCGCCCGGAGCGAAGATGGCGCAGACGATCACCGGCCTGCTGCCGGACGCGGTGGCCGCGAAGGCGACCGAAAAGTTCGCCGTCGACAGGCTCTCGGCGCTGCTCGACTCGATTGACACCGTGCGCCGCGGCGGCACCGTCTCGATCTCCGGCGTCTACGGCGGCCAGCTCGACCCGTTGCCGATGATGAAGCTCTTCGACAAGGGCCTGCAGCTGCGAATGGGGCAGGCCCACGTGCGGCAGTGGACCGACGAGATCCTGCCGCTGCTGGCCGAGGACGCCGGCGACCCGCTCGGGGTCGACGACCTCACCACCCACCAACTGCCGCTCGACCAGGCGCCCGAGGCCTACTCGATGTTCCAGAAAAAGGAAGACGGTGCGATCAAGGTCGTGCTGAAGCCGTAGGAACGGCAACGTCCGAGCAGGTGGCCACCATGAGGCTATGTGGCTGATTCAGGTGACCTGCTCGGATCCCGACTGCGGCGAGGACTTCGAGGTCCTCGTCGAGGACCTGAACGAAGTCGAAGAGATCGTCTGCGAGTGCGAACATTGCGTCGTCGTGCTCTCCGTCGCCGATTTCGAGCCGCTCCATCTCGCCGCCGCGTAGACGCCTAGACCCTATGGCCGGCCCACCTGAGCGCCGGCTAGATCCGAACCCGGCGTAAGGGTCGGCACCCGCGCATGAGATCCTGGAAGCGATCGAGCAGCTGCGGGCGGATTCTCCAGTAGCGAGTCTGCTGTGAGCGGCGCTATTCGCCACCTAGAGCAGACTCGGCGCGGTTACTGCCTCTGGCCGACCCCGCTGGCGATCTCGCCGATTCGGCCCGGGCCGCCTGCGTGGCGGTCGAGCGGCGGCGTCGGCATTCCGCGGCCCTCGCGCAAGCCGCGCAGCAGCTCCGCGAGCGCCTCGAGTGAGTTCGTCCGCGGCCGCCAGCCGAGCTCGTCGCGGGCCCTCGCGGTATCCATCAGCGGCACGCCCAGCGCCAGGTCGAGCCAGCCGGGATCGGCGGGCTGTAGGTGCAGGCGCCAGGTCACCTCGGCGGCGCGGCGTAGGACCCTTGCCGGCACGCCGAGCTCGCGGGCGCCGAGTAGCTGCGCCAGCTCCGGCGGTCCGATCTCGGGATCGGCGGCGATGTTGAAGGCGCCACGCACGTCGCGAACGACGGCCAGCCGGTAGGCCTCGCCGACGTCGCGGGCGTGGACCGCCTGGAAGCAGAGCCGCGGCACTCGCGGCACGAATGGGATCAGCCGGGGGTCGACCAGGCGGTTCGGTAACAGCGGGCCCAGGAAGAGGCGGCGGATCTCACTCGCCGACTCGGCTTTGAAGATCAAGCCCGGCCGCAGGCGGACGACGCGGAGGCTCGGCACGGTCGTTTCGAACCCGTCGAGGATCCGTTCCACCGCGGCCTTGTGGCGCGAGTAGGCGGAGGTCCGGATCCCGGTCGTCGAGCGATGCCGACGATCTCCTCGACCGCCGGCTCCTCGCCCAGCGCTTCGAGCACGCTGGTGCCGACGTTGCCGCTGGCTCCGACGACGACGATTCGCATGCGGGCCGGCTACCGCTGACGAGGGCGCCGAAAACGAAACGGGGCCAGCTCACGCTTCGCGCACCTCCCGCACCACCTCGCGCGCCGGCTTGTCCTCGCGCAGGCCGAGGTAGCTGGGATGGCGCAGCTTGCCGTCGCGGGTCCACTCCGAGAAGGCGAACTGTCCGACCAGCTCTGGCCGCGCCCAGCGCGCCACCCGCGGCAGGCCGTCGCGGGCGAAAGGGGACTCCGGCACCTCCAGCGCCTCCAGCTTGGCACCGAGATCGGCCAGGGTGCGCTGGTCGAAGCCGGTCCCCACTTTGCCGGCGTAGTGCAGCTCGCCGTCCTCGTAGTAGCCGACCAGCAGCGCCCCGAAGTGGCGGCGCGAGCCCTGCGGGGGCGTGAAGCCGCCGATCACCAGCTCCTGCTCGCGCGAGCACTTGAGCTTGATCCAGCTGCCGCTGCGGCTGTGGGAGTAGACGCTGTCGGCGCGCTTGGCGATCAACCCCTCCCAGCCTTTCTCGCAGGCTTCGCGGAAGAACTCCTCGCCGTGCTCGTTACGGTGCGGCGTGTAGCGGACCGGGCCGTGGAATGAGAAGGCGCGACGCAGCGCCCCCTTTCGCGTCCGCAGCGGCAATCCGGTCAGGTCGTGGCCGTCGAAGCGGAGCAGATCGAAGAGGTAGAGGAAGACGGGGATACCGGTCATCCGCGCCATCCGCGGGTCCTTGATCTGCATCCTGCCCTGCAGCTTCGCGAAGCTGGTCTGGCTGCCGTCGAAGGCGACGATCTCGCCGTCGGCGACGAAGTCCGTCGCGGGCTCGGCTTCGAGCGCTTCGACCAGCTCCGGGTAGGAAGGCGAGAGGTCCTTGCCGGTGCGTGAGGTGAGGGTCACCGGGCCGCCCTCGCGGCGGGCGATCGCCCGGATCCCGTCGAGCTTGCGCTCGAAGACCCAGGCGGGGTCGCTGAAGGGCTGACCGCCGAGCTTCGCCTTCATCGGCTCGCTCGCCTTGGCCATGGGTTGCAGCCTACCCGCGGCTGGTGTGGACGGAAACCGCCGCCCCGGGGCCGTAGCATCCGCGCCGATGAGGCCCCTCGCCAGAGCCGCGATCGCCGCTGCTGCCGCAGCGCTGCTGTGCCTGGCGGTCGCGGCCTCGACCGGTCCCGCCGCAGCCGCGCCGCCGGCGCAGGCGCAAGCGAGCTCTGCCTCGCCGCCGGCCTCAACCCCCTGGCCGATCCCCTTCGGGGCCAAACGCAAGCGGGAGATGGCCGACTACTCCGAGCGCCACTACGGCCAGCACCGCTGGCGACTGCGCAACCCGAAGGTGATCGTCGAGCACATGTCCCAGACCGCCACCGCCGCTGCCGTCTACAACACCTTCGCGCCCGACAATCCCGACGTCGAGCTCGGTGAGCTGCCCAACGTCTGCTCCCACTACGTGATCTCGCCGTCGGGACGGATCTTCCGCCTCGTCAACCTGCGCACCCGCTGCCGCCACACGGTCGGCCTCAACTGGACCGCGATCGGGATCGAGCACGCCGGCTACGGCGACGGCGATCTGCTCGGCGACCGTCGCCAGCTGCGCGCCTCGCTGCGGCTGACCCAGTACCTGCGTTGCCGCTTTGGGATCCGCGTCCACGACGTGATCGGCCACGCCGAGAGCCTCAGCTCGCCCTACCACCACGAGCTGGTGCCAAGCCTGCGGCGGCAGACCCACGGCGACATGGCGCACTCCTCGATGGTCGTCTACCGCCAGCAGCTGCGGCGGCTCGGCCGCTGCTAGTGGTGTGACCGGCAACGTTGCCGGGAATCTGGCGAGACTCGGTGGTCGTCGGGCCAGGACGCAGGGAGCCCGAATAGCAGCGCTATTTGGGCGACTGAGGACGCCGCACGGCGATCATCCGAGGCCGCCAGAAA
>JAENWU010000158.1 GCA_016649905.1 Thermoleophilia bacterium
AGCTCGCCCTGCCGCCGCGGCCGGGGCCGCGGCCGGCAGCGCCGCTCCGGCGGGGCCGGCGTCGGCGAGGAACGACGAGGGCTGCTCATCTCGGGCCAGACCCCGCGTCACCGACCAGGCCGAGGACATGAGCGAGGCGTCGCACGAGACCGACGAACGTTGCCAGCCACGCCAGCAGGGCCAGGTAGAGGAAGACCCTGGGGATCGGATCGAGGAACTCCAGCCTCAGCGACTCGGCCATCCTGTAGGTGGCGACCGCGTACATCCCGAGTGGGAAGACGGCGCCCCAGTACAGCGGGTCGTACTCGAGCGGCTGGTGGCGGAAGCCGTACCTCCAGACCGCCAGGATCGCGATGATCGGGATCCACCAGGTGCCGGTCGCCCAGTAGAAGACGGTGAAGCCCTCGAGGAAGGGCTGCAACGAGTGCAGGAACGGCGCGTCGGCGCTGTTGGAGACGAGCAGGGACCCGGCCAGGACCGAGATCGCCATCGCGCCCATGTTGATCCAGTAGGGCGGCGCCAGATCGGCCGGCGAGAACTTGAAAAACGTGTAGCGGTAGAAGATCAGCGAGATGATCCAGATGTAGAGCATCCCTCCCCACAGCCACATCGAGAGAGCCACGAAGTTCGCGTGCAGGCGCAGCGGTTGGCCCCAATGGGCGGCCAGCAGCGCGGTCAGGACGGCGATCGACTGGGTGGCGACCACCGCGAGCAGCCAGGTCCCGCTGATCCCCTCTGCCAGCGAGGGCTTCTCCCGCTTGATCGTCAGCGCGGTGAAGATCGTGTAGGTGAGGAGGAGCCAGAGAACGGCGGCGAGGATCAGCAGGGCGGTCGCGATCGCGAACTCGTGGCCGATCAGAATCGCCTGGGCGCCGAGGACGCCGGTCGCGGCGACCGTGGTCAGGAAGCCGAGCCCACGCTGGTGGTCGGTCAGGTCAGCCAGGACCCTCGCCGGAAAGCGGGCGAGGCGAAGGCCCGTCAGCAGCCAGAGCACCAGGTAGGCGGCGACGTTGATCGCGAACAGCGCCACCGCGACGGCGCCGAGGCCGAGCAGGTGGCAACCGATCGAGACGATGCCCGTGGCCATCACGAGCGCGAAGTAGGACGGCGAGAGATCCTCCAGCTGTGCCACGGTAGTGCCTAGGTCGATTCCAGCCGCTCAGCCAGCTCGGCCAGCTCGGCGATCGGCCTGCCCGTCTTGCCGGCCACCCAGCAGGCCACCGGGGCCGCCGTCCGCTCGGAGGCATGGGCCGCCGCGGCGGCCAGCTTGAGGATCTCCGCGGTGTCCTCCGGGCCGGGGGCCTCAAGGCCGACCTCCTGCGCGAAACGCTCCACCCACTGCTCTGCGGTCATCGAACCGTCTCCTTTTCGCTTCGTCTCGATCTGCTCACCTCAACCCCCGATCGCGCTCATCGAGCGCGCCGGCCGGCGGAATCCGGGCTCGTTGACCCTGTGCTTCAGCTCCTTGCGCCAGACCGCCTCGCGGATGATCGCGGCCAGCTCGGCGTCATCGGCGCCACCCCGCAACGGCTCCCGCAGGTCCGTCTCATGGACCGAGAAGAGACAGGTTCGCAGCCTGCCCTCGGCGGTCAGTCGCACCCTGTTGCACTCGGCGCAGAACGGTTCGGAGACCGGGTTGACGAAGCCGATCTCCCCCTGCCCGTCGGCGAAGCGGAAGACCCGCGCGGTGGACGAGGGCCCGCGCGGCAGCTCCTCGAGGGGGTGGATCGCCTCGATCATCCCCCGCAGCTCCTCCCCCGCCAGCACCGAGTCCGGCGTCCAGGCCCGGTCCGCGTCGAGCGGCATGAACTCGATGAAGCGGACCTGGAAGTCGGTGGAGCGGGCGAACCGGCAGAAGCGCTCGACCTCGGCCTCGGTGAAGCCGCGGATGGCGACCGCGTTGACCTTGACCGGCCGCACCTCGGGGTGAGCCCCGATCGCCTCCAGGCCGCGCAGCACCCGAGCCAGCGCGTCGCGCCGGGTCAGCTCGAAGAAGCGGTCGCGCTGCAGCGAGTCGATCGAGACGTTGACGCGGCCGATGCCGGCCCTCGCCAACGCCTCGGCGTCTCGCTCGAGCAGGTAGCCGTTGGTGGTCAGCGAGAGATCGCGGATGCCGTCGACCTCGGCCAGCATCGCCACCAGCGCGGGGAAGTCACGCCTGACCAACGGCTCACCGCCGGTCAGGCGGACGTCTTCGACGCCGAGCTCGACGAAGACGCGCACCACTCGCTCGATCTCCTCGAAGCTGAGGATCTCCTCGCGATCCAGCCAGGGCAGGCCGGCGGCGGGCATGCAGTACTGGCAACGGAAGTTGCAGCGGTCGGTGACCGAGACGCGCAGGTCGGCGATCCGCCGCCCGTGGCCGTCGTGGAGCAACTGGTCAGTCCCCATCGGCGACCGCCCGGGCAGGCGCTGGGGCCGGCCGAACAGCGGCGGGAGGACGGACTCGATCGCGTACGGTTGGCCGATGGACCCGACCACGATCGACGCAACGAGGCTGCCGCGACTGATCGAGGTCGGACGAGCCCTGGTCGCCCGCCTCGACCTCGAGGGGGTGCTCGAAATGGTGCTCGACGCAGCGCGTGAGCTGACCGGCGCCCGCTACGCCGCGCTCGGCATCCTGGACGAGAGCAAGCGCGAGCTCGATCGCTTCCTCACGCTCGGAATCGACGAAGGCACACGTGCGGCGATCGGCAACCTTCCCCGTGGCCATGGCGTGCTCGGTGAGCTGATCAGGCACCCCGAGCCGCTTCGCCTCTCCGAGGTCGGCTCGCACCCGCGCTCCCACGGCTTTCCACCCGGCCACCCGGAGATGCACACCTTCCTCGGCGTACCGATCCGGATCCGCGGCGAGGTCTGGGGCAATCTCTATCTCACCGAGAAGGACGCCGGCGCCGGCTTCGACGAGGGCGACGAGGCCGCGATCGTGGTTCTCGCGGACTGGGCGGCGATCGCGGTTGAGAACGCCCGCCTCTACGAAGGCCTCGCCCGTCGCCGCAACGAGGTCGAACTCCAGCGCGATCAGGCGGAGCGCTCGGCCAAGGCGCTCGCGGTGATGACGGACATCGCCCGCTCGGTGGGAGGCGAGACCGACATCGAGCACATTCTCGAGCTGATCGTCGACCGCGGCCGGGCGCTCGTCCAGGCGAGCGCGCTGCTGATCATGCTCGCCGACGGCGACGAGCTGGTCATGGCGGCAACCGCAGGAGCTGTGGATGGCGGTCTGCACGGCACGCGAATCCCGGCCGAGGGCACGCTCTCCGGAACGGTGCTGCAGAGCCGCCGCGCGATGCGGCTCGGCGGCGGCGACGGCGAGGCGGAGCTGGGCGAGCTGGGGGTCTCGGCGGAGGCGGCGATCCTGGTGCCGCTCACCTTCCGCGGAGTCTCTTCCGGGGTGCTCGTCGCCCTCGACCGACTGGCGGACGGACCGGAGTTCGGGCTCGAGGACGAACGCCTGCTGCGCTCCTTCGCCGCCAGCGCGGCCACCGCGGTGGCGACGGCGAAGTCCGTCGAGGCCGAGCGCCTGCGCCACAGCCTGGAAGCGGCCGAGCAGGAGCGCAAGCGCTGGGCGCGCGAGCTGCACGACGAGACTCTCCAGGCCCTCGGCGGGCTGCGAATGCTGCACTCGGCGGCGCTGCGCGGCGACGCGGGTGGGGCCGAGCTGCGAGACGCGCTGAGGGAGGGAATCGGCCTGATCGACACCGAGATCGACAACCTCTCGGCCCTGATCGCCGAGCTGCGCCCCGCCGCGCTCGACGAGATCGGCCTGGTGCCGGCGCTCCGCACGCTGGCCGAGCGCAAGGGTCGCGAGGGTGAGATCGCCATCGACGTCCTCGCCCGTCTCGAGGAAGGCGGCCGACTCCCCTCCGAGACCGAGAGCGTGCTCTACCGGCTCGTGCAGGAGGCGCTGAACAACGTCGTCAAGCACGCCGGTGCCTCGCGGGTGGAGGTGGTGCTCGAGCGCGCCGACGACCTCGTCGAGGTCTCGGTTCGCGACGACGGATGCGGCTTCGACCCCGCGGCCACGAACGGCGGCTTCGGGTTGATCGGCATGCGGGAGCGCGTCGAGCTGGCCGGCGGCGAGCTGCGGATGGCCGCGGCGGCGGGCCGCGGCACGACGGTTTCGGCCACCATCCCCCTCCGGCCTGACGACGCGGCTCCTCATCGCTCGAGCAAACCGCGGTCGAGCACGTAGCTGACCAGGTCGACACGGGTGTCGAGGCCGAGCCGGCGCTGCAGCTTGATGCGATGGGTCTCGACCGTGCGACCGCTGAGAAAGAGCCGCTCGCCGATCTCGGCGTTGGTGTGGCCCAGCGCCACGAGGCGCAGGATCTCGATCTCCTCCTCGCTCAGCCCGTCCGGCGGGCCCGGCGGCGGCTCGACCACGATCCGGGCGCCGAGCTGGGGGTTCAGGTACAGCTCGCCCTGCGCCGCAAGCCGGACGGCCTCGATCAGCTCGTTCTCGGCGGCGCGCTTCAGCACGAAGCCGAGGGCGCCGGCTTTGAGCGCCTCCCGGGCGAAGGCGGGATCGTCCTGCATCGTCAGCACGACGATCTGCGTTTCCGGGACCTCCTCGCGCAGCGCCGGGATCGAGGCGAGGCTCGACTCTCCCGGCATGTTGAGGTCGAGCACGAGCACGTTCGGGCGGTGGGCGCGCACGTAATGACGTGCGCTCGAAACGTCGTCGGCCTCCGCCACGACCTCGAAACCGGCCTCCGTCTCCAGCAGCAGCCGCAGGCCGGTGCGCACCACCCGGTGGTCGTCGGCGATGACGACGCTGAGCGGCGCCTCGTCGCCGGCGGCGCGGTCGGAGGAGTCGGCGCGGTCGGGGGAGTCCATGGATGGGACATTCTCACGCCGGCGTCGAGACGACATCTGCCCATGCTCCCCCTTCCCCGGCGGCTCGTCATCCGTGGTCCACCCTGCTTCGCAGCGGGCATTCCCACCCCGCCCCCGGCGCCGCTGCCGACTCTTGCCCCACGATGGTGGGGTCAAAGTCGGATGCGCGGGGGACCTTGACTAGAGTCGCCGTAGTGGAAGGGGGCCCGGCACTGATCTCGCTCGTCCTTGCCGACGACCACGTGGTCGTCCGGCGGGGGCTGCGCATGCTTCTCGAGCGCCAATCCGACTTCGAGGTGGTCGCCGAGACGGGCGATGCTCGCGAGGCCCTGGCGGCGGTCGAAGCGGTTGACGCGGACGTGCTCCTGCTCGAC
>JAENWU010000061.1 GCA_016649905.1 Thermoleophilia bacterium
ACGTACGCCTCGGGAAAGACCACGAGTTCAGCGCCCTGCCCTGCAGCATCCTTGGCCATGGCGCACACCTTGTCCACGGCGGCCGGCGTGTCGAAGAACGCAGGAGAAGCTTGCACCACGGCGACGCGGACGGACGTGGGACGGGTCAATGGGTACCTCGGGGGAGAGGAGCATCAAGAGCCGCTCAATGTCGTGAGCGTCCCAGGACCCCACAACCCCGGCGACCCGCCAAGGTCGACCGGGCCCCTACCCGCCCGAGTAGAGAAGCTCCGCCATGACCTCCGCCACCATGCGCAGCGTCGCGGCACTGACCTTGTCCGCGGTGTCCTCAGGCGTGTGCCACCACGAATTGCCGGGTCCGTAGGACAGGTCGATGATATCCACCGTGGGCAGCCCCGCCGCCAGGAGCGGGACGTGGTCGTCGCCTACGGGTCCGCCGACCGTTTCGGGAAAATAGCCGCCGTGTCCCGCGCGTCGTGCCGCCTGCCAGACCTTCCGCACCACGATGGGGGCGTACGTCACCGACGTGCCTTCCTGGAGAAAGCGCGGCTCCCTGTCCCCGACCATGTCCAGCAGCACGCCGTAAATGGGCCGGCCCTCGTCGGGGTCCTCGGGCAGGTCGGGTCCCTCGACGACGCCGGCCTCGCGCGGCACCCCGACCCCGTACGCGACGGCGGTGACGGTGGCGCGGGCGTCGCCGGAGATCAGCTTCAGGTCGACCTCCTGCTCGCGCATGAACGCGATCGTCTCAGCGGCGTCGGGCCGCAGCGTCTCCTCCAGCACGATCAGCGCCAGCGCGGTCAGTCGCGGCGGCGGCGAGCTGGCGGCGTCGGCGGGGAGCTGCCCGTCGGCCTCGCCGAAAGCGACGACGCGGCGGCCGGCCGAGGTCTCCTCGTCGAGCTTGGCGGCGAGGTCGGGCGGCAGCGTCAGCGCCCCGGCCTCGGCGAGGATGTCGGGGGCGCCCAGCACGTAGGCCGAGGCGCGGCCGTCGGCGAGGACCATGCCACTCCACTTCCACTCCGAGGAGAACGGAATCTCGGCGCTGACCGCGGCGGCTTGCGCCGGGTAGCGTTCGGCGATCGTCTCCAGGGTGCGGTTGCGCTCGCCGGCGCTGGCGGCGAAGCGGCCGAGCGCTGCCGCCCCCACTGCCGGGTCGACCCCGACGGCGAACTCGACTGCGGCCAGGCGCAGCTCACCCGCGGTCAGGGTGCCGGTCTTGTCGACGCAGATCGTGTCGACCGCGGCGAGACTCTCGCTGGCGCTCATCTGCTGGACCAGGGTGTCGCGGCGGGCGAGCCGCACCGCCGCGACCGCGAAGGTGACGCTCATCAGCAGGACCAGGCCCTCGGGGATCAGGGTGACGAGGCCGGCGGTGGCGGTCTGCGCCGCCTCGTGGAGGTCGACGCTGCGGATCGAGAGGCTGGCGATCAGCACGGCCGCCAGCGGCAGCATCAGGTAGGTGCAGGCGATGATCACCTGGTTCACCTCCTCCTGCAGCGGCGAGGGTGGGTGACGGAAGGCGCGCGCCTCGCCGGCGAGGCGGCCGGCGTAGCTCTCGTCGCGGACCGCGTCGACGACGTAATGGCCCGAGCCGGAGACGCAGAAGGAGCCCGAGAGCACGCGCTCGCCTCGCGCCTTCTGGATCCCGTCGGCCTCGCCGGTCAGCATCGACTCGTCGAGCGTCAACCCGCGCGAGGCGATCGCCTCGCCATCGGCGATCAGCTGGTCGCCGGGGCCGATCTGGACGACGTCGCCGGGCACGACCTCCTCGCCCGCCAGCTCGACCACGGCGCCGTCACGGACGACCCGGGCGCGGGGCGCGACCAGCACCGCCAGCTCGTCGAGGGTCGCCTTCGCCTTCAGCTCCTGGCGGATCCCGATGTAGGAGTTGATCACGGCGATCACGCCGAAGAGCGCGTCGGCCCAGAGCCCCAGTCCGAGGTCGAGCACGAAGAAGACGGCGATGATCGCGTTGAAGAGGGTGAAGACGTTGCCGGCGACGATGCTCGAGGTCGAGCGCGAGGAGGTCTCCGGCGGCGGCCCGAGGCGCTTTAAGCGCTGCGCCGCTTCGGCAGCGGTCAGGCCTTGCTCTGGAGATCGGTGGCCGTTTCCCACAGCGCTATTCAATAGGGTGGCGAGCCCGATGGCATTGAAGCTGGGAATCAATTTGGGGTATTGGGGAATCGGGCCTTCCGGACAGGAGGCGGCCGACCTCGTACTGGAGGCCGAGCGGCTCGGCTACGAGTCGGTCTGGGCGGCCGAGTCCTACGGCTCCGACGTGGTCTCGGTGCTCGCCTGGCTGGCGGCGCAGACCGAGACGATCAACCTCGGCGCGGCGATCATGCAGGTGCCTGCGCGCCCGCCGGCGGCCGCGGCGATGGCGGGGGCGACGATCGACAAACTCTCCGGTGGCCGCTTCCTCTTCGGCTTCGGCCCCTCCGGGCCCCAGGTCTCCGAGGGCTGGTACGGCGTTCCCTACTCGAAGCCGTGGGGCCGCACCCGCGAGTACATCGAAGTCGTCCGCGAGATCATCGCCCGCGAGGGCCCGCTCGAACACAAGGGCGAGCATTACGAGCTGCCGCTGGCCGGTGGCGAGGGCAAGGCCCTGAAGCTCAACTTCCACCCCGAGCGCAACGAGATCCCTGTCTTTGTCGGCGCGATCGGCCGCAAATCGGTCGAAATGGCGGCGGAGATCTGCGACGGCTGGATCCCGATCTTCTTCAGCGTCGACTCCTTCGAGCAGACCTGGGGCGAGCACCTGGAGGCTGGCTTCGCCAAAGGCGGCCGCCAGCGCTCCGACCTCGAGGTCTCGCCGTCGCTGCAGGTCGCGATCGACGGCGACCAGGAGGCGGCCAAGAGCGTCGTCAAGGCCGGGCTCGTCCTCTACTTCGGCGGCATGGGCAGCCGCAAAACCAACTTCTACGTCGACCTCGCCCACCGCTTCGGCTTCGGCGAGGTGGCCGACGAGGTGCAGCAGCGCTTCCAGGACGGCGACCGCGCCGGCGCCTTCGAGGCGATGCCCGACGAGATCGTCGAGGCGACCTCACTGGTTGGCTCCGAGAGCGAGGTCGCGGCGCGGCTCGAGCGCTTCCGCGAGGCCGGAATCGAGCGGCTGATCGTCTCGCCGGTCCACCTCGACATGGGCGAGCGGTTGCACACGCTCGACCGCTTGGCCGCGCTGTCCGGGGTCGCGGCGCGGGGCTGAGCGTTTCGCATATCCTTCCGCGCCGCACGGGTATGAAGATCGGAGTTCCGAAAGAGTCAGTGGATGGTGAGCGCCGCGTCGCGCTGGTCCCCGACGTGGTCAAATCGCTGGTGAAAAACGAGCACGTCGAGGTGCTCGTCGAGACCGGCGCCGGCGACGCAGCCGGCCACCCCGACTCCCAGTACGAGGAGGCCGGTGCGGAGGTCGTCGCGGGCGAGGTTACGTGGGGCGCCGACGCAGTTCTACGCGTCGCCGTCCCGACCCTCGAGGAAATCTCCAAGCTGTCCTCCGGCCAGCTGCTGATCTCCCACCTCTCTCCCTGGACCGCAGCCGAGACCAACAACGCCCTCGCCCGCGCGGGCGTCACCGCCTTCGCGATGGAGGCGATCCCGCGCACGACCCGCGCCCAGGCGATGGACGCACTCTCCTCGCAGGCCGCCGCCGCCGGCTACGCCGCGACCCTGATCGCCGCCCGCGAGTCGGGCCGCTTCTTCGGGATGATGACCACCGCCGCCGGCACCGTGCCGCCGGCCAAGGTCCTTGTGCTCGGCGCCGGCGTCGCCGGGCTGCAGGCCGTCGCCACCGCCAAGCGCCTGGGCGCGATCGTCACCGGCTTCGACATCCGTCGCGCCGCCTGGGAGCAGATCGCCTCGCTCGGCGGCCGGCCGCTGGAACTCGACTTCATCCCCGACGCCGAGGGCGAGGGCGGCTACGCCCGGCCGCTGACCGACGAGGAGAACGCGCAGGTGCGCGACGCGCTCGGTCAGAACGCCGCCAAGCAGGACATCATCGTCACCACCGCGGCAATCCCTGGCCGCCCGGCGCCGCTGCTGATCACCGCCGACGCCGTCCGCGGGATGTCCCCCGGTTCGGTGATCGTCGACCTCGCCGCCGAGACCGGCGGCAACTGCGAGCTGACCGAGGTGGGGCAGACGGTCGTCGAGAACGGGGTCAGGGTGATCGGGCCGCGCAACCTCGCCTCAGAGATGCCGGCGCCGGCTTCGCAGCTCTACGCCAAAAACCTCGAGAACCTGCTGGGCCTGCTGGTCGACGAGCAGGGCACCCTGAGCGTCGACTTCGAGGACGACATCCTCGCCGCCGCCTGCATCACCGAGGGCGGCGCGATCAAGAACGAGAGGGCCGCCAAATGAGCTTGATGACCGAGATCACGATCTTCGTCCTTGCCGCCTTCGTCGGCTTCGAGGTGATCTCCAAGGTCCCGACCACCCTGCACACGCCGCTGATGTCGCAGACCAACGCGATCCACGGCATCGTCATGCTCGGCGGCCTGATCGTCCTCGGCTACGCCGACGACGGGCTCGAGTACGTGATCGGCACGATCGCCGTCGCCTTCGGTGCGATCAACATCGTCGGCGGCTTCATGGTCACCGATCGGATGCTGGGGATGTTCTCCAAACCCAGATCAAAAAAGCCGACCGCCTCCTCCGCTTCGCGTCCGGGGGCGGCCGGGTCTGAGAAGGACGACGGCAAGTGAGCGTCCTGGCTGTCTTCGAGCCCGGCGGCGACGCCGCCACCGCGCTCTACATCGTTGCCTTCTCGCTCTTCATCATCGGGGTCAAACAGGGCACGCACCCGACCACCGCCAAGCGCGGCAACCTGATTGCCGCCGGCGGTATGGCGATCGCCGTCATCACCACCCTGTTGCTCGACGGGATGGGCAACTGGGGTCTGATCGCCGCCGGGCTCGGCGTCGGCACCGCCGTCGGCGTGACCGCCTCGGTCCGCGTGCGGATGACCGAGATGCCGCAGATGGTCGCCCTCTACAACGGCGTCGGCGGTGGCGCTGTGGCGCTGATCGCCTGGTCGGAGATCCGCCACGGGATCGCCAGCGGCGTGGAGATGCCGCTCGACGAGCTGATTCCGATCCTCTTCGCCGCGGTGGTCGGCTCGGTCTCCTTCTGGGGCTCGAACATCGCCTTCGCCAAGCTCCAGGACCTGATCTGATCCCGACCAAGCCGCTGGCGGTGCCGGGCCAGCAGCTGATCAACGGCGTCCTGCTGATCGGGATCCTCGCCGCCTGCATCTCGATCTCGATCAACAACGACGATCCCAACCAGGCGATCTTCATCGGGGTCCTGCTCGCCGCGGGGCTGCTCGGCAACCTCGTCGTGCTGCCGATCGGCGGCGCCGACATGCCGGTCGTGATCTCGCTGCTGAACGCCTTCACCGGGCTCTCCGCCGCCGCCGCCGGCTTCGCCCTCGACAACGTCGCCCTGATCGTCGCCGGCACCCTGGTCGGTTCCTCGGGAACGATCCTGACGATGGAGATGGCGACGGCGATGAACCGCTCGGTCGCCAACGTCCTCTTCGCCGGCTTCGGCGGCGCCCCATCCGGCGGCGGCGCCACTGGTTCGACCGAGACCCGCCCGCACGTCTCGATCGGCGCCCAGGACGCGGCGATCAAGCTCGCCTACGCGGACACGGTGGTGATCGTGCCGGGCTACGGCCTCGCCGTCGCCCAGGCCCAGCACGCGATCAAGGAGGTCGCCGACGAGCTCGAGAAGCGCGGCGTCACCGTCAACTACGCGATTCACCCGGTGGCGGGCCGGATGCCGGGTCACATGAACGTCCTCCTCGCCGAGGCCGACGTCCCCTACGAGCAGCTCAAGGAGATGGACGAGATCAACGCCGAGCTGCCGCGCACCGACGTCGCCGTCGTCATCGGCGCCAACGACGTCACCAACCCGGCCGCCAAGAACGACCCCGACAGCCCGATCGCCGGGATGCCGATCATCGAGGTCTACGAGGCCCAGCAGGTGATCGTGATCAAGCGCTCGATGAGCCCCGGTTTCGCCGGCATCGACAACGACCTCTTCTACGAACCGAACACCTCGATGCTCTTCGACGACGCCAAGAAGGCGGCGGCGGACATCGCGGCTGAGATTCAGAAGCTTTAGAGGAGCCGGCTCAGTCGGCGCTCGCGGTCTCTGGCGCCGCCGAGGACGAGGAAGACGGCGATCGACGACATTACGTTGCGTACGTCAGCCGCTTGCGGACTGCTTTCACTGAGCTCTCCTTTGGGACGAGATGTGGGAATACTGCGGTCGCAGGTTCTCATCCCTGGCGGCTATCACGCCCTTCCTCGATGAATGTTCAGGTCGGTCTCGAACTCGTCACCTCGGTAGGCCACGCGTGAGGACTTGCTCCCTAGCGTCGGGTGATGGCGTCGCAGCGGGGGCAAGGGACGGTGGAGTGGGTCGGGACGCTCGCCGTCCTGGCGTTGCTGATGCTTGGTCTGGGAGCGGCCGGGGTGCGGGTTCCGGGCAGCGAGTTGGCGCGGGCTGTCGCCTCGCGGATCCTCTGCGCGGCGGCGCTTGCCGACGGCTGCGGCGACGAGCCGGAGATGATCGCCGCCTATGGAACCGAGGTCGGCAAGCTGATCCGCGAGCACATGCCGACGCTGGCCTTCGAGCAGGGCTCGCGGGCGCTGCCGGTCGACTTCCGTCGCTGTCGCAGCACTGAGTGCGGCGACGGGCCCGACGGCGGCCTCGTCCACCGCAGCGACCGCCGCCTGGCGGTCACGGCCTTCGTCCACGTTGTCGATTGCCGGGTGGGGGAGAGCGAGGTCTCGGAAGCCGCGGGCGCTGATTGCTCGGGTTCGCGGGCCGGCAACCTCTATCTCCAGTACTGGTTCTATTACGCCGACTCGGCGACCCTGCGCGACGTGCCGGTGGTCGGCGAGCAGGGCTACCACGAAGACGATTGGGAGTCCGTCCAGTTCCGCCTGCGGCCCGATGGATCGGTGGACCAGAGGGCGTCCTCGCACAACGGCTACAACTACGAACGCGGCGTCGCCAACTGGGGCTCAGACGCCGGGCTTGGCCCGCTCAATGACCTCGCCGAGGGGCTCGGCGCCCGCGAGCCGAACGGCTGGGGACCGGAGACTCACCTGCTGCTGATCTCCGGCGGCAGCCACGCGGGCAACGCCGCCGGCGAAGGCCGGACCGAGCGCTTCACGCCGGGCCGCCGCGTCCACCTGATCGCGCTCGAGTCGGTCGCCGCCTCCGACCGCTCGGCCTTCGCGATCAACCCACCCTGGCAGAAGCACGTCTGGTTCGACCCTGAGGCCGAAGGAACCAACTGAGCCAGCGCTCGACGCATTGACCCGGCTATAGGGGGATCAATACGTCGAGCGACTACTGCGGCTTCATTCGCAGAGCGCCGTCGAGCCGAATCGTCTCGCCGTTCAGCATCGGGTTGGCGACGATCTGGCCGACCAGCTGCGCGTACTCCTCGGGCCGGCCGAGCCGGCTCGGGAACGGCACCTCGGCCGAGAGCGAGAGGCGGGCCGCCTCGGGCAGCCCTTCCAGCAGGCGGGTATCGAAGACACCGGGGGCGATCGTCATCACCCGCACGCCGCGGGAGGAAAGGTCGCGAGCGGCCGGCAGCGTCATCCCGACGATGCCGCCCTTGGAGGCGGCGTAGGCGACCTGCCCGACCTGGCCGTCGAAGGCGGCGATCGAGGCGGTGTTGATGCAGACGCCGCGCTCGCCCTCGCCGTCGGGCTCGTTGTCGATCATCGCCGCGGCGGCGGTGCGGAGGACGTTGAAGGTGCCGACGAGGTTGACGGCGATCACCTTGGAGAAGTTCTCGAGATCGTGGGCGCCGCGGGAGCGCGCCAGGCGCTCGGCCCAGCCGATGCCCGCGCAGCAGACCGAGATCCGCAGTCCGCCCGGCCCAGCCGATGCCCGCTCGATCGCAGCCGCCACCTGGTCTGCGTCGGTGACGTCGGTGGCGAGGAACTCGGCGCCGATCTCCGCCGCCAGCTCGGCTCCCAGATCGGCGTCGCGATCGGCGATCGTCACCTTGGCTCCAGCCAGGGCCAGGGCCCGGGCCGATGCCGCCCCGAGGCCGGACGCCCCGCCGGCCACCAGCGCTCCGCTTCCGTCAGCCCTCATCGACGCGGACCCTACCGAGTTCAGATGCGGGTAATCCGACCTGGGTAGGGTCTCCGTATCGCCACCAAGGTGACGGCAAACACCAGGGAAGCTCAGGAGGACGCGCGTAGCGAAGCGATCGCGAACCTGCTCGCGGAGGCTCGCCGGCGAACGCTCGCGCTGGTCGAGCCGCTCGACGACGCGCAGCTCAACCGCGTCTACTCGCCGATCCTCAGCCCGCTCGCCTGGGACCTCGGCCACATCGCCAACTTCGAGGAGCTCTGGTTGGTGCAGACGATCGGCGATCGCGCGCCGATGCACGGCGAGCTGGGCCGCTTCTACGACGCGATCGAGAACCCGCGGATGACCCGCGGTGAGCTGCCGATCCTGCGCGATGCCGAGCTGCGCTCCTACATGGCCGACGTCCGTGAGCGCACGCTCGAGGTGCTCGACGAGATCGAGATCGGCCCCGACGCCGAGCAGCCGCTGCTGCGGGACGGATTCGTCTACGAGATGCTGCTCGCCCACGAGCTCCAGCACAACGAGACGATGCTGCAGTTGCTGCAGCTAGTTGATGGCTACGAGCCGCCCTGGCAGTTCGGTCCCGCCGCCGTCGACTCCGCAGGCCCCGAGACGATCGTGATCGAGGGCGGCAGCTACGAGGTCGGCGGCCCAGCTGGCGGCTTCGCCTACGACAACGAGCGCGGTTGCCACGCGGTCGAGCTGGCGTCGTTCGAGATCGATCGAACCCCGGTCACCAACGGCGCGTACACCGAGTTCATGGCCAATCAAGCCGGCGCCGAGCCGCCCGGCTATTGGGAGCCTGACGGTGCGGGGGGCTGGGTCAACGCCGCGATGGGACGGCGCGAGCCGATCGAGCCCGACCGGCCGGTCGTCCACGTCTCCTGGCATCAGGCCGACGCCTTCGCCCGCTGGGCCGGCAAACGGCTGCCGAGCGAGTTCGAGTGGGAGGCAGCTAGCGAGCGGCTCGATGCGGTCGGCCAGGCCTGGGAGTGGACCTCCTCAGATTTCCTCGCCTATCCGGGCTTTGAAGCCTTCCCTTACAGCGAGTACTCCGAGGTCTTCTTCGGCGACGAGCACAAGGTGCTGCGTGGTGGTTCTTGGGCCACCCACCCGCACGTTGCCCGGCCCAGCTTCCGCAACTGGGACCTGCCCCAGCGCGGCCAGATCTTCTCCGGCCTGCGCTGCGTGAGGGACGCATGATTGCGATCGAAGTCCATCTCGACGCCGACGCCGCCGCGGCGATGGCCGAGGACGTCCGCGCCGGTCTCTCGGCCTCGCCGAAGGAGCTCTCGCCCAAGTACTTCTACGACGAGCGCGGCTCGCAGCTCTTCGAGCGGATCACCGAGCTGCCCGAGTACTACCCGACCCGGCGCGAGCGCGAGGTCCTCGCCGGTCGCTCGGCTGAGATCGTCGCCGCCGCTGGCGGGCCCGGCACCTTGGTCGAGCTCGGCTCCGGCTCGGCCTCGAAGACCCGGCACCTGCTCAGCGCGATGCGCGATGCCGGCCGGCTCGAGACCTACGTGCCGGTCGACATCTCCGAGGAGATCACCCACGAGACCGCCCGGACGCTGGTCGAGGAGTACCCCGGCCTGCACATCCGCGGCCTCGTCTGCGACTTCGAGACCGACCTCGAGCGGATCCACAGCGACGGCGAGGACCGCCTGCTCGCCTTCCTCGGCGGCACGATCGGCAACCTCTACCCGGGCGAGCGGCGCGAGTTCCTGACCCGGATCGCGGCCCTGTTCGGGCCTGGCGACCACCTCCTGCTCGGCACCGACCTGATCAAGGAGACGGCGCGCCTGGAGGCCGCCTACGACGACGCCGCCGGCGTCACCGCCGAGTTCAACAAGAACGTGCTGGCGGTCTTGAACCGCGAGCTCGGCGCCGATTTCGACCTCGACGCCTTCGAGCACGTCGCCCGCTACGACGCCCGCGAGGAGCGGATGGACATCCGCCTGCGCTCGCTGGCCGAACAGACCGTGCGGATCGCCGACCTCGGGATGACGGTCGAGTTCGCCGCTGGCGAGGAGATGCGGACCGAGATCTCGGCCAAGTTCACCCGTGAGCGGCTCGAATGCGTCTACGCCGAAGCCGGGCTGGAGATGCGCGGCTGGTTCACCGACGCCGCCGGCGACTACGCGCTGAGCCTGGCGCGGCCGATTCCCGCCTGAGCGGGCGCTTCTCGATTGACCTCGGCCCGGGATCTCCTCGAAGCTGACGAGGCTCACCCTGGGAGCTGCCACCAAGCTTCGGAGGTCGTAGTTCTCTCCGCTATGCGGTGGGAATTACGACCGCCGCGCCTCTTGCTTTGGAGATTGCCGGACCCTTGGTAGCTGGGCGGAAGTTCGGGGCGGCTTGCGGGGAGGGGTTGGGATGCGCGTCGTACGAGCGGCGTTAGAAATTCGCCCCGCCGCTCCCCACTCGGACGGCTGGCAAAGTCCGGGGCGAATTTCCCAGCGAAGGTAGACGGGTACCCCGATCCCTCGCGCCAATCCCTCCGAACCAGGCCGTCCCTCTAAGGCGCCAGCGCCTCGATCGCCTCCGCCAGCTTGTCCGGGGTGACGATCAGGGTCACGATCGGCAGGGTGACGCCGCCGGCGACGAAGGCTCCGAGGCGCTCCTTCATCTGCTCGGGGGTGCCGAAGATGAACATGTCCTCGATCAGCTCCCAGGGCGCCGCTGCGGCCGCCGCCTGGCGATCGCCGGCCTCCCAGGCCGCGACCATCGGGTCGATCTGCTCGCCGAACCCGAGCCAGCGGTAGAAGGCGGTGTAGACGGGGACGGTGATGTAGGAGGAGAACATGAAGCGGGCCAGCGGCTCCGCCTGCTCGCGCTCGCCGGGGATGCAGAAGAAGCGACAGAGGAGCTCGAAGTCATCGGGCGCGTCGTCGAGCTGGGCGACGACCTTGGGCAGGCCGGAGAGCGGGAGGAAGTTGGTGAAGGCACCGGCGGCGCGGTCGACCGCGAGCTGGAGCATCTTCCCGCGCAGCGCCGCCAGCACGATCGGGACCCGGTGCGCCGGCGCCGTTTCGAGCTTGAACCCGGTCGCGGTGCGTTCTCCCGCCAGCGCTGTGTCGAGGAAGTCGAGGGTCTCGCGGACCTTGCTCAGCGGCTTCTCGAAGGGGATCCCGTTCCAGCCTTCGACGATGCGGTCCGAGGAGGAGCCGATCCCGAGCACGAAGCGCCCACGCGAGGCGTCGGCAAGCGCCGCCGCCTCCTGAGCGAGCAGGGCCGGACCGCGCTGGAAGACGCCGACGATCCCGGTGCCGAGCCGGACCCGGTCGGTGTAGGCGGCGCTCAAGGTCAGCGGCGTGAAGCCGTCGGGCCCGGCGGTCTCACCGGTCCAGAGGTCGGTGTAGCCGACCGCCTCGGCCCGTTCCACCAGCTCCCGCTGGTCGGCCAGCGACACTCCCGGCAGCGGCAAGGTCAGGCCCCAGCGACTCTCCATTCGCCAACCGTATAGCCTGCGGCGCCGATGGCCGAGGGTTCGCAAGCCAAGCCCGACCGCAACCTCGCGCTGGAGCTGGTGCGGGTGACCGAGGCGGCGGCGCTCGCCTCCGCCCGCTGGGTCGGCCGCGGCGACAAGATCGCCGCCGATGGCGCCGCCGTCGACGCGATGCGCCTCGTGCTCGACTCGGTCTCGATGGACGGGACCGTCGTCATCGGCGAGGGCGAGAAGGACGAAGCGCCGATGCTCTACAACGGCGAGCGGATCGGCGACGGAACGCCGCCGGTCGTCGACATCGCCGTCGACCCGCTGGAGGGGACCCGGCTCTGTGCACTCGGCATGCCAAGCGCGATCGCCGTGATCGCGCTCGCCGAGCGCGGCTCGATGTTCGATCCCGGCCCCTGCGTCTACATGGAAAAGATGGCAGGCGGGGAAGAGATCGCCGACCTGCTCGACCTCGACCGGCCGCTGCCGGAGACCCTGAAGCTGATCGCCGAGCGCAAGGGGGGCAGCGTCGGCGACGTGACCGTCGTCATGCTCGACCGCCCGCGCCACGAGGACGCGATACGCGAGGTGCGGGAGGCAGGTGCCCGGATCCGGCTGATCACCGACGGCGACGTCTCCGCTGCGCTGCTCGCGGTCAGTGAACGCTCGCCGGTCGACCTGCTGTGGGGGATCGGCGGCACCCCGGAGGGCGTGATCTCCGCCGCCGCGCTGAAGTCGATGGGCGGGCAGCTGCTCGGCCGCCTCTGGCCCCGCAACGACGATGAGCGCCAGGCGGCGCTCGACGCCGGCTACGACCTTACCCGGGTCCTCACAGCAAACGACCTCTGCGGCGGCGAGGACGTCTTCTTCTCCGCCACCGGCGTCACCGACGGCGACGTCCTCGAGGGCGTCCGCTACCGCGGCAGCGGCGTCACCACCGAATCGCTGGTCATGCGCTCGCGCTCGGGCACCGTGCGCCGCGTCCACGCCCGCCACGACCGCGCGAAGCTGCGCGCGATCTTGGGCGCGGGCGCCGAGCGTTACGGCTGAGGCGCCTGCAAACCTGCGCCTGGCTGTGTCCTCGGTCGGTCGGCTGCGGGTCACGCACTGAGGTGCGCTCCCCTTGCCGACCTCCCTGCGTCCTTGCCAGGCTTGGTTTTCGGCGCCTCAGGTTAGGTTGGGGGTGTGATCGCGGTTGCGGGATCCACGGGCTACATCGGCGGGCTGCTGTGTAAGCGGCTGCGCCAGGAGGGGAAGGACGTGCGGGCGCTCGCCCGCAGTCCCGAGCACGCCGGCGATCTGAGCGCGATCGGGTGTGACGTGCGGCAGGCGGACGTTCTCGACCCGGCCAGCCTGCGGGCGGCGCTGGAGGGGGTCGACGTCGCCTATTACCTCGTCCACTCGATGGGCCGTGGCTCTGACGGCGACTTCGCCAAGCGCGACCACGAGGGTGCCGAGAACTTCGCCGCCGCTGCGGCTGAGGCAGGGGTGCGCCGGATCGTCTACCTCGGCGGCCTGGGGGAGGGATCCGAGCATCTGGCCAGCCGTCACGCCACGGCGACGGCGCTGCGGGAGGGGTCCGTGCCGGTCGCCTACTTCCGCGCCGCCGCCGTTATCGGCGCTGGCAGCGAGTCCTTTCGCACCGTCTTCTATCTCGTGCGACGACTGCCGGTGATGGTGACGCCGCGCTGGGTGACGACGCCGACTCAGCCAATCGCCGTCGAGGACGCGGTCGGCTACCTGGCGGACGCCAGCGACCTTGAGCTCGGCGTCGACCGCGAGCTGCAGATCGGCGGGCCCGACGTGACCACCTACGGCGGCATGATCGACGAACTGGCCCGGGCGCAGAAGCGCCGCCCGCCCCTCCGCATCACCGTCCCGGTCTTGACGCCGGCCCTCTCCTCGCTCTGGATCGGCCTCATTACGCCCGTCGATGCCGGCGTCGCCCGACCCCTGGTTGAGGGCCTATCGACCGAAACCGTCGTCACCGACCCGAGCGGCATGGAGATCTTTCCCGAGCGGCGCGGGACGCCGCTCGAGGACGCCCTGCGTCGGGCGGCGGAGAACTTAGCTGTTCGTTTATAGAACCTTTCTGTTCCAATAAAAAACTCTTGGTACTCTGAGGGTGCGAGAGGGGAGAAAGGTGTCCGGCGCAGAAGACTTGCAACCTGGCGATGACGCCGCCAGCAGGAAGGCGGTCGAGGCTGTCGACGCTCTCTCCAACCCCCGCTTCCGTGCCGGCGAGCAAGTCCTGACGCTGCTCGCGACCCCGCTGAATTACATGGTTCTGCGGGTCTTGGCGGAGCGACCGATGCGGCTGGCCGAGCTGCGCAGCGCCAGCGGCCTGCCGGCGCAGACGACCCTGCGAGGGCACCTCTCCAGCCTCGGCGAGATCGGGGTGGTGAACAAACGGCCGACTGCCCGGATGCCCTACGCGGTTGAGAACGAATTGACGCCGATGGGTCGCGAGATTCTCGAGGTTGCCGATCACCTTGGGCGTTGGCTCAGGCTCGCTCCCGGCGGTCCAATTTCGCTCGAAACGGGCGGGGCGCGCGGGGTCGTCAAGGCGTTCGTCGACGGCTGGGGATCGACGATGATGCGAGGCCTTGCCGCCCAGCCAATGTCGCTGACCGAGCTCGACCGCGACATCGCCGAGCTCAGCTATCCGGCCCTGGAGCGCCGCCTTTCGAGCATGAGAATGGCAGGGCTGGTCGAGGCCCGGCCAGGCCCGGGTGGGGGAACGCCCTACGCGGTCACCGATTGGGCTCGCCGCGGGGTCGTACCGCTCGCCGCCGCGACCAACTGCGAACGCCTGCACATGCGCAAGCGGGCGGCGCCGGTCACCCAGATCGACATCGAGGCGGCCTTCATGCTCGCCACGCCGCTGGTCGGTCTCTCAGCCGACGCCAGTGGCTCCTGTCGGCTCGAGGTCGAGGCCGACCCGGATCAATCGCGCGGTGAGGTCGGAGTTCTGGTCGCCGTCGAGGCGGGGCGGGTGGTCGCATGTGACAACGAGCCCGATCCCAGCCCCAGCGCAATCGCCAGCGGCTCGGCCGCCCGCTGGTTCAGCGCGATCAAGGACGGGACAGCGGGACTACTGCGGTTCGGCGGCGCCCGTCAGCTCAGCGAAGGCCTGGTCAACGGTCTGCACGTGGCCCTCCTGGACCCGTAGCGACGGCACGGGTGCGCTCGGCCCAGGCCGGCTCTTCGCCGAGGAAGGGGACGAGCATCTCGTAGGTCAGGTCAGGCAGTAGCGACGGCAGCTCGGCGGTGCGGCCCAGAACGATCTGCTCGTAGACCCGGGCAAGGGTGGCGCCGACCGCGAGGCTGGTGGCCTGGGAGACGTCGGGGCAGCAGCCCGCCAGGCCCTCGTCGAGCAGCGCGACGAAGCGGTCGAATTCGGCCTGGAAGCGCACGCGGTACTCGGTTCCCATCGCTGCCAGCTCGACCAGCATGAACTTCGCCGCCGCCGGGTCCGCCGCGAACCACTCGAGCGTCGCCGCGAGGCCGTTTCGCACCCGTTCTGGCCACTCGCCGGGCTCCATGTAAGCGCTGCGGACCGTCCCTTCGAGGCTGTCGAAAAGGATGCTGTGGGCGGCCAGCGCGCAGGCCCGCTTGTCGTCGAAGAGTTCGTAGAAGGTCTCACGACCGACCCCAGCCTCGTCGAGGATGTCGGCAACGGTGGTCGCCCCGTAACCCTTCGCCGCGGTTGCCCGCACCACCGCAGCCAGCAGCCGCTCCCGCTGGGAGCGGGTCACCAGCTCCCGCGGCAAGCCGTGGCGGCCGCGCGGCAGCCGCCACTTGCGCAGGTCTTCGGACTCGTTACTCACCGGCCGGCGCGGGTTCGGGGCGGAGCCTGCGCTCGGCGAGGCCGACCTGCTTGAGGGCCTCGTCGTGGCCCGCGAACGGAGCCACCGCGAGGTAGACGAGCTCGGGCAATAGGTCGGGGAGCTGGGCGGACCTACCGGCGGCGATCTGGTTGAAGACGAGCAGCTGGGCGCGGCCGAAAGCGAGACCGGGATCCATCTGGGGTCGCCGCGGTTCTCCGGCGGCATCCCAGAGCCCGCTCACCGCCGGGATCAGCAGGCGGCGGTAGCGGTCGACCACGGCCGGTTCGACCGCGACCGCATCGCCGCTGAGGAGCTGTGCCAGGTTCGGCTTTGCCGCCATTCGCTCGAGAATCGCAGCGGTCGCCTTGGGGACCGCGTCGGCGGGTGGGTCGGCGGAGGTGTGGGCTTCGCGGGCGACGGAGCGGATCTCCTCTACACAGGCGTAGACGGCGGCATCGAAGCAGGCTCGCTTGCCGGTGAAGTGCTTGTAGAAGGTGGTTCGCGAGATCGATGCGCGGGCGACGATGTCGGAGATCGTCGTTCCCGCATAGGTCTTCTCGGCGCAGCTCTTGACCATCGCCTCGACGATCCGCGTTCGCTGCGATTGCGCGGCGATATCGGAAGGTGTCTTTGGGTCTAGAACGCCGGACACCGTTCCAAATATATGACAGTTTTTATTGACTACCGCTGGAAGCGGGCGTATCTGCCGCGCCCTGCGGCGAATCCCCACATCCCTGGCACGGCGGCTTGCGCCGATAAGGGAGTTCGCCGGTGTCGTGGACCTCGTAGCGCAGCGAGTTGATCACGGCGCCGGCCATCAGCGCCAGGCTGAGCACGTAGAACCAGAGCAGGGCGATCAGGATGAAGCCGACCGTCGAGCCGAAGTGGGAGAGGCTGGAGACGTTGGAGAGGTAGATCGGGAAGAGCCAGTTGGCGAGGCCGGCGGCGACCGTGACGAAGACCGCCCCTGGCCAGACCGCCCGCCAGGGCATATGGCCTTTCGGCACTGCCCAGAAGATCACCGAGCAGATCAGGAAGGTCACGAGCAGGGCTCCAGCGAGCAGCAGGACGGTGTCGATCGCCTTGATGTCGGAGAGCCCGAAGGGGAGACGGTCGGTGCTGTCGACGAGGCCGCTCTCGACCGCTGGCACGAAGATGCTGGCGGCGATGAAGAGCAGGACGACGCCCAGCATCGCGAAGGAGAAGCGCTTCTGCTCGACCCAGCCGCGGCACTCGACGTGGTAGATGCGGCAAAATGCGGTGTCCATCGCCCCCCAGAAGGAGGCGCCGATCCAGAGCGAGCCGATGAAGGCGGCGATCCCGATCGTCGTCGAGTTGTTCTCGATCCGGCTGAGGACGTCGGTCAGGGTGTTCTGCTCGACGTCGGGGAAAAGCCTCTGTAGATCACTGAGAACGCTGGTCTCGACGCCCTCGATCTTCAGCACCTGGCCGAACACGAAGAGGACCAGGAGGGCGAAGGGAAAGACCGCCAGCATCAGGTTGTAGGCGACCATTGCCGACAATCCGGTGACGTTCTCGGTGTACGCGCGCTGCCAAAAGGCTTTGAGCCAGGAGCGTGGATGGCGCGGAGAGCTGGGCATTGACTTCACAAACTGAAGCGACTACCATACGAACAAGCGTTTGACGGAAGTTTGACGCCCGCCCTGTTGGGCAAACTGAATGGCAAGGCCTTATTTCGCGGACCGCGTCTCTGGTCCGCTTTTTCATCGTCCGGCGCGACTTTCGGCTCGCGACGGCATTTCATCACCCAGGACTAAACACCACGCGCTAGGGAAACGAGTAGACACGGATGCTGGTAGCAGAGCTTCAAGAGTTGGAGGAGGTCAAGAACCTCATCAATCGCGGGCAGCAGCTTGGCGTGCTGACCTTCGGCGACATCGCCTCGGCTGTCTCCGAGGTAGATCTCGACGAGTCTGACGTCGAGGACCTCTACGGGCACCTCGAGAAGTCGGGGATCGAGCTCGTCGAGGACATGGATCCCGCCCAGAAAGCGGCGGCGGACGCGATGCCCGCCGACACCGGGAAAAAAGGCCGCCGGCGCCAGAAACAGGCGCTCGACCTGAAACCCGACATGACCACCGATTCCTTGCAGTTGTTCCTCAAGGACATCGGCAAAGTCCGCCTGCTTACCGCGGCGGAGGAGGTCGAACTTGCGAAGCGGATCGAGCGCGGTGACCTCGACGCCAAGCAGAAAATGGTCGAGTCGAACCTGCGACTGGTCGTCTCGATCGCGAAAAATTATCGGAACCAGGGGCTCCCCTTCCTCGACCTGATCCAGGAGGGGACGCTGGGCCTGGTCCGCGCGGCGGAGAAGTTCGACTACCGCAAGGGGTTCAAGTTCTCCACCTACGCGACCTGGTGGATCCGCCAGGCGATCGCCCGCGCGCTCGCCGACAAGGCACGGACGATCCGGATCCCGGTCCACGT
>JAENWU010000062.1 GCA_016649905.1 Thermoleophilia bacterium
CGTCAGATGTGTATAAGAGACAGGGCCGGATCCGGTCGCGGCTGGGGCGGCGTGGCTGGGCGCCGGCGCCGCCAGGTTCCCGGCCAGAGTCGAGCTGACCGGCCCCTGCCAGGGCCTGGTGACGTCGGCCTCGATCTTCGCCAGCGAGGTCGCGCTCGGGCGCAGCAGCGAGGTGTACTGCCAGGACACTCGCGACGCGGGGTCGTTGAGATGGGCGTAGGACTGGGCGAAGGCCTCCTCCGGGTTCTGCCAGTAGTGGGAGCCCTGGTCTCCCGGATAGAGCTTGCGGGCCCTGGTGAACTGGCAGACGCGCTCGTAGGTGGCCCAGCGGATCGTGCCGGACTCGATCGCGGGAGAGAGGTCGCTGCGCTGGGTGTTGACGATGTGGTGGCCGTACTCGTGGGCGATCGCGAACTCGCGCGGCACCCCGGCGATCGCGCGGTCGACCCCGGAGACGACCATCTCCATCTGGTCCGGGAGGTAGCAGGCGATCACGGTGGCGCCGCAGATCGAGGCGATCTCATCGGGGGTGGCGACGTAGACGCTGAGCAGCGCCAGCTCCGGCCCGTGCTCGAGCCCCCGCAGGGTCGCGGCGATCGGCTCGGTCACCTCGGGGCCGTAGGCGCTGGAGCTGATCCGAAACTGCTCGCCCGCGAGCTCGGCGGCGCCGCGCTGGGCGGCGGTCAGCGCGCGGGCGCTGGGACTGCCGGCGGCGTCGGGGAAGAAGTTGCCCTGCTCCGACCGAGTCGAGGATGCTGTCAGCGGCTCGCGGGTGGCCGCTCCGGCCGCAGCCGGCACGAGCACGATCCCGAGCGCGGCCAGCACAGCCGCCAGTCGCAGCGCGTTTGCGAAGTGTCGTCGCACATGCGGCGCATCGGAAGAATCCGCGCCGCCGCGTAGCGCTCAGGCATGACTACTGGACAAACGTCCACGAAAAACGAGGAGGGGCGGCGACCCGCGGCCGCCGCCCCTCCGGGCCTACTTCAGGCGCAGAGTGCGCTTCGTCTTCGTCGCCCCACCGCTGGTCTGCTCGGTGCGGGCGATGGCAGTGACCTTGGGCGGCGGGGACCCGGCCAGTAGCTCCGCGTCGGCTCCGAGCGGAACCTTCGCCACGGCCTTCTTCCCCTTCCGGACCGAGTAGGCCACGCTGTAGCGGGCGCTCCCGATCTTCAGGGTCAGGGTCCCGACGCAGCGCTGCGCGGTCGAGCCGCTGCACTTGACGAGCACCTTTGCCTTGCCGCCGACGACCGTGATCGTCTTCTTCGGGAAGCCGATCGTCATTTTCCTCTGCAGCGCCAGACTCGGGCTGGCGTTGCTTTTCCCGGTGGCACCGGTGGTTCCGGTCGGACCGGTCAAGCCAGTGGCTCCGGTTGAGCCGGTCGCGCCGGTGGCTCCGGTCGGGCCAGCCGGACCGGTCGTTCCGGTTGCACCCGTTGCTCCGGTGCTACCGGTGGCGCCAGTGGCTCCAGTCGGACCAGTTGCTCCGGTTGCGCCCGTGGAGCCGGTTGCTCCCGTGCTGCCGGTTGCGCCGGTCGCCCCAGTTGCACCCGTGGAGCCCGTTGCCCCGGTGCTACCGGTGGCGCCAGTGGCACCCGTCGAACCGGTCGCTCCGGTTGCGCCCGTTGCTCCGGTTGCGCCGGTACTGCCGGTGGCTCCGGTGGCTCCCGTGGCTCCCGTTGAACCGGTTGCGCCCGTTGCTCCGGTGCTGCCGGTGGCTCCAGTGGCACCCGTCGAACCGGTCGCTCCGGTCGCTCCCGCGCTGCCGGTGGCGCCGGTTTCGCCCGTTGATCCAGTCGCTCCCGTTGATCCAGTCGCTCCCGTCGAGCCGGTCGCGCCAGTGGAACCCGTGGCGCCAGTGGCACCGGTGGGGCCTTGCGGGCCTTCGATGATCTGGATCGCCGCTTCGACGGTCTGGCCGTCGAGTTGCGCCGTGCCCGCCGCCGCGCCGACGGTGCCGCCGGCGCTGAACTGGGAGGAGGCGCGACCGGCGACCGTCGCATCGCTGCTGGGGCTGACCGAGCCGCCGCTGGCGCCGAAGGCGACCGGCGTGTCGTCGGGGAAGCCCGTCCCGGCGACGGCGCCGGTCGAGTCATGGGTCAGGTCAGCGGTGAGCTGAGACTGCCCGATCGATTTGTAGACGCTCGATGGCGCCGCGGCGAGGCGCAGGACGAGCCAGGGGGCGATCCGGACCGACCCCTGGACGTCCTCGGCGACGGTGTCGCAACCGGCGGCGCCGGGGCCGGCGTTGCAGCCCCACCAGTTGTCGGAGGCGTCGACCGAGCCGCCGCCGCCGATCCCTTCGGTGCCGGCGCCGGTGTTGTCGATGCCGACCGCGTTGCCGGCGATGCGGTTGAAGTGGGCGTTGACGTTCGGCGAGTCGGCGCCGACTTCTTCGCGCAGGACCGCGACCCCGGCTTTGGCGGCGCCGGTGATGGTGTTGCCGAGCAGTCGCAGCGACGGGTTGGAGCTGGTTGCGCCCCCGAACGAGATCGCGACGACGCCGAAGGAGCCGCCGCTGATCCGGTTGCCGCTCGCGTCGACGGTGGCGCTGTCGACGAACAGGTTCTCGTAGCGGTTGCCGCTCAGATTGTTGTCCGAGATCGTGTGGGTGCCGCTGCCGGCGGTGTCGTAGACGCCCGCGTCGTTGCCGCTGATCGTGTTGCGGTTGACGAGCACGCCCCCGGGCGCTTCGTAGAGCAGCACGCCGGTGGACTGGGTGCCGGTGGCGGGGTCGCCGCCGCACACCGGGGCGGCGAGGTTGCACTGGGCCCCGGAGAGCGTGTTCTCGGTCACCGAGCCGCCGGCTCCGAAACCAAGCTGGACCAGGTTCTGGGCGATCCCGGCGGGGCCGGCTCCCTGCACGACGTTGCCGACGATGGTCGCGTTCAGACCCTGTTCGTTGCCGGTGATCCCGTTCTTCTGGGCTCCGTTGACCGTGCTGTTCTGGACCGTCCAGTTGCGGTTCGCGTGGTCGCGGTTGAGGTTGTAGATGCCGAGGCCGTTCTGGCAGCCGTTCAGCGGTTCGTTGCGGACGTCCTTGACGCTGACGTTGCTGACGGCGCCGCCGGCGTTGAAGTAGGCGATGCCGTACACGAGCTGCGGTTGACACCCGCCCCCGAGCACGGCGTGGCCGTCGACCGCGAGGCCCTCGATGCTGGCGCTCCTGCCCTCGACGTAGACGATCGGGCGGCGGTCGCCGCCGGCGTCGGCGCCGAAGTCGTTCGCCAGCGAGGCAAGCGGCGGCGAGCTGATCGTGGTCAGCCCGGGGCCCGACCCCTTGATCGTCAACGGCTTGTTGTCGACATGCACCTGTTCGGTGTAGAGGCCGGCGCAGACCAGGATCGTCGAGCCCGTCGGCACCGCCGCTACCGCTGCCTGGATCGTCGCGAAGTCCGGGTTGGCGCAGTCGGCGCCGAACGGGCCGGGGCCGGTCGTGTCGTCGTTGACGACGTATCCGGTGCCGACGTGGACGTCGACGGCGACGGTCTGGTTGTCGACCGTCGTGGTGACGTGCGCATTGCCGGCGTTGAGCCCACCGGTCAGAGCGCTCGCGGCCTGACCGCCGCTGGTCGCCTGCGGCGTCGGGATCGATCCGTAACTGGTCGCGAAGCTCGCGGTGACGCCATCGGGAAACTGGGTCCCGGCCAGCGCACCGCCCGAGTCATGGGTGAGATCGGCGGTGATCGTGGCGTTGCCGCCCAGCGGGATCGCCGCCGGGCTGGCGGCCACTTTCAGCACCAGCCACGGGTTGACGTCCGCCGGGCCGGACGCGGTCCCACAGCCCGGGCTGCCGGGGCCGGCGTTGCAGCCCCACCAGTTGTTCTCGAAGTTGGCGACGATCCCGGCGAGCGAGGTGATCGCCGCCGTGTTGTCGACCACGCGGTTGAAATGCGCCGTCGCGGTCAGGTCGGCGCCGCCGCCCTCGCCGAGGTAGAGACCTTCGTCGAAGCCGCGGATCGTGTTGGCGGTGAGGACGACGTCGTTGTCGGTGTCGCCGAAGCCGAAGCTGGTCGTGTCGAGCCAGGCACCGGTGGTGGTGCCCGCCGAGACCGGGGCCCCGGTGCCGTCGACGCTGTTGTGGGTGAACGCCGGCGCCACGGTCGGCCCGGAGAAGCTGCCGCCGAACGAGCCGAGGCCGACCGCGCAGCCGCTGACCGAGTTGTCGTGGACGCTGGGGGCGATGTAGGGGACGAAGACCCAGACGCCGTAGCCGTCCTGCTTGCAGTCGCTGACGACGTTGTCGGCGATCACGTCGGCGGATCCGCCGCCATCGCCGGCGTTGTCGGTGTGCAGGCCGCTGCGGGAATCGGTGACTTCGTTGCCGGTCATCGTCACCCCGCGCGAATGATTGGAGGAGATCGCGTCGGAAGCATCGCTGACGACGTTGTCGGTCATCGTCCCGGCGCCACCGAAGTTGAAGATCGCGATCGAGGCGGGATCGGAGTCGACGTGTTCGACGCGGTTGTGGTCGAAGGCGAAGCTGCCGCCGCTGGAGGCGTAGATCCCGCGCAGGTAGATGTTGGCGATCGTGACGTGGTTGACGTCGAGGCCGTCGAAGGGCGTGGCGAGGGTGTGGTCGGTGATGACGCCGTTGCGGGCCTCGATCGTGCCGGGGGCACCGATGGCCGGGTTGTCGCCGTCGATCTTCAGGTGCTCGATCGTGACCCCGCTGGAGCGCACGAGGAAGACGTTGCTCGAGCCGGGGCAGATCGAGCCCGAGCCACAGGTCGGCCCGGCGATCGCCGGCCGCACGACGGTTTCCTCGCCGGCGCCGCGGACCTCGATCCCGCGTTCGATCGTGACGTTCTCCTGGTAGCTGCCGGCGCAGACCAGCACCGTGGCGCCGGCCGGGACCGCGTCGACGGCGGCCTGGATCGTGTCGAAGTTCGGATCGGCGCAGTTGGCGCCGGCCGGGCCGGGGCCGGTCGTGTCGTCGTTGACCACGTAGGTGCCGTCGGCGAAGGCGGAGATCCGCAGCGACGGCTGGTTTTCCGCCCAGTCTTCGTCGGCCGGCGTGCAGTCGTCCCGGCGCAGGGCGCCGGCGCCACCGGCGCCGCCGTCGCAGTAGAAGCCGCCGACCGTGGTCGCCCAGTAGGTGTCCTCGGTGACCGTGGCCGGGATCGCGCCGACCGTCGGCGGCACCGTCTCGGCGCCGACGTTCAGCGAGTCATAGCCGCAGCCGCCGGACTCCGTGAAGCAGGCGAACTCACCCAGCGGCGAGTAGCCGCGGTGCGAGGTGTCGTACGCGACCGTCGCGATCAGCTTGTCGGGCAGGACGACGCCGGGCAGGTCGAAGGAGACCGGGGTCGCGAAGCCGCTGAAGCAGGTGGTGCCGCCGTCGGGCGACCAGCGGCCACCCGAGCAGCCACCCGAGGACGAGGGCCGGTACGGGATCGCGAAGGTCTTGGTCTTGGTCGCCAGCAGCGCCCCGGGCGACTCGTCCGGTTCGACCGCGTAGAGCCGCAGCGTCAGCTGGTGCGTGAAGGTCGAGCCCGGGGTCGTCACGCAGGGGTCAACGCCGCCGCCAGACTCGCAGCCCCAGCTGCTCATCAGCACGGTCACCTTCGGGTTCTGGCGCTGGCTGCCCGCGAGTTCGACCTGGCCTCCCCACTCGGACGTCGAGGTCGCCTCGTAGCCAAGGCTGACGACGTTGCCCGGTTGAGGCGTCGCGATGTTGTCGTAGACAACCGCCGCGCCCGCCGTACCGGCAAGGGCCAGCAGCGCCGTGGCGATCACGAACAGGGACAAGACCGAACCACGCACAGCTCTGCTCACGAAAAGCTCCCTTCGAGGGATGGAATGCCAAGACACGGGCCGAGCGGTTGAGCTCAGACCACCTAAACAAAGCCGCACGGTACGGCATTGGTACGCATTCGTTTTACGGTTTTCCTAGTACATGCGTCCAGCCGTACCCAAAAAAGTCAAGTTCTCGTCCCAAGTCTTGGCATCGGCGAAGCCATCTCCGTCCGAGGGAAGAAGAACCGCGCTGTAGCCGGGAGGGCTAGAGGCCGAGCGTTTTGGCGATGATCGTGCGCTGAATCTCCGAGGTGCCGCCGTAGATGGTCGAGACCATCGCGGCGCGCACGAGGCGCTCCATGTCGTACTCGGAGGAGTAGCCGTAGCCACCCATCAGCTGCATGCCGTCGATCGTCGTCCGTTTGGCGACTTCGGTGACGAAGAGCTTCACCATCGAGGCCTGCTGGGGCAGCATCCGCTCGGGGTCCTCGTCGGTCAGCGTCGCCACCCAGCGGGTCATCAGGCGGGCCGCCTCGAGGTCGGTGGCGAGGTCGGCGAGCCGGTGCTGGAGGGCTTGGAAGGAACCGATCGGGCGGCCGAACTGGCGCCGCTCCTTGACGTAGTGGAGGGCGTCGTCGAAGGCGCGCTGGGCGATGCCGAGCATCGTCGCGGCAAGGATCAGGCGCTCGACGTTGAGGCCGGCCATCAGCTGGGTCCAGGCCTGGTCGACCGCACCGAGGACGGCGTCGGCGGGCACCTCGCAGTCGGTGAAGTAGAGGTGGTTGGTCTCGCTGCCGCCCATCGTCTCGATCGGGACGACCTCCATCCCCTCGGCGCCCTGCGGGACCCAGATCATCGTCATCCCCTCGTGCTTATTGTCGCTGCGGGTGGTGCGGCAGACGACGAGAACGTGGTCGGCGATGTGGGCGTTGGAGCAGAAGACCTTCTGGCCGTTGAGGACGAAGCCGCCGTCGACCGCTTTGGCGCTGGTGCTGAGGGCGGCGACGTCCGAGCCCGCCTCGGGCTCGGTCATCGCGATCGCCTCGACGCCACCGCCGGCGATGCCGCCGAGAATCTCCGCCTTCTGCTTCTCGCTGCCGAAGCGCTGAGTGGCGCCGGCGACGATCAGCGTCGTCGCGTAGCCGCCGATCGGGGCCAGACCCCGCGAGGTTTCCTCCATGAAGAGGCAGGCCTCGAGCATCGTGCCGCCCGAGCCCCCGTACTCCTCGGGGATCGTGACGCCAAGCCAGCCGAGCTGGGCCATCTGCTCGTAGATCGCGAAGCTGTGCCGCTCGGTGTACCCCTCGGTCAGCCGCTCGCGCTGGTCCTGCGTGCCGCACTCGCGGTCGCAGAAGTTCCGAATCGCGTCGACGAAGTCGTTCTGCTCGTCCGTCAGGGCGAAGTCCACGGCGGCAGCCTACATATCGGTATCTGGCGAAGGGTCACGCCAGATCACCCCGAACCCCAGAGCACGGTCACGTCGTAGGCATCGAAGACGGGGTCGGCGGTGAGGATCGGCAGCCGTTCGACCTGGGCCTGGGCGATCAGCAAGCGGTCGAAGGGATCTCGGTGGTGATGGGGCAGGTGCCGCACCGCCCAAGCGTGCTCAGCCGTGACCCCCAACAACTCGAAGCCGAGCTCCTTGACTCGCTGGGGCAGGTCGTCGGGCACCTCGAGCTTGCCGAGGGCGCTCTTGATGGCAATCTCCCAAAGGCTCGCTACGCTGACCAGCACCTCGGCATCGTCGGCCTCGATCGTCGCCGTTGGCACGGCCGTAAGGCGGGGGTCATCGAGGACGTGCCAGAGCAGAGCATGGCTATCGACCAGTAGCCTCAATCTTGACCGGAAGGCGAGCTTTCGCCAGGGAAGATCTCGCTCTCCTCGAACATCTGCTCGATCTCCCGATCGACTTCCTTCATCTCCTTGTCCGGAACCATCCAGATCTCGCCCTTCATCGAGCCGCGGCCCCTCACCCCACCGCGCTTGCGCTCGAGCGGCACGATGCGGGCGACCGGCTCGCGGCCGCGGCACACGACGATCTCCTCGCCGGCCTCGGCGCGGCGGACGAGCTTCGAGAGGTTGGTCTTCGCCTCGCCGATGCCGACAGTCTGGGCCATGGGGTCAGGGTACAACGCTTGGTCAAGTTGGTCAAGCGTACGCGATCATTGAGCAGGGCCCGGGTGATTCGCCGCTGTCCACGAAGGCATCCCATATACAGAGGGCTGGACCTGGCCGCTCAGCCAGCCGCGACCAGGACCGCGGTGATGTTGCCGAGCATGCCGACGGTGATCGCGACAACGACGATCGTGTTGATGTGGGCCTGCTCGAGGAACTCGGAATGCGGGATCGTCACCTGGACGCCCTTGGTGTTGGCCTGGCCGGCGGGGAAGTTGACTTCCGCCGTGAAGGCCGGGTGGCCGCCTCGTTTGGTGCCTCCGGTCAGCTTCGCTTTGAGCTTGGGGCCGAAGCTGAGCTTCTGACAGCCGCCAACCTGGAAGGGGCTGGTCAGCGTCTTGGCAGCCCCGTCGCTGCCGGAAACGGTGGCCGAGACGACGTTGGCATCGCAACTGGTCGGGTTGAGGGAGAAGTTGGGCCGGTCGAGCTTGATCCGAATGTCGCGGATTCGCAAGACGACGCTCTTGAGAACCCTCGGCAGTGGACCGGCTTTCGCCGTGACCTGCGCCGTCGCCCGATTGACGAACAACGCTGAGCGCACCACCACGTTGCCAAGATCGAAGGCAGGGTGGCCAGGGGTTCCACCGGCGATCGCGGGGACGACGGTGACGGATGAGCTGCTGGAGGAGCGCCGCAGGGAGCGTGAGCTGGAGGAGCGCAAGGCCCAAAGGCAGGGCGTTGGTCGTCCTCGATAGCTGGGCGCTGCTGGTGTACTTGAAGGACGAGCCGGCAGCCGGTCGGATCGAAACCGAGTGGCTGAAGGGAGGCGCCGCGGTCACCCCGAGCGCGATGACCAGCAGCGCGACCTCCGCCCGCAAGGCACAGCGCAACAACAGACCGGCGCGACCGGGCGACTCGCCACCGGCGGCGATCTGACGCAGGCGCGGTACCGAGCGGCGGCGGTTGTAGGCGCCGAGGGCGATCACCGCCAACAAGAGGAGGAACCGCCGAAGCAAGGAGACCCGCGGCGAATTCGGCCCCTGGCCGCCGTCTACCTTCGCAGTTGCCTCGACTCGACCCTGCGAGAGCGGGTCATGGTTGCCGTCAGCCGGGTCAACTCCTGTCGCGGCTGCGCCTTTGTGCATGAGCGTTGGGCGACCCGCGTCGGCGCCACCTCTGATGACCTGCGAGCGATCGGCTTAGCGCACGCTGAAGTAGTGCGGTGCCTTCGACCCACGTCCGTCGAGTCGAGCTTGAGGACTAGTGACGCCGCTCCGGGGCTCCGGCTCCAACCGGCTCAGCCGGCGAGGCCGAATCGGCTGCTCCCTCGGTCGGCTCCTTCTTCTCGCCGCCTGCAGGCCCGTGACCGAAGCGCACGTCCGGCAGGATCCGGTCGAGCCAGGCGGGTAGGTACCAGGCGGCGCCGGCGGCGAGACGCAGGAAGACCGGCAGCAGCAGCAGGCGGACCAGGAAGGCGTCGAGCAGGACGGCGATGCCGAGGATCGTCCCCATCTCCTTCGGCGGCAGCGGGCCCGAGAGGGCGAAGGTGAAGAAGACCGCGACCATCACCGCCCCGGCGGCGAGGATCACCCGGCCGGAGTGGGCGAGCCCGCCGACCATCGCCGCCTTCGCGTCGCCGGTCTCTTCCCAGTGCTCGCGTGCCGAGGAGAGTAGGAAGACGGTGTAGTCCATCGCGATCGCGAAGATCATCGCGAAGAAGAAGATCGGCCCCCAGGCGTCGAGGAAGCCCTGCGATTCGAAGCCCAGCAGGCCGCTCAGGTGGCCGTCCTGGAAGATCAGCTTGGCGACGCCAAAGGCGGCGGCGACCGAGAGCAGGTTGGCCAGCACCCCAATCGCCGCTATCAGCGGCGCCTGGAAGGCGACCAGCAGCAGCAGGAAGCCGAGGATGAGGACGATCCCGATCGCCAGTGGCGTCTTCCCCGCCAGGGCGGCTTCGAGGTCGTGGTTTTCGACTGCCGGGCCGCCGACCAGGGCGTTCGCCGGAAGCTCGGTGCGCAGCCGGTCGATCGTATCGCCCACCGCCGTCGTCGAGGGCCCGCTGGTGGGCACGGCTTGGATCAGCGCGAGGCCGTTTTCCCCGGGGGCCGGGGGCCTCACCGCGGCGATCCCGGCATCCGCGCTCAGCGCCGCCACCGTCGCGGCAGACTCGCCCTGGGGAGCGACGACCTGCAGGGTCCCTGGCGCGCCCGGCCCGAAGGCGGCGCTGATCTGCTGGTAACCGACGCGCGAGGAGTCGTTCTCGGGGACAACCTTGATCGAGGGCATGCCCGTCTTCAGGCCGAGGATCGGCAGCGCCAATCCGATCAGGATCACCAGGGCGAGGCCGCCGAACACGAACGGCCGGCGCCAGAGCATCTCCCCCCAGCGGGCGAAGCGCTCGGAGCGGTGGCCGCCGCTGTGCGCCCAGGGGAGGCTGAGCTTGTCGACGCGAGGGCCGAGCTTTGAGAGCACCGCCGGCAGCAGGGTCAGCGTCGCCGCCAACACGAAGATCACCGAGATCATCACCCCGAGCGCCATCGAGCGGAAGGCGGGGCTCGGCACCAGCATCACCGCCGAGAGCGAGATCAGCACGGTCAGGCCGGAGAAGAGGACCGCCTTGCCAGCGGTGTCCATCGTCTCCCCGACTGCCTGGGCCGGGTCGTGCTCTTGGCCGAAGAGGGCGTTGCGGAAGCGCATGACGATGAACAGCGCGTAGTCGATCCCGAGCGCGAGCGCGAACATCAGCGCGAAGTTCATCGCCCAGATCGAGATCGGCGAGAGCAGGGTGCCGAGGTAGAGGACTCCGGCGGAGGCGACCAGGCCGATGATCGTCAGCATCAGCGGCAGCCCGGCGGCGACCAGCGAGCCGAAGGCGAGGACGAGGATCGCCAGGGTCACGGGCCAGGAGATCAGCTCCGACTTCAGCATCGCCTCGCGGTTGGCTTCGTTGAAGTCCGACCACATCCCGGCGGCGCCGCTCAGATTCGCTTCGACGCCGGGCGCGGCGGCGGCCGCGACCACGGCCTTGAGGTCGTCGGCAGCGGCGACCATCTCGTTCGGGTTCTTGGCGGCGGTGCCGGTGACGATCGCGGTGTGGCCGTCGCCGGAGATCGAGGCACCGGGGCGGGGCGCGACGACGCTGCCCACCGCGGAGTCGGCGGCCAGCACGCGTTCGACCCGGGCCACGGTGCGACGGAACGCCGGGTCGGCGGCGGTCAGCTGCTCGGAGTGGACGGCGACCTGGAGCGCGTAGGAGCCGGCGCCGCCGAAGTTGGCGTCCAGCTGTTCGCGGACCTTGACCGATTCCGAGCCGTTGGCCTGCCAGCCGGCGCCCGAGAGCGCCGTCTCCACCCGTGGAGCGAGTACGCCGAGGCCGACGGCGACGACCGCCCAGGCGATGAAGACGGCGCGGCGGTGGGTGGCCGCAAAGCGGCCGAGCCGCCCGATCGGGCCGAGGTCGCTCATCGGTCGCAGGCGGCCTTGACGCCGAAGTAGCGCCGCAGCACCCAGGAACTGGGACAGTTGCCGACGGCGACGAAGAGCAGTTGGTTGGCGGCGACGAAGCCGGTCAGCAGCAGGAACCAGGGGCTGACGACGGCGCTCAGAATGGCGCTGAGGCCGGTCATGGTCCCCGCCAGGAGGAAGAGGATCCGCTCCAGCGGCCAGGCGGTGTCGTGGCCCTGCTCCACCGATTGGAGCGAAGTTCGTTCGGTCGTGGCTGGCATCGCTATCCTCCGGATGGTTGGTCTACAAGTTAACAACTTAACAAGTGTGGAGTAGCGTATCAGATGATGAAGAGCCCCCTCAGTCCCGACGCCGCGGAGCTGATCGCACGCCGCTTCCGCGCCCTCTCCGACCCGACCAGGCTGCGAATTATCGACCTCCTGCGGACCAGGGAAGAGGCCTCGGTGGGAGAGCTGACGGAGGCCCTCGGCGCCTCGCAGCAGAACGTCTCCAAGCACCTCTCGGCGCTGCTCGCCGGGGGCTTCGTCGCCCGCCGCAAGCAGGGGACCAGTTCGCTCTACCGCATCGCCGACCCGGGTGTGCACGAAATCTGCGAGGGGGTCTGCGCCGGGATCGAAACGCAGCTGGCCGAGCTGGAGGCTGTACTCGGCGGCTGATTCAGCGGGTCGCGTCATCGCTGGCACCCGACGATTGCGATCGGAGTGCAGCCGGTTCGGGCGTTGACGAGGACGTTCCGGTTGCTCACACCCGGGATTCTGTGCCGGGGACACCATCGGGGCATCCGTAAACCGCCGCGGCTCTAGCGAAGTGGAGAATGCAGGAAGCACCATTTAGGGGGCGCGATCCGTAGTTGGCCACAGCGGGGTCAGCGGGCCTTCCCCGACGCCGCGTAGGAGGAGTGGCAATAGCGTCCTCGCTGAGGTGAGTTGCCGAGGCACGACAGATAAATTCGGAGGAAGGAAGGCGACGATGAAGGATCTTGCGGGGCCCCGCTCCCACTCCTACACTCTGTCGGTGATGGGGGCATCGGCGCCACCCGAAGTATCTTCCGGGCCGCGTGGGTCGGTAGCCCGCCGGCTGGCCCTGACTCTCTCGGCCGCCTGGACCGCCGTCGGTAGGCCTGCTCCCCCATGTGCTTCATCACGCCAGCGCCGGGGTCACCCCACCGATCGCCAACCGAACACCAAGAACACCATGATTAGCCATGGCTTGCCGGCGCGAGTCTGGTTGGTCGTCCTGATCGCCGGGGGCCTTCTCGCCCTGATCCCCGGCGTCGCCGTCGCGTCGACGGCCCAGGAGGAACAAGAGGGCTCGAAGATCCTGCGCGAGCTCGAGAGCGGGAAGCTGCAGTGCAATGACGCCGGCGCCGAAGACTTCGAGCGTGTCGGCGAGTACGTGATGGGCCGAATGCTCGGCTCTACCAACAGCCACGAAGCGATGGACGGGGCCATGTCGCGGATGATGGGCTCCGACAGCGAGCCACAGATCCACGAGGCGATGGGTCGTCGCTTTGCGGGCTGCGGGGGCGGTCAGCTGCCCTCCGACTTCGGCCGCATGACGGGTGCCTTCAATGCGATGGGCATGGTTGGGGACGGGATGATGGGTGGCCCCCCACAGGGCGGACGCTACGGCCCCTCCGGCTCGATGATGGGTGGCTACTGGAGCCAATCCAGCGCCGACGACGATGACTTCGACGGCCCCTCCGCGGCCGCGATGGTCGGCGTGATGGCGGTCCTGATCGGCGCAGTGGCCGTCGCGGCGCTCTTGCTTTCCCGCCGCCGCCCACCCGGCCCGCTCGACACGCTGAAGCAGCGCTACGCGGCGGGCGAACTGACCAACGAAGAGTACGAGGAGCGCCGGCAGCTCCTCGAAGGGAGCTGATGATGACCGCAGCGATTCTCGTCCTGGGCGACATGGGTTGGGGCAACCACATGGGCGACTGGGGCGCCGGCTGGTGGATTCTGATGACGGTCCTGATGGTCGCTTTTTGGGGCCTCGTGATCTTCGGCGTCGTCTGGCTGGTGCAGTCCCTGGCCGGCGGACACCCCAGCGGCCACGGGCGCAGCGCGATCGAGATCCTCGATCGCCGATTGGCAAGCGGCGAGATCTCGCCCGACGAGTACCGCCAGCGACGCGGCGCGCTCACTGGCAAAGGCACTGGCGATTCCCCCAACGCCTAGGCGGGGGCTATCAGCGGCGAAGGTCCCGGTCCTCCAGCGGCCCCGCAACTCCGGCCTCGTTCAAGGCCTGGCCAGCGCCTCCCAGGCAAAAGGGCGCCTACCAGAATCGAACTGGTGTAAACGGCTTCGAGGCAGAATTGACGCCGAGAGCACGCACCGTTGCCCAATCCGTTGCCCACCTACGAGAAGCGGCTCCCTCGCGGGAGCCGCATTGCGCTTCATAGAGCGAAGCCCGGAACGAGACTCGAACTCGTGACCCCTTCCTTACCATGGAAGTGCTCTACCAACTGAGCTATCCGGGCGGGTCGGCTGCTGCGCAGCCAAACTCGCTGAGTGGCGATCTTAAAGGGTCACGGAGGAACGCGATGGATCTGAAGAAACTCTTCAACAAAGCGAAGAAAACGGTCGACGACCGGGGCGGCGTCGAGAGCTTGAAAGCGGACGCGCAGGAGCTGAAAGACATCGCCAGCGGCAAAGGCAGCCTCGGCGACAAAGCGAAGGGCGCGGCGGCGGCGATCAAGGCGCCGGGAGCTCCCAGCGACGAGAAGGCGGGGGCAGCTGGTGGCGACCAGAGTCGTAAACAACCCTGAGCTGAATCGCTACGAGCTGCGTCTCGACGACGAGCTCGCTGGCTTCGTCACCTACCGCGAGCGGCCGGGCCTGATCGCCTTCGTTCACACCGAGACCGACAACCGGCTCGAAGGTCAGGGCCTGGCCAGCCAGCTGATCGCCAGTGCCCTCGACGACGTCCGCGAGCGTGGGCTCGAGGTGATGCCCTTCTGCCCCTTCGCCAACAGCTACATCCAGCGCCACCCCGAGTACGCCGACCTGGTCCCGGCTGCCTACCGGGAGCAGTTCCACCTCTGAGGCTGCGGCCGCCTCTCAGCCTTTGGCGAGGACGACCGGCGTCGAGGGCGGCGCCCCGGCTTCCAGCAGCGTCGCCAGGTAAATGACGACGGGAACCGAGCCGCGGTTGGCGGCCCGGTGGATGTCGGAGGGCTGCTCGACCAGCCACTGGCCGGCGCGGACCCTGCCCGTCTGCCCTGCCGCAATCGTGCGGACCACCCGCGGGTTCTGGTCGGCCTCGCCTTCGCGGACGACGGCGGAGCCGCGTTCGACCGTGTAGGTCAGCGTCCCGGAGGCAACGCGGGAAATCTGGGTTCCGAGGTGGTGGTGCAGCGCCAGCTTGGCGCCGGGATTGACGACGACGCGGCTCAGCACCATCGTCCGCTTCGGCGCCCCCTTGACGTCGCTGGTCTGGGCGAGGGCGTTGCGGACGACTTCCGGCGCCGCCTTCTGCTGCGCAAAAGCGCCGGGCAGAACTGCACCGAGGACGAAAGCACAGGCCAGCGCGAGGATGATCAGCAGGTGCGATTTGCGAAGCCGGGCCACGGCGGCGACCCTACGCCGCCGCGCGGATGGCCCCCAGCCCGAACTCCTCGGCGAGCAGCTCATAGGAGCGGCGGCGCGCCTGGTGGTCGTGGGTGATCGTCACCACGATCGCCTCCTCGGCTCCGTACTCGGCAGCCACTTCCTCGATCTCGGCCCGGACCTGAGCGGGGGTGCCGGTGAGCCGACGCGGTTTTCGCGGCCCCTCGCTCTCGTAATCGTGCAGCTCGAAGTAGCGCTCGGCTTTCTCCGGCGGCGGCACCGGGATCAGGCGGCCGCGGCGCAGCAGGTCGAAGGCCATCCGCCAGCTGGTCGAGAGCCGCTCGGCCTCCTCCTCGCTGGCGGCGACGATCGCTCGGACCGCGACCGCGAGTCGCGGCTGCGGCAGCCGCACGCCGGCGGCGAAGCCCTGGCGATAGGTCTCCGCGTAGGGGGCGCCGCTGGGGTTGATGAAGTCGGCGAAGGCGTAGGGCAGGCCCATTTCACCGGCCCAGATCGCACTCTGCTGCGAGGAGCCGAGCAGCCACGGCTCCGGGGCCTCCGGGCTGCCGGGCAGCGAGTCGGCGAGGCGGGCCAGGGGGTGATCGGCCGAGAAGCTGCGCTCGAAGTAGGCGAGCAGCTCGGTCAGCTGCTCGGGGAAGTCGTCCGGCGGCGGCTGCGAGCGGTCGCGCTGGAGCGCCTGGGTCGTCATCGGGTCGGTGCCGGCGGCGCGACCGACGCCGAGGTCGATCCGTCCCGGGAAGAGACCGGCGAGGACGCCGAAGTTCTCCGCCACCTTGAGCGGGCTGTAGTGGGGCAGCATGACGCCGCCGCTGCCGATCCGCATCCGGCTGGTCGCCGCCGCGATCGGACCGATCAGCACCTCCGGCGAAGGGCCGGCGACGAGGCCGCCACCGTGGTGCTCGGCGACCCAGTAGCGGTGGTAGCCAAGCCGGTCGCAGAGCTGCGCCAGGTCGATCGAGTTGCGCAGCGCCTCAGCGGCGGTCGAGCCCTCGGAGACGGGCGTCTGGTCGAGGACGCTTATGCGCAGGCCGTCGGCCACGCCGGGCGGACTAGGCCTCGACCGCGGCGCCGTTGGCGGTCAGCGTCACGTCGATGTTGCCCCGGGTCGCGTTCGAGTAGGGGCAGGCCCCGTGGGCCTCGCGGACCATCTCGACCGCGTCCTCGCCCTCCACCGAGGGCAGGGTCACGTGCAGCTCGACCGCGATCCCGAAGCTGCGGTCCTCGCCGGTGATCAGGTCCACCTTGGAGTCGATCGCGACGTCGCCGGCCTCGAGCTTGCGGCGGCGCCCCACAGCGCCCAGCGCGCCCTCGAAGCAGGCCGCGTAGCCGATCGCGAAGAGCTGCTCGGGATTGGTGCCGCCGCCCTCGCCGCCCATCTCGGTGGGGGTGCGGAGGTCTACCTCGAGGACACCGTCGCTGCTGACGCCATGGCCCTCGGCGCGGCCTCCGGTGACGTGCGCCTCGGCGGTGTAGAGGACCTTGCTCACCACGACAACTCTAGCCCCTGGCCGACGCCGGCTTGGCGCGTCTCACCTCGAAGCGGAAGAGCGCCGGGCTGGGGTCGCGGTTGCCGGCGGCGTCGACAGCGAAGATCCGCACCGCGTGGCGGCCTCTGCCGAGGTTGAAGACCCTGGGAGGGGTGCAGACTCCGAAGGGCCTGCGGTCGAGCTTGCAACGGAAGCTCGAGCCGGGCTCGCTGGAGGCAAAGCGGAAGCTGACGCGGCGGGGCAGATCGCGAGCGATCACCAGCTTCGGGGGACGATGGGTGATGCGGGTGCGCGGCGGCGTCAGGTCCGCCGGGGGCGGCTCGGGCAGCGGTGGCGGCGGCAGTTCGGTGACGGTGCGGAAGTTGTTCGGTTCGGCTTCGCGGACGCTCTCGCAGTTGACCGGGACGGGGTCGTTGAACTGTGGACGGAGGTCGATCAGCGCCGAGTCGACACCGTCTCCGCAGTCGATCGCGGTGTCGTCGTCAGCGGAGTTGGCGAGGATCGAGTCGTCGCCGGCGCCGGCGAAGTAGGAATCCGCTCCCTTATGGCCGAGCAGCTGGTTTCGTTCGGCATCGCCGAAGAAGACGTCGGGCTGGTTTGAGCCCTCCAGGTCCTCGATTCCCTGCAGCGAGTCGAACGCGTTCGCGGGGCAGGCAGGCGTCCCGCCCACACCGACTTCCCCGGCGCGTCCCGGATCGAGCTGGGCGGAAACCCCTTCCGCCCCGAGTCGCGCCCAGGACGAGTTGTCGCGGCCGGCTTCGCCTGACAGTGCCTCCTGGTCGCAGATCGAGACCGAGAGGAAGAGGTCGTTGCCGGCACCGCCGAAGAGGCGATCGGGGCCGCCGTTGTGGAGCAGGGCGTCGTCACGGTCGAGGCCGCTGAGATCGTCGTCGCCGCTGCCGGGGCCGTCGGCGAGGACATCCTCGCTCAGATCCCCGCCGGTGATCGTGTCGTTGCCCTGGCCGCCCGTCACGACCACTCCGGCCGTGCTCGGAAAGCCGCTCGCGGTGATGCCGTCGTCGGCGCCCATGCCAGCGAGGACGATCGAGTCGAGCGGCCCGGTCAGCGGGCAGGTTGCGACGGTCATGGTCACGGCGCAACCGCCTTCGTCCTCGGCGCTCTGGTCGAACTGGCCCGAGCTGAGCTGGAATTCGACGCTCGCGGCGGAGTAGGTCACGGCAACCACGTCGTCCGCGCTGCTGCCGACCAGGTAGAGCTGGGTCGTGCCCGTCGCGCCCGGCGCCGAGATTCCGACCGAGACAGCGCCGGTGTTGCGCGCCGCGACCGCGGTCGCCGTCCCGGGACAGGAGGTTTTCGCGGCCGCTCCCGGGCAGTTGTCGGCACCGGCTTCGCCGTCGGCGCTCGCCCCGGCGGCCGCTTCGAGGAAGTCACCGTCGGCGCCGCCGTGCA
>JAENWU010000053.1 GCA_016649905.1 Thermoleophilia bacterium
CGACAAGATCCGTTACGGCGAACAGGCCAACATGCATCCGCATGTCACCGAGCCCGGGCGCAGGCATCAGGGCGTCGGCGTCGAATGCGTGCGGCGCACCGTCGACTTCTATTTCGAGCATTTGAAACTGAAGCGGCTGTTCTGCGAGCCGAACGCCTTCAACGTGGCGCCGAACCGCACCCTGCAAAAGGCCGGCTTCAAATATCTCAAGACCCACATGACCGTCCCCAGCCCGCTCAATTTCCATCAGGCCGTCACCCGCTGGGTGATCGAAAGATAACAACCACAATACCGTGGGAGCAAACCATGACCGACGCCGATGCTGTCCTTGTCGAACGCGATGGGCCGGTGACCATCGTCTCCATCAACCGTCCGCATTGCCGCAACGCCGTCGATGGCGCGACGGCGCGCAAGTTGTTCGATGCGTTTCGCGCCTTCGATGCCGATGCCGAGGCGTCGGTTGCGGTGTTTACCGGCACCGGCGGCTATTTCTGCGCCGGCGCCGACCTCAAGGCGGTGGCATCGGGCGATCCCAACAAGAAACGCGAGATCGGCGGCCACGATTCGATCGCGCCGATGGGACCGAGCCGGCTGCGGCTGTCGAAACCGGTGATCGCGGCGGTCGAGGGCTTCGCCGTGGCCGGCGGCTTCGAGCTGGCTCTCGCCTGCGATCTGCTCGTCGCCGGTCGCTCGGCAAAATTCGGAGTGCCGGAGGTCAAGCGTTCGCTGGTTGCCGCCGGCGGCGCCCTGCTCGAGCTGCCCCGGCGCTGCGGCCCGGGCGCGGCGATGAAGCTGGCCCTGACCGGTGATCTGATCGACGGCACCGAAGCTGCGGCGATCGGGCTCGTCGACGAGCTCAGCGAGGACGGAGAGGCGCTGGAGACGGCGCTGGCGCTGGCCCGGAAAATTGGCGAGAACGGCCCGCTCGCGGTGATCGCCAGCAAGCAGGTGATGCGGGGCGCCGCGGACTGGTCCCAGGACGAATTCTGGGCTCGCCAGAAAGAGATCTGCGATCCCGTCTTCGCCTCCCACGACGCGACCGAGGGCGCGACCGCCTTCGCTGAGAAGCGGGCGCCGGTCTGGACCGGGGAAATGAGCATGGCGGCGGCGGTTGCAACCGAACTCGGCCGCGAGCCCGCCGGCGAGACGATTCGCTCCTTCTGGGACGGCCGCGTGGCCGCAACCCCGACCGCTCCCTTCCTCGTCTACGGCCAGGGGACCGAGAGCTACGAGGAGTTCGACGCGGTGGTCAACTCGAGCGCCAACGGGCTCGCGGCCGAGGGGGTGCGGGCCGGCGACCGGGTCGCCCTGCTGCTGCCCAGCGATCGCCAGCTGCTGGTGCTGGAGCTGGCGCTGGCGAAGCTCGGAGCGGTGATGGTGCCGATGATCTCGAACCTGACCAGGCCCGAGATCGTCTACGTGCTCGACCATTGCGAAGCTTCGGTCTTCATCACCGATGCGGCGGGGTGGAAGGTGAGCACCGCCGACGGCGACCTCGAGCTCGACCACGAGCTCGTCGCCTACGTGCTCGGCGGTGCCGAGGGTGCTCGCGACGCCGACGTCCTCGTCGCCGACGAGATCTCATCGCCGCCGCAACCGGACCTCGACCCGGGCGATCCGATGGCGATCATGTACACCTCCGGCAGCACCGGCAAACCGAAGGGCGTGATCCAGCCGAGCGCCGGCTTCGCCACCGCCGGCCGCGCCCTCGCCGCCCGCCTGGGCGCCGGCGCGAGCGACAACTTCTTCTGCGCGATCCCGATCTTCCACACCGCCGGAGCGCACATGCTGCTGGCGCCGGCGATCGCCGCCGGGGCTCGCTTCACCCTGATCCCGAGGTTCAGCCGCAGCGAATTCTGGGACCAGGTGCGCGACAGCGGCGCCACCCTCAGCATCGTGATGCCGGCCCAGCTCTCGATCCTGATGACGGCGCCGCCGTCCGAGCGCGACCGCGACCACGAGCTGCGCTGTCTCGCCAGCCACGTCTGGCCAGCCGATTTCTGTGAGCGCTTCGGCGTCGACGTGGTGACGACCTGGGCGATGACCGAGACCTCCGGCATGGGGACGATGAGCGCCCCCGGCTCCTCGTCTCACCCGGAGAAATACATCGGGCGGCCGGTGCCCGAGGAGGCCGAAGCGAAGATCGTCAAGCCCGACGGCGAGGCGGCGGCGTCGATGGAGCCGGGGGAACTCTGGTACCGCCACCCCCACGTGATGCGCGCCTACCACCGCAACCCGACCGCGTCGGCGGAATCGCTCGTGGACGGCTGGGTCCGGACCGGCGACCTCTGCGCCGCCGACGAGCAGGGTGGGATCTATTTCCACGGCCGGATCAAGCACGTGATCAAGCGAGCCGGGGAGAACGTTTCCGGCGAGGAGGTCGAGGCGGCCGTCGTCGCCCACCCCGAGGTCGAGGAGTGCATCGTCGTCGGCGTCCCCGACCCGATCTACACGGAGGAGATCTACGCCACCGTCTCGCTGCGGTCGGGAGCGGAGCTGGACGAGAGCGAGCTGATCGAGTGGTGCCGGCAGCAGCTCGCCGCCTGGAAGCTGCCCCGCTACCTGGACTTCGGCGATGAGGAGCTGCCGAAGCTCGCCAACGGCAAGCCGGATCGGCGTCGGATCGGCGATGCGGCCGCGACCGATGCCGCCTGGGACCGGGTCGCGGCGGAAGGGGGCGATGCCCGATGAGGCGGCTCTCGATCTCGCTGATCTTGGCGGAGACCCCGATCACCGAGATGGTCGAGATCGCCCGCCACTTCGAGCAGAGTGGCGTCGAGCGGGTCTGGCTCGGTGAGGCCTGGCGTGAGCCGGTGGTTCCGATCACCGCGATGACGGTCGGGACCGAGCGGATCGGCGTCGGCACCGCGGTCGCCCAGATCTTCCCGGTCAACCCGGTGATCGTGGCCCAGCAGGCCGCCCAGCTGCAGGAGCTGGCCGGCGGTCGCTACGCCCTCGGCCTCGGCCTCGGGGCGTCGTTCGTGGTCGAACGCTGGTTCGGCGTCGACCCGTCCCGACCGCTGCGCCGCGCCCGCGAGTTCATCGAGATCGTCCGCGGCGCCCTGCGTTCGCCCGAGGACGGTCCCTTCAGCTACGACGGGGAGCTGCTGAGCACGCGCAAATACAAGCTGCCGTTCGCCGCCGAGGCGGTCGAGGTGCCGATCAACCTCGCCGCCGTGGGGCCGAAGATGCAGGAGCTGGCCGGTGAGCTCGCCGACGGCATCGTCATCGGCGCCCTGCACTCCGAGGGTTACATGGATGAAACGCGCGAGCGGCTGCGCACGGGTGCCGAGCGCTCGGGTCGCGATCCGGCAGAGATCGACGTCTGGGTCTCGATCATCTGCTGCGTCGACGAAGACGCCGAAGCCGCCCGCCGCCAGGCCCGACGCAGCCTCGTCTACGTCGCCCAGTACCCCCATTACCAGCGCGTCTACGAGCGCGAGGGCTTCGGCGAGATCGTCCAGAAGATCGCCGGGCTGGTGCGCGAAAAGGAGATGGACAAGGCCGAGGCCCTGGTCAGCGACGAGATGATCGAGTGCTTCTGCCTGGCCGGCACGCTGGCGGAATGCCGCGAGCAGATGGGCCGCTTCGAGTACGACGGGGCGATCCCGGTCCTGCACCTGGTCCCGTTTCGGACCAGCGAGGCGGAGGTGGTCGAGTCGCTGCGCCTGGCCGCCGGGCTCAGCGAGTAAGAGCGGTCGCGACGAGCACCGTCGCGCTCGCGCGGAGGATCGAGTCGCCGCCCTGAGAGGTGGCCTCGAGCTCGATCTCGGCCCGGTCGTCGACCAGGGAGACGACACGGCCGGTGAAGGTGAGCACGTCGCCGGGCCAGACCTGGCCGGTGAAACGGACCTTGAAGGCGCGGATGTTGTCGGGGCCAACCCAGCGCGCCAACTCGACCCCGAGCATTCCCGCGTGGAGCATCCCCATCCCGAAGACGGACGGCATCCCCGCCGCGGTGGCGTACTCCTCGTCGTGATGGATCGGGTGGAAATCGCCGCCAGCGCCGGCGTAGCGGACGAAGTCGGTGCGGGTGAAGGGCTCGGTTACTACGGTCGGCATCTCCGCGCCCGGCGTCAACGCGGGCGGGGCCGCCGGGATCGAGGGGGAGCCGGCGCCGCTCATCGCGGAGCCGTCTCGATCAGGGTGTCGTACCGCTTCGCCGCGACCTCTCCGTCCTGGTCGACGTAGGTCGTCTCCACCCGGACCATTTTCATCTCGCCGCCGCGCTTGCCCTCGCGCGTCTCGATCCCGGCGAGCACCGAAGTCGCGCTGAGCTCGTCGCCGCCGCGCAACGGCCGCTCGAACTCCCAGCTGACCTCGCCGTGAAGCACCCGGGTGAGGTCGAGGCCCGCGGCTTGGGCGTGGAAGGTTGCTCCGTCCTCGCGCCAGTGGTCGGCGATCACGGTCGCCGTCGGCGGCACCGGCAGGCCGTCGAAGCCGGCCGCGGCGGCCGCCTCGGAGTCGTACCAAAGGGGGTCGGGGTCTTTGAAGGAGCGGACCAACTCGAGCAGCTTCGCCCGCTCCAGCGGAAAGTTGACGGAGCCGAGATCGCGCGCCTCGCCCTCGCTGATCTCGCTTCCCATGCGGGCCAGACTAGCAAAAAAAGCATGTCTGATGCTTTTTATTCGGATACGATGGGTTCGTGACGGTTTTGCGGCCAACCCGGAACAGACGATGAGCATCGGTCTTCGCGTCGGCGCCGATCGGGTCGCCGAGATCCGCCTCGAACGGCCGCAGCGGGCCAATGCGCTCGACCTCGAGCACGCCCGAGAAATGGCCGCGCACGTCGCCGAGTGCGGGCGCCGCGACGACGTCGGCGCGGTCCTGATCAGCGCCGAGGGCGCCACCTTCTGCGCCGGCGGGGACATCGGCCACTTCGGCGCTGAGATCGACCGCGCCGACGCGGTGATCGCGCAGATGGTGGAGGAGATGCACGCGGTGATCCGCGAACTGGCGGCGCTGCCGATGCCGGTGATCGTCGCCGTCAACGGCCCCGCGGCGGGGCTCGGGCTCAGCCTCGTCTGTCTCGCTGACCTCGCGGTCGCCGCCGCCGAGGCCAGCTTCAAGGTCGCCTACACCGAGATCGGGCTCTGTCCCGACGGCGGCAGCAGCTGGCTGCTGCCGCGGCTGGTCGGCCGTGCGGCCGCCGCCGACCTAATCCTCACCAACCGCGTCGTCGACGCCGCCACCGCGCTCGAGCTCGGGATCGTCTCGCGGCTGGTCGCCGCCGACGATCTCGCCGGCGAGGCGCGGGGGATCGCGGCGGCGCTCGCCGCGCGCTCCCGGCCCGCCCACGCCGCGGTCAGGCGCCTGTTGCTCGAGTCCTCGACCAACACCTTCGCCCAGCAGCTCGAACTGGAGGCGACGGAGATCGTCCGGCTCGCCGGCAGCGAGGGTGGCCGCGAGGGCATCGCCGCGTTCCTCGAGAAGCGGCCCCCGAGCTTCAACGCCGGATAGGCGGCTAAGAGCAGTACCAACGTACTCTCTCTAGTATTGAAACGTGAGCGTAAGTCGCCAGCTGCCCTCGCTCGAGGCCGAGGAGATCGTGCGCTTGGCCGCGGAGGTGGCGCGGGAAGAGCTGGCCCCGCGGGCGGCGGGCGCCGAGGAGGACGGGGTCTTCCCCCGGGACGTCTTCCGGATGCTGGGGGAGCTCGGCTTTCTCTCGATCCCCTACCCGGAGGAGTTCGGCGGCGCCGGTCAGCCCTATGAGGTCTACCTGCAGGTGCTGGAGGAACTGGCGGGGGCCTGGGCCAGCGTCGCCGTCGGCGTCAGCGTCCACGTGATGTCCTGCTCGGCCCTCGCGACCTACGGCGAGGAGAGCCAGCGCCAGGCCTGGCTGGCGGACCTGTTGGGCGGAGACCTGCTGGGCGGCTACTGCCTCTCCGAGGCGAGCGCGGGCTCAGATCCGGCGGCGATGCGGACGCGGGCGCGGCGGGCCGAGGACGGTCACTACCTGGCCACTGGCAGCAAGGCCTGGGTCACCCACGGCGGCGAGGCTGATTTCTACACCCTCTTCGCCCGCACCTCCGAGGATCGCTCGCGAGGGATCTCCTGCTTCCTCGTCCCGGCCGACACCCCCGGCCTCACTGCCCAGGCGCCGGAGCGGAAGATGGGGCTGACCGGCTCGACCACGGCGACGATCGATTTCGACGACGTCGCCGTCGACGCGGGCAGGCTGATCGGCGCCGAGGGCGAGGGGCTCTCGATCGCCCTCCGCGCCCTCGACAGCGGCCGGCTCGGGATCGCCGCGGTCGCGGTCGGGCTCGCCCAGTCCTCGCTCGACCACGCCGTCGCCTACGCGGGCGAACGCGAAACCTTCGGAAAGCCGATCATCGAGCACCAGGGCCTCGGCTTCCTGCTTGCCGACATGGCCGCCGCGGTCGAGTCAGCGCGGGCGGTGACGCTGGCGGCGGCCCGGCTTCGCGACCAGGACCTGCCCTTCTCCCGCCAGGCATCGATCGCCAAGCTGGTCGCGACCGATGCGGCGATGAAGGTCACCACCGACGCCGTCCAGGTCCTTGGCGGCTTCGGCTACACCAAGGACTTTCCGGTCGAGCGCCAGATGCGCGAGGCGAAGGTGATGCAGATCTTCGAGGGCACGAACCAGATTCAGCGCCTGGTCATCGCCAGGCACCTGCAGCGGGGCTCCTGATCCTCCGAGGAAGGGCTAGTTGGCGATCCCGTTGAGGACGAGGTCGGCGAGGTCGTCGTAGGCGACCGCGTCGCTGAGGCCGGTGTGGCGGTTGACTTCGCCGCTCTGGATCCTCGTCATCGTCGCCGCGATCAGGTCGGCGGCGAAGACGGCATGAACTTTGCGGAAGGCGCCGACGCGAACCCCTTCGGCGATCATCGCCGAGACCCGCTCGGCGGCGATTCGGGTGTTGCGTTCGTAGACGGCACGCGCCGCCGGATGAGCGGCGACGTCGGTGATGAACTGGGCCGAGGCGGGCCGCAGCTCATCGGCGACGGCGCGTAGGTAGGCGACGATCCGGGCGCTGGGCTCCGACTCCGCACCCGCCCGCTCCTCAACCTCTTCGGTGGCCCGTCGGAAGAAGCGGGCGAGGACGTTGAGCATCACGCTCTCCTTGCTGTGCCCGAGCCCGTAGAGGCTCGTCTTCGAGCAGTGCAGGTGGTTCGCCAGGTCGGCCAGGGTGAAGCGCTGGAACCCCTCGGCGAGGAAAAGCTCGACCAGCCCGTCGAGCAACTCTTCCTGGCGGGGACTGGCCGTGGCCGACATCCGCGCAATCTATCCGCCGCCGGTTGCTGCTCAGGAAGCGGCCTGGTCCGCGCCGTCCTTGACCAAGCCGTCGAGAATGTCGCCGCGGGCGAATTTCCACTGGCGGTCGATCGTGGCTTTGGAGTGCCGCAGCAAGCGCAGCACGGCGAGGCCGCGGATGGTCGCGATCGAGGTCGTCCAACGATGGGTCAGCTGCGGGTCGGCAAACTCCTCGGAGCCGAAGATTTCGATCCCGAGCTGGTGGACGGTCAAGGACATCGAGCGCTCCTCGTCGGCGATCGCGGCTTTCAGCTCCGGCTCGCGCCGGGCGGCGAGCGAGAGCTCGAGGATCGCCGCGAAGAAGGTGCCGCTGTACATCTCGAAGATGAAGTCGAGGGCGCCGACGATCCGCGAGTGCCCCTGGGGCAGGGCACCGATCTTCTCCTGCAGGGCGTCGAGCTCGCGGGCCGACATGTGGCGCACCGACTCCACCACCAGCGTTTGGCGGTTGGCGAAGTGGTGCTGATGGGCGCCGCGGCTGACCCCGGCGCGGCGGGCGACCGTGGAGGCGGAGATCCCGGCATAGCCCTCTTCGACCAAGACCTCGACCGCGGCGTCCAGGAGCCGCCGCCGGGTCGCGTGGCTCCGTGCCTGTTTGGGTTCGAGCATGTTCATCGTCAGAAAATCTCCACCGGCCAGCGGCCCTCACTTACGAGCATGGCCGCGCTCACACTCTTCCACACGCCTACGACTGACATTTCGTCGCCGATTCCCCCGAATTGCGCGTCTGGACGGGCTTCGAGACGACCGGCGCTTCGCTGTTTGGCATGCCCGCAATCGACCTTTCGAGTTTGTGCTCGGCAAGACTGTACACCAATAACCAGCAGCGCTGCATGTTTCGTGGTAGCCCGCCCTGCGGGGCCGCGCGGTTGCCTCCTCGGCCGCGCGGTTCAAGTCCCCCCTTGACACCCGCCATCGTCGGCGATTAGTGTTCTGTACCGAACGCTCGGTACGGGACGCAAAGTATGGGACGGACGCCGCTTGGCGACCGACTTTCGCCGCAATCAGAAGGAGGAGCCTCGTGGCCGCTTACACGATCGCCAGCGTGATTCAGAAGGATGCCTCTGAGTTCAGTGCGGAGTCCGCTGTCGCACTCGCATTCGAAGACCGCCGCGTCGGCTATGGGGAGATCGACGAGCGCAGCGACATGCTCGCCGCGGGCCTGCTCGCCGCGGGCGCCGTCCCCGGGGATCGGATCGCGGTCCTCTGTCGCAACTCGGTCGAGTCGGTCGAGATCTTCTTCGCCGCCGCCAAGCTCGGGGCGGCCCTGGTCCCGATCGAGTCGAACCTGCAGGGGATCGAGGTCGACGACCGCCTACGCGATTCCGGGGCTCGCTGGCTGTTCGCCGATTGGTCTGGCTGGGACCTCGCCCGGGACGTGATCGGCACCGATCCGGGCCTCGGCCTCGTCGCCGTCGGCGCCGAGATGTGGACCCGCGGTGGCGAGCGGCTCCTGCCCTACGAGGAGCTGGTCGAGAGCGGCGCCGGCAGCCGCCCCGAGGTTGAAGTCTAGGCCGGCCAGACCCTGCTCCTCCGCTATGGCTCGGGAACGACCGGCGTACCGCGGGCGGTGGCCCAGAGCCACGACTTCGTCCTCACCAACGCCCTGCGCCAGATCTACAACTTCGGGCTGGCCCCGGGTGACGTCTTCATGCCGACCTCGGCGGCCGACTGGACCGCCGACTCCGACGACCTCAGCCTCGCCCTCTGGCTGGTCGGCGGCAGCGTCTGCCTGCCGCCGAGCACCCGCTTCGACGCCCACCACCACTGCGCCGCGCTCGCCGCCGCCGCGGCGACGGTGACCGTTGCCTCGCCCTCACACCTGCGGGTGATCTCGCATTCGGGAGCGCTCGGCCGCCACGACCTCTCGCCGCTGCGCCTGGTCTGCGCGGCGGGCACACCCTCCGCGGCCGAGCTGCTGCAGGACGTCGCTCGACAGCTGCCCGGCCGCGAGGTCGTGCAGTCCTTCGGCCACCCCGAGCAACCCGGCGCGATCGCGCTGCTGGACAGCGAGGACGCGGGGGCGGGGGCTGGGTCGGTCGGTCGTTCGACCGAGCTCTGCGAGCTGGCCGTCGTCGACGCGGACGGCGCCCCCGTCGCCGCGGAGACGATCGGCGAGATCGTCTGCCGCTCGCGCCCGAGCAGCCGCGAAGATGCCCCCGAACCGGGCGCCTGGCTGCAGACCGGCGACCGCGGTTACCTCGACCGGGAGGGCTTCCTCTTCGTGCTCGAGGGCCGTTCCGAGACGATTGTCAGCGCCGGTCTTCGCGTCCACCTGGCCGAGGTCGAAGCGACTCTCGCCGGCCATCACGGGGTGGCGGAGATCGCCCTCGTCCCGATCGCCAGTGACTTGCTTGGCGAGTGCAGTCGAGCCCACGTAAGGGCCCGCGACGGCGTTGCCCTCGACCGCCGTGAGCTCGAGGAGTACGCCCGCGCCCGGCTCTCCCCTTACAAGGTGCCCTCGGAGTGGGTTCTCCACGATTCGCCGCTGCCGCGCGCCGCCTGCGGCCGCTTGGAAAGGGGCTCGCTGGTTGCCGTCGGCCCGGCTGCGCCGCCGAGTCCGCTCGGGTGAGCGATTCGGTGGAGCAGACCGCGGCCGCGAACGAGCTCGGCGCCGACGCGCTCGGCCGCATGTACGGCGAGATGCTGCGCATCCGCCGCTTCGAGGAGAGCGCCGCGGAAATGTTCCGCAACGGCGAGGTGCCGGGGTTCCTGCACCTCTCGATCGGCCAGGAGGCGGTGCCGGTCGGCATCTCCTGGCCGCTCAACGACGGCGACGTCGTCACTTCCACCCACCGTGGCCACGGGCACGTCCTCGCCAAGGGCGGCGACCTGACCGCCATGTTCGCCGAGCTGATGGGGCGACGGCGGGGGACCTGCGCGGCCCGAGGTGGGTCGATGCACATCGCTGATGTCTCGCTCGGGATCTTCGGTGCCAACGGCATCGTCGGCGCCGGCCTGCCGATCGCTTGCGGCGCCGCGCAGGCGGCGAGGATGCGCGACGCCGGCGGGATCGCGGTCGCCTATTTCGGTGACGGCGCCGTCTCCCAAGGTGCCTTTCACGAGGCCGTCACCACCGCCTGCCACCTCGAGCTGCCGCTGCTCTTCGTCTGCGAGAACAACCAGTACGCCGAGTTCACCAACACCTCTTCCGCGGCGGCGGTCCCACTGGAGCAGCGGGCCTTCGGCTATGGCATCCGCTTCGAGCGGGTCGACGGCAACGAGGTCGAGGCGGTGGCGGCGACCGCCGACCGGCTCGCCGCCGAGTTGCGAGCGGGGGCGCCGCCGATCTTGCTCGAGGCGGTCACCCTGCGCGCCCGCGGCCACTACGAGGGTGACGCCGAGGAATACCGCGACCTCGAGCGCGACAGCGAATGGGCCGACCGCGATCCACTCGCGCTCGTCGCCTCGCGCCTCAGTGCCGAGGGGCTCTCGGATCAGCGTCTGGAGCAGATCCGCGAGGAGGTCGAGACGGAGATCGCCGCGGCCCTGGCGGCCGCCCGTGAGAGCCCTGAACCCGAGGTCTCCGAACTGCTCGACAACGTGATCTCCGAGAGCCCGCGGCCGACGGCGAGGGGGCCGGAGCCGGTAGGCGAAGGGGAGATCCGCACGATCCGCTCGATTCGCGACTCCCTCCACGACGCCCTCGCCGACGACGAGTCGGTCTTCATGGCCGGGATTGACATCGGACGCGGCGGCGGCGTCTTCAACGCCTCCAAGGGGCTCCACGACGAGTTCCCGGGACGGCTTCTGGACATGCCGATCGCCGAGACGGCGATCGTCGGCCTCGGCGTCGGCGCGGCGATGGCGGGAATGCGCCCGATCGTCGAGGTCATGTATCTCGATTTCATCAGCGTCTGCTTCGACCAGATCGTCAACCAGGCAGCGAAGCTGCGCTACATGACCGGCGGCGGGGCCGAGATCGCGCTGACGATCCGCACCCAGTTCGGCGCCGGCCGCTCCTCCGGCGCCCAACACTCGCAGAGCCTCGAGGCTCTGCTCGCCCACATCCCGGGGCTGACGGTGTTGATGCCCTCGACCCCCGCCGACGCCTACGGCCTCCTGCGCAGCGCCGTCGACGACCCCAACCCGGTGATCGTGATCGAGAACCGGATCCTCTACGGCGAAAAGGGGCCGGCGGCCCCGGCCGGGCACCGGGTCCCGATCGGTCGCGCCAGGGTCGTCCGCGAGGGGACCGACCTGACCGTGGTCTCGGTCTCGCGGATGGTCCACGTCGCGGCCGCCGTCGCCGATGAACTCGCCGCCGAGGGGGTCAGCGTCGAGGTGATCGACCTGCGCACGGTGGCGCCGCTGGACCGCCAGTGCATCCTCGATTCGGTGGCGAAGACCAACCGGCTCGTCGTCGCCCACGAGGCCGTTACCGATTTCGGGATCGGGGCTGAGATGGCGGCGGACGCCGGCTTCTGGGATCTCGACGCGCCAATTCGCCGCGTCGGCGCCGCCTTCTCACCGGCTCCCTACGCCCCCGCCCTCGAGCAGGCCTGGATGCCCGACGCGGCGCGGGTCAAGGCGGCGGTGCTCGAGACCCTGGGGTGAGTTAGGGGGAGCGGAGGCCGACGAAGAGCGAGTCGCAGAAGATCTCGGCGACCTGCTCGGGTTCGAGCCGGCCGGAGGGGCGAATCCAGAGGTAGGCGTAGTTGAACTGGCCCAGTACGCCTTTGACGGCGATCGGGTCAAGGTCGCGCAGCTCGCGGCTGCTGATTCCCTCTTCGAGGATGTCCTTGACGATCTGCTCGAAGCCCTGCCGCAGCTCCAGCACTTCCTCCAGGCGCGCGCCGCTGAGGGCGATGAAGTCACGGAAGAAGACGGTCCACTCCGGGATGTGATCGGCGATGTTGCGCATCAGCTTCGCCGCTAGCGCCCGGAAGCGCTCCTCGGCGCTGCCGGCGCCGTCGCGAATCTCGGTCCCGACGGCGATCATCTCGGTCACGTTGACGCGGCAGATCTCGGCAAGGACGCTCTCCTTGTTACCAATGTGGTAATACAGACCACCGCGGCCAAGTTCGACTTGTTGAGAAAGTTCCTCTATGCCGGTGCCGTGGTAGCCCTGCTTGGCGAACAGCGTCGCGGCCGCCTGGAGAATGCGCTCGCGCTGGATCGGCGCCGCCACCCGCGTCGGCTTCTTCGTTGAATTAGGCGGCACGCGCTGAATCATAATGTACAGACGGGTCGGTACACAAGCCGATGGCTGGGCGTGCCGATGAGGGCTCCGCGGGGCACCTTTCGGCTAATGTACCGACAGATCGGTATAACGATGTCGGGGAGCTCGAGCGGACATAGGGAAGTGGCGTGAACGGGGTCGCGGTGATCACCGGCGCCGGGCGCCCGACCGGAATCGGGTTCGCCACCGCTAAGGCCCTGGCCGCAGACGGCTGGCCGGTCCTCCTCTCCGACCTCGAGCTCGAGGATGCAGTGCTCGAGGGCCTGCCGACCGGGGCCGACTCGGCAACGTTCGTGGCCGACGTCACCGACTCCGCCCAGGTCGAGGCGCTCGCCGACTTCGCGGTCGAGCGCTGGGGTGGGATCGGCGCTTGGGTCAACAACGCCGGTGCCCTCTTGGGCGCCGGTCCGATCGCCGACGTCGGCGACGAGGACTGGCAGCGCTGCCAGGCGATCAACGCCGGCGGCTGCTTCCACGGCTGCCGGGCAGCGGTGCGCCGCATGCAGGCGGAGGGCTCGCAGCGCGGTGGCCGCATCGTCAACGTCTCCTCGCAGGCCGGGAAGACCGGGCCGCCGCACTTCGCCGCCTACGCCGCGGCCAAGTTCGCGGTAATCGGGCTGACCCAGTCGGTCGCCGCCGAGGTCGGCCGCAGCGGCATCACGGTCAACGCCGTCTGTCCGGGAACGGTGGACACGCCGCTTCTCGACGAGCCCGGGGGGGTCTGGGAGACGATGGCGGCGGCGCGCGGGATCAGCGTCGAGCGTGCCCGCGAGCGCGCCCCCCGCGCAGCTCCGATCGGGCGCATGGTCGAGCCACGCGAGGTCGCGAGCATGATCGCCTACCTCTGTTCCGACGCGGCCGCCGCGATCAGCGGCGCCGCGATCAACATCACCGGCGGCGACGAGGTTCACTGAGTGACCGCGGCCACGACTCAGGCCGACGCCCTGCGCCCGTTGCTGGGCCGTACCGCGCTGGTGACCGGTGGCTCCCGCGGGATCGGCGCCGCGATCAGCCGCGAGCTCAGCGATGCGGGCGCCCAGATCGCGGTGAATTTCCACACCAACCACGAGGCCGCCGCGCTGGTCCTCGCCGACCTCCGCCAGGGGTCGAGCCCCTGGCCCGCCGACGTCGCCGACGCCGATGCGGTCGAGGCGATGGTCGCTGCCGTGCTCGAGCGCTACGGAAGTCTCGACGTCCTCGTGATCAACGCCGGCATCTGGCGCGGCGGCGCGGTCGATCGGCTGGCGCCGGAGGACTGGTCGCTGGTCGTCGACACCTCGCTCACCGGCGCTTACCACCTGGTTCGCGCGGCCCTGCCGGCGATGAAGCGAAAGGGCTTCGGCCGGGTGATCGTGCTCAGCTCGGTGGTCGGCCTGGTCGGCCATCCCGGTGACAGCGCCTACGCGGCGGCGAAGGCGGGACTGCTCGGCTTCGTCAAGGCGGTGGCGAAAGAGACCGGCCGGGACGGCATCACCGTCAACGCGATCGCTCCCGGTTTCGTCGAAACCGAGATGACCGCCGAGGTGCCCGAGCGGGGGCGCGAACGGATGATGGCGCGGACGCCGCTGCGCCGGCCCGGGACGCCGGAGGAGATCGCCTCGGCGGCCCGTTTCCTCGCCTGCGACGCCTCCTACGTGACCGGTCACACCCTGGTCGTCGACGGCGGCTACTCCCTCTAACATTCATTCGCGAATGAATGTATGCTGCCGAGCGTGCCGGCGGCGACGACCCCAGAACAGACTCGCCGCAGCCAGGAGGAACGCCGCGCTGGCACCCGCGCGACCCTGCTGGACGCCGCCCTGGAGTGCTTGGTCGAGGTCGGTTATGCCCGCACCACGACCGGCTTGGTCTGTGAGCGCGCCGGGCTCTCGCGCGGCGCCCACCTGCACCATTTCGGCACCCGCGCCAGCCTCGTCGCGGCGGCGCTGGTCGAGCTCTCCAAGCGCCGCGAAGTCGAGTTCGGAGAGCAGATCGCGGCGCTGCCCAGCGACGGTGGGCGCGAGGAGCAGGCCCTGGATCTGCTCTGGAGCTGGTACACCGGGCCGCTCTTCTACGCCTCGGTCGACCTCGGCGCCGCCGCTCGCACCGACTCCGAGCTGCGCGCCCGCCTGGAACCGGTCGAGCGCCATCTCAACCAGCTGACGCTGATTCGCTGCCGGCGCATGTTCGCCGCCGGTCCCGAGGACCCGAGCCGGGACCAGCCGATCCAGCTGGCGCTCTCGACGATCCGCGGACTGGCCCTGCTGCCGGTTCTGCACCCAGGCGCCGGCAAGGCCGAGCAGCAGTGGGGCTTCGCCCGCGGCGAGCTGCTGCGGATCCTGGCGCGACCGGGGCCGACGGCGTCGGCGGACTGAGGGAGAGATATGAAGGTCGACTTCACCGGTTCCTTCTCACGCCTCGACGATGCGGGCGAGTCGGCCCGCGAGGCGCAGGAGCGGGGATATGACGGTTGGTGGGTGACCGAGACCAAAGTCGACCCGCCGCTTGCCTGCGCGATCGCCGCCGAGCGGACCGAGCGAATCGAAATCGGCACCGCGATCACGATCGCCTTCGCCCGCAACCCGATGACCGTGGCGCTTCAGGCCAACGACCTGCAGACCCTCTCGGGCGGTCGCTTCTCGATTGGCCTCGGCTCCCAGATCAAGGCCCACGTGACCAAGAGGTTCTCGATGCCGTGGAGCAAACCGGCGGCGCGGATGCGCGAGTTCGTGACCGCGATGCGGGCGATCTGGGAGAGCTGGGAGCAGGGGTCGCCGCTGAGCTTCGAGGGCGAGTTCTACACCCACACCCTGATGACGCCGTTCTTCGACCCGGGCCCGAACCCGCACGGCGTCCCCGACGTCTACCTGGCCGCGGTCGGGCCGCTGATGACCGAGGTCGCCGGCGAAGTCGCCGACGGCGTCATCTGCCACGCCTTCTCGACCGAGCGCTACGTGCGCGAGGTGACCCGGCCGCTGGTCGAACGCGGCCGCGCCAGCGCCGGCAAAGAGTCGGAAGCGTTCGACCTGATCGCGCCGGGTTTCGTCGTCGTCGGCGATGACGAGCAGCAGCTTGCCGCCGGAATCAAATCCGTCAAGGAGCAGATCGGCTTCTACGGCTCGACCCCGGCTTACCGGCCGGTGCTCGAGCTGCACGGTTGGGGTGATCTTCAGGACCAGTTGACGGCGATGACCAAGCGGGGCGAATGGGATCGGCTCGACAGCGCGATCAGCGACGAGGTGCTCGACGCCTTCGCGGTGATCGGTACTCCCGAGCAGGCGGTCGCCGAGCTCGCCCGCCGCTACGGAGACATCGCCACCCGCCTGACGATCGCCCTGCCGGAGCGCCCCGACATGGAGCGCTGGGCACCGCTGCTCGCCGACCTGCAGAAGGCCGGAAGCCGACCGAAAACGAAAGGGAGTTGACGATGAGCGAGGTAGAGCTGAGCTGGGAGCAGGATGAGATCGCGGTGATGACGCTGAACCGCCCGGAGAGCCTCAACTCGATGAACCGGGACCTGGTCGCCGGCCTCGGCGCGGTCCTGTCCGAGCTCGAGGACGAGGGCCGCGCCCGGGTCGTCGTGCTCACCGGCGCCGGCCGCGGCTTCAGCTCCGGCCACGATCTCAGCGAGCTCGAATCCGAGGCCGAGGCCGCCGACCTCAACGACCTGATGGTGAACCAGCAGGCCTTCTCGGACCTGATCATCCGCATCAAGGAGCTGAGGGTCCCGGTCATCGCCGCCGTCAACGGGCCCGCCGCGGGGGGCGGCCTGGCGATGGCCCTGGCCGCCGACACCCGCGTCTGCGACGCCTCGGCCCGCTTCAACGCCGCCTTCGTCCGACTCGGCATCTCCGGCTGCGACGTCGGTGTCAGCTACCTATTACCGCGAACGGTGGGCCCGACCCTGGCCTTCGAGATGATGCTGACCGGCCGACTGATCGATGCCGAGGAGGCTCTCCACTCCGGCCTGGTCCTGCGCGTCGTCCCCGAGGGCGAGGTCCTCGCTGCCGCTCTCGAGATCGCCGAGGCGATCCTCGCCAATGCTCGCTTTGGAGTACAGATGACCAAAGAAGTGATGTGGCCCAACCTCGACGCCCCCGACCTCCGCAGCGCGATCATCACCGAGGACCGCACCCAGACGATGTGCCTGATGGGGGAGGACGCCCGGCGAGCGATCCCGGCCATGCTCGCCTCCCGCAGTTCGCGTTAAGCGTGACCCGGGAGTCGATCGCGGCGAGGAAGATCTCCGCGGTCAGGTCGGCCGCCCGCTCGTGGTCGCCGGGACCGCAGCAAGACGTCTCGCGCTCGCCGCCGCGCAGCACCGTGAATGTCAGACTGCGGCCGTGCCATCCGAAGAACTTCCATTTGACCCGATCGCCGAGGCCCGCCGCCATTGGGAGGAGCGCTGGACGGGGGCCGCGGCCGTACAGATGGGTGGGGTCACCTCAATCATGCGGGCCCACCAAATCCTCATGGCCCGGCTGAACGAGCTGTTGGAACCCTTCGAGCTGACGTTTCCACGCTATGAGGCGCTGATGTTGCTGAATCTTTCCAGGCGCGGTGCACTGCCGCTCGGAAAGATCGGTGAGCGGCTCCAGGTACATCGGACGAGCGTCACGAACACGATCGATGGCCTTGAGCGCCTCGGCCTGGTTCAGAGGGTGCCTCATGAAAGCGACCGTCGGACCGTCCTTGCTGAAATCAGGCCGCAAGGAAGGCGGGTGGCCGAGATGGCAACCGTCGCCCTGAACGAAGCTTCCTTTGCAACGGACCCTCTCTCTCCCGGAGATCTCGAGGATCTATCCCGACTCCTTCGAGTGCTTCGAGTTTCCGCGGGCGACTTCCCCGGCTGAGGGAAATGCGTTCATCCCCCACTCGTCCGTTGATGCGGCTCGGGTGCTGATCGTGGGCGATATATGTGGTATTCCTACTATCTGTGAGCCACGTATTCGCCATGCGCCCTGACCCCACCGCCCGGGAGTCCACGCCCAGTTGAGCACGCTGACCGATTCCCCGAACCGAGAGGTGGAGAGCTTTCCCGCCGAGCTGCCGCTCCGATTTGTCACCGCGGCGTCGCTTTTCGACGGCCACGATGCGGCGATCAACGTGATGCGGCGGCTGATCCAGAACAGCGGCGCCGAGGTCGTCCACCTCGGCCACAACCGCAGCGTCCGCGACATCGTGCGCGCCGCGGTGCAGGAGGACGTCGACGGGATCGCGATCAGCTCCTACCAGGGTGGCCACACCGAGTACTTCAAGTACGCGGTCGAGATGCTGAATGAGTTCGACGCCGGCCACATACGCATCTTCGGCGGCGGTGGCGGCACGATTACCCACGAGGAGATCGTCGAGCTGCAGGAGTTCGGCGTCGAGCGGATCTACCACCCGGCTGACGGTATGTCGCTCGGGCTGACCGGGATGATCGATGATCTGGTCGAGCGCACCAGCGCCCAGCGGATCCCGTCGGCGGTGCCAGACCTGTCGGGGCGCGCGGACGATGTCAGGGTCGGGCAGATGCTCTCGGCGCTGGAGGACGAGGTGATCGACGCCGCCGAGCTCGAGCAGCTGCGAGAAACCTGGAGCGTGGCCGGCGCCGGCGTGCCGGTGGTCGGCATCACCGGCACCGGCGGCGCCGGCAAGAGCACGGTCACCGACGAGCTGCTCTCCCGCTTCCTGCAGAACTTCCCCGACCTGCGGGTGGCGGTGCTCGCCGTCGACCCGACCCGCCGCCGCACCGGCGGCGCTCTGCTCGGCGACCGGATCCGGATGAACAGCCTCCGCCACGAGGGGATCTTCATGCGCTCGATGGCTACGCGACGGCAGAACCGGGCGACGAGCGCCGTGCTCGAAGATGCGGTCGCCTTCCTGCGCTCGGCCGGCTTCGACCTCGTGATCGTCGAGACCGCCGGTATCGGTCAGAGCGACTCCGAGATCGTCGACCTGGTCGATATCCCCGTCTACGTGATGACCAGCGAGTTCGGCGCCGCCAGCCAGCTGGAGAAGATCGACATGCTCGACCTCGCTGAGCTGGTCGTGATCAACAAGTTCGACAAGAGCGGTGCCGACGATGCCCTGCGCGACGTGCGCAAACAGTGGCGGCGAAACCATGTCGAATTCGAGGTCTCTGAGGAGGCGATCCCGGTCTATCCGACGATCGCCAGCCAGTTCAACGACCCCGGCCTCACCTGGATGTTCGTCAACCTCTGCCGGCTGATCGGCGAGCGCGAGGGAGTAGAGGCCGAGGGCTGGGACCCGCATCTCGACCTCGATGATCACGAGCCGCTCGGCAACATGCTGATTCCGGGCAGTCGGGTCCGCTACCTCGCCGAGATCGCCGAGCAGGGGCGTTCGATCAACGAGGAGACCGAGCGGCTGGCCGCACTCGCGGCGGAGGCGCAGCATTGCTACGAAGCACTGCGGGCGCTCAGCGATCCGGCCCTCCCCGGTAAGCTCGAGGTCTATTCCGACGCCGATCTCGACCCTGCCGGCGACGGTTCCAAGGCCTCGCTTCGCGCCCACTACAACGAGGCTCTGGCCACCCTTGGGAGCGAGGCCCTGGGACTGCTGCGGGGTTGGGCCGAGCGGGTCGACGCGATCACCGCCGATACCTTCAGCTACACCGTCCGCGACCGAGAGGTCAGCGGCGAGAACTATCGCGAATCGCTCAGCCACCAGCGGGTGCCGAAGATTGCTCCGCCCCGGTTCGACAGCTGGGGCGACCGCCTCCGCTTCCTGATGAAGGAGAACCTGCCCGGCTCCTACCCCTACACCGGCGGCGTCTTTCCCTACCGCCGCGCGGGCGAGGACCCGACCCGGATGTTCGCCGGCGAGGGCTCGCCCGAACGCACCAACCGGCGCTTCCACTACCTCTCGCTCGGTCAGTCGACCGCGCGCCTCTCGACGGCCTTCGACTCGGTCACGCTCTACGGCGAGGATCCGGCCGAGCGCCCCGACATCTACGGCAAGGTCGGCAACTCCGGCGTCTCGATCGCCACCGTCGACGACGCCAAGAAGCTCTACTCGGGCTTCGACCTCTGCGCCCCGACCACCTCGGTCTCGATGACGATCAACGGGCCGGCACCGATCGTCCTCGCCTTCTTCATGAACGCCGCGATCGACCAGCAGGTCGAGAAGCACCTGCGCGAAACTGGTGGCTGGGACAATGTCGAGCGCAGGCTCGACGAGTACTTCGCCAACGAGCAGAGGCCGCGCTACGAGGGGGAGCTGCCGGAGGGCAACGACGGTCTCGGCCTCGGCCTGCTCGGCGTCTCCGGGGACCAGTTCGTCGACGCCGACACCTACGAGCGGATCAAGGTGGAGACCCTGCGCACGGTGCGCGGAACCGTCCAGGCCGACATCCTCAAGGAGGACCAGGCCCAGAACACCTGCATCTTCTCGACCGAGTTCGCGCTGAAGATGATGGGCGACGTGCAGCAGTACTTCGTCGACCACGAGGTCCGCAACTTCTACAGCGTCTCGATCAGCGGGTACCACATCGCCGAGGCGGGGGCGAACCCGATCTCCCAGCTCGCGTTCACCCTCTCCAACGGGTTCACGATCGTCGAGTACTACCTCTCGCGCGGGATGGACATCGACTCCTTCGCGCCGAGCCTGAGCTTCTTCTTCTCCAACGGGATGGACCCCGAGTACGCGGTGATC
>JAENWU010000127.1 GCA_016649905.1 Thermoleophilia bacterium
GCAGCCCGGCGCCGGCCTCGGCGCCACCTGGCAGACGATGCTGAACAGCGTCACCTTCGGCCACAACGTCGCCCTCGCCGCGCTCGGCGGCGGCGCAATCGCCGTGCCGGCCGCGAAGCCGTGGCAGCGGCGGATCGACGCCCTCGCCAGCGTCGTGCTGGCGATCCCGGCGCTGATTATTGCCCTGCCAATCGAGCTCGCCGGCGGCGTCTTCCGGCGCGGCGCGGTCCTGCGGCTGCGGCCGCAGCTGCTCTAGGCCCGCGCCCTAGCTGAGGCCTTCGCGGGCCTCGCGGACCAACGTCACGGCCTCGGGGAAGAGGACGCGGATCGCGTCGCGAACCTGCGATGCCTGCTCGTCGGCGCTGCCGGTCAGCTCGAGCCGGCCGATCGAGGCGACGGTCATCTCGACCGCGAGCTTGATCGCGTTGTCGGCCCAGGCGACGCGCTGGGATGACTGCATCTGCTCCGAGAGCTCCTCCATGCGGGCGCGGAACTCATCGGGGTCGCCGAACAGGTTGAAGGGGCTGCCCTCCATGTCCCAATCAAAGCAAACCCGGCACATCGAGGCGCGAGAGTTGGTGCGTTGAGCGCGTCAATCGCGCGCCGTGAGGGCCTAGCTTCGGAGGCATGAAGAAGGGACTGGCTGGGTGGGGAAAGTCGGGGAGGGAGCGCGGGGCCGCAAGCGTTGAGCACGTGGGGTTGGTGGCGCTCGTTGCGCTTTTGCTCGTAGGGGTGGTGGCCGCTGTGGTCGCTGGCGGCGAGGTCAAGGCGGGGCGCGACCTGGCGGGAACGATCGGGAAGCGACTGACCTGCGGGCCACGACTGCCGGATGCCTGCCGCCATCACCCGCTGGTGCCGGCCTACGGCTGGCCACTGGCTCGGCTGGTGCGAGCGCTCGACCCTCCCCCGCTCGCCCGGCCCGGCCCCTCCGGCCTGCCCCTGGCGCCAGTCGACTTCAGGCGCTGCCGCCGCGAGAGCTGCGCGGTCGCCGCCGGTCCGCACCTGACCGCCTCCGGCCGCCGCACCACCGCCTTCACCGAGGTCGTCGACCGCCGCGACTCGCTGGGCTGGGTCGAGATCACCTACTGGCTCTACCGGCCAACTCTCGGCTGGGAGCGGCTGGTGCGTCGCGGCAGCGATGCCGACATCGCTGCCGCCTCAGGCACCGCGGTCCTGCTCGGCGACGACCCCGCCCTGGTCCCGCTCGAGACCCTCCCCGGCCGCAACCACTACGACTTCCCCGCCGCCGAGCGCCCACCATGGCAGTGGCGCGTCGACGCCCGCTACCCCGGCTGGTCGAGCTAGCCCAGATGTCGAGGAGTGCATATTCCCCCTCACCGGTGGCATATGCACTCCTCGGCGATACTGAAGCGATGCCGACGCCACTAATTGAGTTCCCTGCCGACGATCCGGAGCGGGCGCTTCGCTTTTGGGGCGGCGTGCTCGGGGTCGAGCTCTCGCCGCGGCCCGAGCAGGCTGGGCAGGGTTGGGAAAGCGACGCCGACGGGCTGCGGCTCGGCGTCCACGCGCGCGGCACCGGCCCCGGCGACACCGGCTCCCTCCCCTACTTCACGGTCGCCGATATGGACGCGGCGCTGGAGCGGGTGCGCGAGCACGGCGGCTCGGTGATCCACCCCGGCGAGCGCTGGTCGATCTGCCGCGACTCCGAGGGCAGCCCCTTCGCGCTCGCGGCCTAAGCCGTGTCGAGTTTGTTCCGAGGGGTGGAACAAACTCGACAACTCACGCCGAGGTGGGTGCCGTTCCCTCTCGCTCTCCCGATTCGCGGTCGTCTTCGTCGTCCTTTTCGTCCTGCGCCTGTTTGATCAGCCCGCGCCAGTCCGTGGTTCGAAAAACCAGCAGGATCGCGGTGAAGCCGAGCAAGATCGACCAGGCCGCCATCGCGATCTGGGTGCCGACCGAGAAGGAGAGGACGGCGGTACGCGTCGGGCCGTGGAGGGTGGCGACGAGGAGCGCCTGCTGGGCGCCGGCGCCGCCAGGCGTGAAGGGGACGATGTTGGCAATCGCCTGCACGCTCATCACCAGCATCACGTTGCCGACCGAGCCGCCGATCCCGAAGGCCTCGAGGAAGAACCAGAAGGCGGCGAAGCGGAAGATCCAGCCGATCCCCTGCCAGGCGAAGACTTCGCGCATGTAGCGGCGCGGCTCCCTGAGGATGACAAGGCCCTGTTTGACCCTGTCCCAAAAGCGGCGCACCCGGTGGGCGAGCAGGTAGATGCCGACGACGATCGCGATCAGCGTGACTGCGACGACGATCGCGAAGACCTGCGGGTGGTCGACCCAGAAGGAGATCTCGAAGGCCGGCAGCTCGGGGATCTGCGGCAGCGGCGGCAAGAGGCCCTGGGTGATCGCGTAGAGCAGGACGAGGATGCCGACGCTGGTGTCGAAGACCGTCTGCACCAGGAACGAGGAGGTCACCGCCGGGTAGGAGGAGTCGGGGATCTGGCGTTTGACCAGGAAGACCTTGGTCACGTCGCCCGCGTGGGCCGGCACCACCGCGTTGATCCCGGCGCCGGCGAGGTAGGCGGCGGCCAGCGGCAGGTACGGGATCCGCTGCGCCGGGTAGGCGGCGCGGAGGACGTTGCGCCAGGCCCAGGTTCGCGCCAGCTGCATCGCCAGCAGGCAGAGCAGAGCGAGCGCGAACGAGGTCCAGTCGATTTCAGAGAGGTTGCGGAAGAACGCCGCCGCTGCGTTGAAGAAGCGGTCGAAGTTCGATCCGAGATCGGCCGTGGGCATCGCAGCTACACTAGCCCGCTCGTGGCGGACACCGACACGCATACCTTGCCCCGCCAGGCCACCCCCCATCCGACCGACGAGGCGATGTGCGCACGCGCTCGCGAGCGCTACTCAGCCGACCGCAGGAGCCGCTTCCGGCGGCGCCGCAAACGCCATGCGCAGCTGCCGAACCTGATCATCGTCGGCGGGCTCAAGTGCGGCACGACGAGCATCCACCACTACCTCGGCCTGCATCCGGAAATACAGATGTCGAAGCCGAAGGAGCTCAACTTCTTCGTCGAGGAGATGAACTGGGACCTCGGGCTCGACTGGTACGCGAGCCGCTTCGACGACCGCTTCAAGGTCCGCGGCGAGTCATCCCCGCACTACACGAACCTGCCCCGCTTCAACGGCGTCGCCGAGCGGATCCGCGAGCACTGTCCCGACGCGCGGCTGCTCTACATGGTGCGCGACCCGATCAAGCGGATCCTCTCGCACTGGGTTCACGCGACCGGTGCCGGCTACGAGACACGCGAGTTCGTGCCGACCCTCTCGCTGCCCGGCACCCAGTACATCAACCGCTCCAAATACTGGATGCAGCTGCAGCCCTACCTCGAGCACTTCGACCGCGAGCAGATCGAGATCATCACCCAGGAGGAGCTGCAGTCCGAACGCGAGGCGACGATGCGCAAGGCCTTCGGCTTCGCCGGTGTCGACGAGAGCTTTACCTCCGAGCAGTTCGACCGCGAGTGGGAGAAGTCGAGCGCCAAGCAGGGCGACAAATACCAGTTCATGGAGAAGCTGATCAAACTGCCAGGGTTCCGCTCTTTCGACCGCAACTTCGACCGCCTGCCCGAGTCGATGCGCTGGATCGTCGAGAAGGTCGTCCACGATCCCGACAAGCCGCCGGCCGAGAAGCCGACGCTGCCCGACGACCTCTTCGAGACGATCCGCAGCCATTTCGGTGAGGACGTGGCGGCGCTGCAGAAGTTCGCCGGCCGCGAGTTCGCCGGCTGGCACGACTACAGCTGAGCGCCGCAGGGTAGTTTGCGGCCGATGCGGCGGCTGCTGCCAGATCCCGGGCCGACCACGGTCGAGCAGCAACTGGACGCCTACCGGCCCTGGGAGGAGCCGCCCACGGCGCGACCGCTGGTGGCGATGAACTTCGTCGCCACCGTCGATGGCCGGGCAACGATTGGCGGCGTCTCCGGCCCGATCGGCTCCCACACCGACACGAAGATGCTGGCCTGCCTGCGGACCCGCTTCGACGCGGTGATGATCGGCGCCGGCACGATGCGGGCCGAGCGCTACGGCCGCGTCGTCGCCGACCCCGAGCAGCGCCAACGCCGCGAGGCGCTCGGCCTCCCGCACGACCCGCTGATGGTGATCGTCAGCGGCCGCCTCGACCTGCCCTGGGAGGCGCCGCTGTTCACCGCCGGCGGTGGCCAGGTCCTGATCTTCACCGGCTCCGACGAGGAGCCGCCGCAGACGGCGACCTCGGTGCAGGTCGTCCGCCACGAGGGAAGGGTCGACCTCGGCGTGGCGCTGGCCCAGCTGCGGACCGAGCGCGGGATCCGGGCGCTGATCTGCGAGGGCGGCCCGCGCCTGCACTCCCAGCTGCAGGCCGAGGGCCTGGCCGACGAGCTGTTCCTGACCGTGGCGCCGAAGCTGACCGGCGCCGGTCCCTCGATCCTCGAAGGCGAGCTGCCCGCCGCGACCGAGCTCGAGCTGGCCTGGCTGCTTGAGGCAGACGGCGAGCTCTTCGCCCGCTACCGGCGCGTCTGATCTGGGCGTCGATCCTCTAACGTTGCCGAGCCGAGCGACGAGGAAGGACGCCCCCGATCGATTTCAACCCGAGCCCCGAGGTGGAGACGCTGCGCGAGCGCGTCCTCGACTTCATGGACGAGCACGTCTACCCGCAGGAGCGGGAGATCATGGACGCGATGGACGAGGAGGTGGCGCCGGGGGTCCCCTACTCCGCCAACCTCGTCGCGGTCCGCGAGCAGGCCAAGGCGGAGGGCCTCTGGAACCTGTTCATGCCGGACAAGCGCTTCGGGCCCGGCCTCGACAACTGGGAGTACGGGCTGCTCTGCGAGGAGATGGGACGCAGCCCCCTGGCGGCGGCGATGGCCTTCAACTGCTCGGCTCCCGACACCGGCAACATGGAGATCCTCGCCGAGCACGGGACCGACGAGCAGAAGGAACGGTGGCTCGAGCCTCTGCTCGAGGGACGGATCCGGTCCTGCTTCTCGATGACCGAGCCCGACGTCTCCGGCTCGGACCCGACGCTGCTGCAGGCGCGGGCGGCGCTCGACGGCGACGAGTGGGTGATCGACGGCCACAAGTGGTTCACCAGCGGCGCGGTCGGAGCGGAACTGGCGATCGCGATGGTCGTCACCGATCCCGATGCCCCTCCCTACGCCCGCGCCTCGATGATCTGCGTGCCCACCGACGCCCCCGGCTTCGAGCTGGTGCGGCCGATCTCGGTGATGGGCCACGCGCGCGGTCCCGGCCACTGCGAGATCCGCTACGAGGGCTGCCGGGTGCCGGCCGCGAGCCTGCTCGGCGAGCGCGGCGGCGGCTTCGCGATCGCCCAGGACCGGCTCGGCCCCGGTCGCATCCACCACTGCATGCGAGCGATCGGGACGGCCGAGCGGGCGCACGAGATGATGTGTCGCCGCGCCAACGAGCGCGTCGCCTTCGGCGGCCCGCTGGCCGACAAGCAGTTCGTCCAGGAGGCGATCGCGACCTCGCGGATGGAAATCGACCAGGCGCGGCTGCTGACCCTCTACGCCGCCTGGAAGATGGACACCGAGGGCAAGCGCGCCGCCCGCCAGTCGATCTCGGCGATCAAGATCGTCGCCGCCAACATGGTCATGGAGGTGCTCGACCGGGCGATCCAGATCCACGGCAGCCTCGGCATGACCGACGACACGCCGCTCGCCTCACTCTGGCGCTTCAGCCGCATGCTGCGCCTCGCCGACGGCCCCGACGAGGTCCACAAGATGGTCCTCGCCCGGCGCGAGCTGAACCGTTGGGCCAAGCGGGCGGAAGCGGAAGCGGAAGGGAACCTGGAGCCGCGCCACGCGGCGCGGATGGTCTGAGAAAAGGGAGAGGGGCCGGGCAGCCGCCCGGCCCCTCTCGGTCCTACACGACTCTCCTCAGCCGTAGAAGGTGACGAAGAAGTTGATCCCGTTGGTTCCAGCGTCCCCGCTGTCGGTCGTCCGCACGTGAGCGTCTGAGCCAGCCGGACAGAGGGCGTATTTACCGATCGCGGGCTGGGCGAGACCCTGGCCACCACCGAGCCATTCGACCACAGACTGCACGTTTTTCGGCGCAAAGCCGAGCTCGAAGCAGTAGACCGAACCGCCGCCTGCGAGCTCGACGTTGCCGTCGGAGATCCCCTTCGACAGGGCCTCCTCGACGCCGGCGCCGTTCGCGAGGACACGGGCGTAGGCGCGCGGCAAACCGTTCTCAGCGTTGACCGCGTTGGTGGCATTTTGGGCGTTGGTGGCGTTGAGGGCACTGGGAACCTGGCCGAGCGACCCCTCGTCGACCTTGGCGCCGTTGACGGCATTGTTCTTGATCTTCGACGTGGTGATCGCTTCTTTGACGATCTTGCCGGTCTTGACCGAGTTGGCTTTGAGTTGGTTAGCGCCGATCTTCGTCGCGGCGAAGGCGGTGGCACCGCCGAGGACGAGAAAGACTGCGAGCGACGACATCACGTTTGCGTACGTGAGGCGCCTGCGAATCTGCTTCAAGAGATCTCCTTGTTCGGATGTAGGGACGGCCAGTCTGACGACGGGAGAGGCGGCCCGGGCTGCCCTCTCTCAGTCGAGCTTCCTGGCGCCCTCAGCCGTCGAAGCTGACGTAGAAGCTGATGCTGCCGAGGCCGGCGCCGGCGTTGTCGGTCGTGCGAACGGTGGCGTCGGACCCCGCCGGGCACGATTCATACTTGCCGACGCTCGCCTGGGCGAACGTGTTGGTGCCGCCACCGATCCACTCAACCGTGGCCTGGACACTCTTGGGTGTGAAGCCGAGCTCGAAGCAGTAGACGGAGCCGCCGACGAAGGCCACGCTCTGGTCGGTGATCCCCTTGGCCTTGGACTCATCGATGCCGCCGCCCGCGGTGCTGGCGAGCACCTTGGCGTAGGCGCGTGGGGACGCCGTTTCGGCGTTGAGCGCGAAGGCGGCGCTGGGAACCTGGCCGAAGGACGCCTCGTTGGCCTTGGCGCCGGTGACCGCGTTCTTCCTGATTTTCGCGGTCGTCACCGCTTCCTTCTTGATCTTGCCGGTGAGGATCGCATCGGCCTTGATTTCGTTGGAGCCGATCTTCGTCGCGGCGAAGGCGGTGGCGCCGCCGAGGATCAGGAACACGGCCAGCGACGACATAACGTTCGCGTAGGTGAGTCGCTTGCGGATCTGCTTCACGAAAAGGTCTCCTCGATTGAATTAGCGGTCCGCGACCGCCTCCGCCTCTGCCGCCAGCCGCTCGACCAACCGGGCGAAGTACTCGACGCCGGCGTCGACCTTGCCGTAGCCGCCGGCGACGTAGCGGGCGTAGACGCCCTCGATGATCACCGCCAGCTTCCAGTAGCCGAGGGCGACATAGAAGTCGAGCTCTGAGAGGTCGCGGCCGGAGCCCTCGGCGTAACGCGCGATCAGCTCCCGCCGGGTCGGAAAGCCCGGCGCCAGGGTGGCGGGTTGACCGAGGCCGATCGGGTTCTCCTCGCCGGGCTCGGTCCAGTAGACGAGCAGCAGGCCGACGTCGGCGAGCGGATCGCCAAGCGTGCAGAGCTCCCAGTCGACGACCGCGGCGACCTCGCCGGAGTCGGTGAGGATCATGTTGTCGAGACGGTAGTCGCCGTGGACGATCGTCGCCGGACCCTGCTCGGGGATCCGCGCCGCAAGTCGCTCGTGGACCCGGTCCACCGCCGCCAGCTCGCGCGTCTTCGACTTCTCCCACTGGC
>JAENWU010000016.1 GCA_016649905.1 Thermoleophilia bacterium
GCGAGCGCAGCAGCGTGGTCGCGGCGAGGCGACGCCGGCCGACGGGCTGGCGCTGGGAGTCGCGCAGGCGGCGGCGCTGGCGCCCGGCATCTCTCGCAACGGCATCACCCTGGCGGCGGCCCGCTGGCGGCGCTTCTCACGCGACCAGGCGAACCTGCTCTCACGGACGATCGCGCTGCCGATCATCGTCGGCGCCACGGCGCTGAAGGGCACCCGCCTGGCGCGGCGGGGCGTGGCCCCGGAGCTGCGCCGCTCGCTGGCGGTCGGCGTCGCCGCCTCCTTCGCCTCGACCCTTGCCTCGCAGCGGCTGATCGGACTGGTCGAGCGCGACCGGGCCCTGTGGCCGTACGCGGCCTACAGGGTGGCGCTGGCGGCTGTGGTGTTGGTGAAGCTACGGGGCTAATTCCAAATTTTGGAGAAATTTGGAATTGATTTGGAGTTCGCCATCCAGGCCGCTTGCAGAGGGAGATCGGACCCTGCGCCCGACCTGCCGGAGCGCCTGAGAGAATCGGGCACATGACCGACGCCTACGCCAAAGCCGGGGTCGACCAGGGTGCCGCCGACTCAGCCGTCGCCGGCCTGGTCCGGGCGCTCGGCGCGATCAAGCTCGGGCGACCATCGGCGCAGGTGCCGCTGCCGGGTCACTACGCGAGTGTGATCCGGATCGACGAGCACACCGGGATCGCGCTCTCGACCGACGGCGTCGGCACCAAGCTGGTGCTCGCCGAGGAGCTGGGACGGTTCGACACGGTCGGGATCGACTGCGTGGCGATGAACGTCAACGACGTGATCTGCGTCGGCGCCGAGCCGCTGGCGATGCTCGACTACATCGCGATCGAGAAGGCCGACCCCGCGGTCTGCGAGGAAATCGGCGTCGGCCTGGCCCGCGGGGCCGAACTGGCCGGGATCGAGATTCCTGGCGGCGAGCTGGCCCAGCTTGGCGACCTCGTCCGCGGCGTCGACGTATCCGGCGCCTGCTTCGGGACGATCGCCCTCGACGCGATCGTCGACGGCTCGGCGGTGGTGCCCGACGACGTCGTCATCGGGCTGCCCTCGACCGGACTGCACTCCAACGGCTACACGCTCGCCCGCGCCGCTCTCGCGGGGATCCCCCTGGACGACGATCGCCTCGGGCGGCCGCTGGGAGATGTCCTGCTGGAGCCGACCGAGATCTACGTCAAGCCGGTCGTCGAGCTGCTGCGCTCGCCGGTCGACGTCCGCGGCCTCGCCCACATCACCTCCGGCGGCACCGGCAACCTGCTGCGGCTCGCGGCCGAGGTCGGCTACGAGATCGACGACCCGCTGCCGGTCCCCGACATCTTCACCTTGATCCAAGAGCGCGGTGAAGTCTCCGACACCGAGATGCACGAGGTCTTCAACATGGGCTGCGGCTTCTGCGTCGTCGTTCCGGCGGCAGATGAGGCGCGGGCCGTCGAGCTGCTGAGCGCCCACTACGGCGGGGCACGGCGGATCGGCGCGGCGGTCGCGGGGCCGGCACAGCTGCGGCACGGCTGACCGGCCGCGGGGACTACGGCGTGTCGAGCGGGGACGGCGGCTGCGGGACGATTTTCCCAACGGCGTCGGGGACCGCCAGTGGGGGGAGGCTTTCGACCACCGACTGAACCGGGGGCGGTAGGCGGATTGGGGGCGGCAGCTGAACCGTGGGGGGCGTTACGGGTGGATTGACGACCGGTTGGCTCGGTGCGCCGGGGGTCGGTGCCGGGGCGCTGTTGTCCGCTGGCGCGGTGGGCGTGGTTCGATCGTCGCTCGGGGCTGCACCTTCCTCGCTGACGGCGCCCCCCTCAGCGGATTCGAGGTTCGGCAGAACGGCGGGAAGCGACTCGTCGGGCGTGGTTCCTCCCGCCCCCTCCGCGGGCGGAGGGGGCGAGTTGCGCGTCGGTTCGTGGTCGGTCGCGAGGTGGGCTTGGCCGCGCACAGCCGGCAGCTGGAGACGGCCGCTGTTGTCGACGGGGGGCGACTGCAGCGCGCCGATCGCGACCACGCTGGCCGCGCCGATCGCGCCGACCTTGGCGGCGCCAGCCGCCGGGCCGAGCTGGTTGAGAAGCGCCTGGCCGAGTTGTCTGACCGCGCTCAGGGCCCCGGCCCACAGAACTACCGGGCGGTAGCCGGAATAGTGGGCGCGGAAAGCGTGCACGGCGCGCGGGTCGAGCTGGCTTCCCGCTTCCGCGTCCAGGAGCGCCAGCGCCTGCCCGTGCGACATCGCCGGTCGATAGGCGCGGGTGGAGGTAACCGCGTCAAAGGTGTCGGCCACAGCGACGATCCGAGCCCCCAGCGGAATCTCCTCGCCATGGAGGCCGTCGGGATAGCCGCCACCGTCGAGTCGCTCGTGATGGTGGCGCACGATCGTGGTCATCTCGGGATCGCCAAGCGATGCGACCATCGCCGCTCCCACGGGCGCGTGTTGTTTGACCAGCTCGTACTCCCAGTAGGTCAGCGGCCCGGGCTTTTCGAGCAGCGCCGCCGCCGTCCCGATTTTGCCAACGTCGTGGAGCACGGCGGCGGCCCTGATCCTGGCGACCTCCTCGTCCGGCAGGGACATCCACTTCGCCAGCGCCGCCGCGTGGCGGGCGACCCGGCGCGAGTGCCCGTGGGTATGGGGGTCCCGGGCCTCCAGCGCCGCCGAGAGCTGCCTGAGCAGCTGCGCTCTGCGCTCCGGGCTGACGCCTTCCTTCGCATCCGGGCCGACCAGAGCCGAGCTGCGGGCAAGCAGGCGGTCGAAGCGCCGGCGTCGAAGCCATCCCCACAGCAAGAGGTCGCCGAAGAGCAGGTCGCCCGACGATGCGCGCCGCTTCCACAGCGCCGAGCCCAACTGCGTAGCCGCGACCGAGAGGGCGACCGCGGCGAGCACGACCAGGGCCGGCGAACGCAGCGCCCCCAGTTGATGCAGAAGCAGCGCCGCCGCGCAGGGCAGGCCAAGGACCGCCGCGGTGGCCAGCGCGGCGGTCGTCGCGGATGGGAGCTGCGCCACCCGCTCTCTGGTCGAAATAGTTCGCATAATCGCGTCCTACCGATAGATCGGCGAACTCTCGCGGAAACCTTAGGTGGATCGGCGCGGCAGCCCGCGACCACGAGCAGGCGGGGTCGGCGCGATAGCGAACTTCTACTGGCACGTGCACGACAATCTTCACAACGCCGCCCCTGCCTCATAACGTAGGCGCCGACAGCTGAATGGACCCCGCCTCGACAAGCTCCAAGATGATCGGCACCGTGCTCTCGGGCCGCTACCGGCTGCAGGCCAAGCTCGGCAGCGGCGGTATGTCGACGGTTTACCTCGCCCGCGACCAGACGCTCGACCGCGACGTCGCCGTCAAGGTCATGCACCGCGAGATGTCCGAGCAGGCCGACCAGCTCGAGCGCTTCCGCCAGGAGGCGCGCGCCGTCGCCAAGCTCTCGCACCCCAACGTGGTCGCCGTGATCGACGCCGGCGAGGACGGCGGCCACCCCTACATCGTCTTCGAGTACGTCGAGGGGGAGACGCTGAAGCAGCGGATCGCCCGGGTCGGTGCGCTCGACCCGCAGGAGGCGCTCGCTTACGCGATCGAGATCGCCCGCGGCCTCACCGTCGCCCATGCCCGCAACATGGTCCACCGCGACATCAAGCCCCAGAACGTCCTGATCGACGCCGAGGGGCGGGCGAAGCTGACCGACTTCGGGATCTCGCGCCAGCTCGAGCAGGACGGGATGACGGCCACCGGCCGCGTGCTCGGCACCACCGATTACGTCGCCCCTGAGCAGGCGATGGGATTGGGTGCCGATCCCCGCTCGGACATCTACTCGCTCGGCGTCGTCCTCTACGAGATGCTGATCGGCCAAGTCCCGTTCCACGCCGACAGCCAAGTCGGGGTGGCGATGAAACACGTCAACGAGGACCTGCCGGACGTGCAGCAGCGCCGGCCCGAGGTCTCCGCGGCGGCCGCGCTGGTGGTCGAGCGGGCGACCGACAAGGACCCGGAGCAGCGCTACCAGGACGTCGGCGAGATGATCGACGACCTCTCGACCGCACTCGAAGTCGAGGCGGCGCGGGCGGGCTCGTCCACCGGCGAGGCGACCAGCGTCCTCGACGCGGTGCCGCCGGCCAAGCGCAAGCTCGGCGGGCGCGCCCGCTGGTCGTGGGCGACGATCGCGCTGATCGTCCTGGTCGGCGGCGGCGCCTTGTTGGCGACGGCGCTGATCGGCGGCGGCGACGCCCCGGGCGGCGGCGGTGGTGCGTTGAAGGGCAAGGGCAAGACGATCGCGATCGAATCGGCGACCGACTTCGACCCCCAGGGCGACGGTAAGGAGGATCCGGAAGCGATCTCGCTCGCCGTCGACGGAAACTTCTCCACCGCCTGGACCAGCGAGCACTACGACGACGAAACCTTCGCCGGCACCAAGACCGGGCCCAACGAAGGCGTCGGCCTCTACGTCGCCGCCGAGTCGGCGGCGACGCCGAACGAGATGGTGATCCGCGGCGCCCCGGGTTACGACGCCCAGATCTACGCTGCCACCTCCGAAGCGCCGGAAGAGCTATCCGAATGGGGCGAACCGGTCGGCCAGGTCGCCGACGCTGGCGAGGTCGAGGAGGTCGAACTGAACGTGCCGGCGCCCTCGAAGTACTTCCTGATCTGGTTCAACAAAGCCGCCCCCTCGCGTGACCAACCAGGCCGCTACCAGCTTGAGATCAACGACGTCAAGCTGATCGAATAGCCGTCGGCGCCGACGGGCGGCTCGGCCTAGAACTCGTGCGAGCGGGCGCGGCGGTGGCGTTCGACCGCGAACTCGACGAGGCGCTCGCAGAGGTCCGGGTAGGCGATTCCACCGGCCTCCAGCAGCTTCGCGTAGACGCTGGTCTCGGTGAAGCCGGGCATCGTGTTGATCTCGTTGACCAGGACCGTGCCGTCGGGCTCGACGAAGAAGTCGCAGCGGGCCAGGCCCGAGCAGCCGGCGAGGGCGAAGGTCGAGGCGGCGAGCTCGCGCACGCGGGCCGTCGCGGCCTCGTCGATCGGCGCCGGCACCCGCAGTTCCATCCCGCCCTCGGTGTACTTCGCCTCGAAGTCGTACCACTCCGCGTTAGCGACGATCTCACCCGGGAGCGAGGTGATCGGCTCGTCGTTGCCGAGCACCGAGCACTCGACCTCGCGACCCGAGGCGGAGGCCTCGACGATCACCCGCGGGTCGTGGCGGAGGGCCAGCTCGACCGCCTCGTCGAGCTCCTCGAGCCGCTCGACCCTGGTGATGCCGACGCTGGAGCCGAGCCGGGAGGGCTTCACCCAGAGCGGCAGTCCCAGCTGCTCGCAGCGTCCCCACCAGTCGTTGCCCGCCGCCGCGGTGAAGTCGACCTGGGGGATGCCGTGGCTGGCGAAGAGGCGCTTCAGCGTCAGCTTGTCCATGCAGATCGCCGAGGAGAGGACGTCGGAGCCGACGTAGGGGATGTCGAGCCACTCGAGCAGGCCTTGGATGCTGCCGTCCTCGCCGAAGGGGCCGTGCAGGACCGGGAAGACGACGTCGGCGCCGAGCAGTCCGGCGCCGGGGACGAGCTCGACGCTGCCGCCGGCGTGCCCCCAGTGGCCGTTGCGGGCGATCGTCACCTCGACCGGCTCATGCCCCGCCTGGCGCAGGCCGGCAGCGACAGCGGCTCCCGAGCGCAGTGAGACCTCGTGCTCGGAGGAGCGCCCGCCGCAGAGCACCGCCACCCTCATCTGCCGGCCTCCACGCTCACCGCGCTCATTCTTCCGCTTCCGGTTCGAGAACCGCGGCCTTGCCGACGATCAGGGTGACTTCCGATCCCGGCGCCAACTCCTGTCCCGGCGGCGGGAACTGGTCGACGACGCGGCCCACCTGGCCGGGGACTTCGGTTTCTTCTTCTTCGACGAAGGGAGCGAGGCCGGCGGCGCGGACGGCTTCGACGGCTTCGCGGCGTTCCTTGCCGATCACGTTCGGGACCTTGGCCTGTTTTTCGCCCTTGGAGACGACGATCGAGACGCTCGAGCCGGGCGCCGCCTGGCTGCCCGCGTCGGGCGACTGGCTGATCACCTGACCTTCGGGGGCGTCGCTTTCTTCTTCGGAGACGACCGGTTCGAGGCCGCGACCGCGGATCCGTTCCACGGCGACGTCGCGCTGGGCGCCGACCAGGACCGGGACTTTGATCAGCTTCGGGCCGCGCGAGACGTTGATCGTCACCGTCGAGCCATTGGTCGCGCTGCTGCCGCCGGACGGTTCGGAGTTGACGACGAGCCCTTCGTCGACCGCGGCCGAGTTGACCCTCTGCACCTCGACTTCGAAGCCGGCCGCTTCGAGCTTTTCGATCGCGTCTTCTTCCGGCAACCCGGCGACGCCGGGGACCGCGCTGGTGCCGGGGCCACTGCTGATCGTCAGGTTGACCGTCGGCTTCGAGCAGAAGAAGCCGAGGAACGAACAGTCTTCTTCGGCGGAACCTGGCAGCGGGTCCTGCTCGAGCACGGTGTTGCGGAGGGCCTGGCGCTGCACTTCGTCGACCTGGACCGAGAAGCCGTTGAGTTCGAGCCGGGTGGTCGCGGCGCTGCGCGATTCGCCGGTCACGTTGGGGACCTCGGTCGTCGTGTCACGGGTCAGCGCCAGCCCGATCAGGATGCCGATCAGGATCGCCACGACCGCGGCGATGATCCAGTTGCGCCGGCGCTTGCTCTCCTCCTCTTCGGGATCCTCCTCCTCGACCGGCACGGCGACCACCGGCGGCAGCGCCGCGAAGTCGGCGGTTCCGGCGCCCAGCCCCGGTTCTCTCATCGCCGCGTCGAGGGCGGCGATGAAGGCGTCGGCGCTCTGGAAGCGCTGGCCGGGCTCCTTCTCCAGCGCCCGCATCACCACCGCGTCGAGCGCCGGTGAGATCCGCGGGTTGATCGAGCTCGGCCGCTGCGGCGTCTGCGAGACCTGTTTCATCGCCACCGCCACCGCGCTTTCGCCCTCGAACGGAACCCGCCCGGTCAGCGCCTCGTAGAGCAGCACGCCGATCGAGTAGAGGTCGGAGACGGAGGTGACTTCGAAGCCCTGGGCCTGCTCTGGCGAGAGGTAGTGGGGGGTGCCCATCACCGAGCCGGTCTGGGTGATCTCCGAGACGCCGGCGCGGGCGATGCCGAAGTCGGTGACGACCGCCACCCCCTCGGGATTGATGATGACGTTCTGCGGCTTGAGGTCGCGGTGGACGATCCCGTTGCGGTGGGCGAAGCGGGCCGCCTCGAGCACCTGACGGATCAGCGCCACCGCCTGTTCGGGAGTGAGACCGCTGTCGATCAGCTCCTTCAGGGTCGGCCCCTCCACGTACTGCATGGCGATGTAGTAGCTGTCATCGAACTCGCCGCGGTCGTAGACGGCGACGATGTTGGGGTGCTGGAGCCCCGCCGCCGACTCCGCCTCGCGGCGAAAGCGCTCGACAAACTCGCGGTCCTGGGCGAAGCGGCGATGCAGGACCTTCAACGCCACCCGGCGCTGCAGGTGCGTGTCCTCGGCCAGCCAGACGTCGGCCATGCCGCCACTGCCGAGCCGCCCCTCGACCCGATAGCGCCCATCAACAACGCTCCCCACATTGACCTCAGCCACCCACGACCTCCGTTCCGCGGCCGACGGGCCGATTTCGGGACATATGGTCCCGTTTTAGTCCCGTCGGCGGCTGGTATTTCATTCAAGCAGGGATTCCGCGACGTCGCGGAAGATCGGGGCGGCGACGTCTCCGCCGAATCCGGGCGTGCACTCGACTGAAGCCGCGATCGCGATCTGCGGGTCATCGGCCGGCGCGAAGCCGATGAACCAGGCCTGGTTTTCTTCGCTGCCACCGCCGCAGGATTCGTTGCCGGGCGTTTCCGCCGTCCCCGTCTTGCCGGCCACGGCGACGCCGGGGATCGCCGCGTTGGTGCCGGTGCCTTCGTTGACCACGCCTTCCATTGCCGTGGTCAGGTCGGCCGCCGTTTCCTCGCTGATCGCCTGGCTGTACTCGGAGGGGTCGAGCTTTTCGGTCGTGCGGCCGTCGGGGTCGACGACTCGGCTCCAGATCTGCGGCTTCATCAGCCTGCCCTTGTTGGCGACCGCAGCCGCCACCATCGCCATCTGTAGCGGCGTCGCCAGCAGCCGCTCCTGGCCGATCGCGACCCGGCCGACGTCGACCGGGTCGCCGGGTCCGAGGATCCTTTCGTCTTCGCCGCGCACGCCGCTGGCTTCGACCTGATCGGCGGGCAAGTCGATCGGGGGATCTGAGCCGAAGCCGAACTTGCGCATCTGTTCGAACAGCGTGTCGGCGCCGACCTTCTCGCCGAGCTGGGCGAACCAGGTGTTGACCGAGTTGGTCAGCGCGAAGTCGAGCGGGATCGGCGGGTAGCTTTCGTTGAAGTCGTTGGCCAGCGGCTGCCCTTCGACCTCCAGCGGTGACGGCGCTTCGATCGTCGTCTCTGGGGTGATCGCGCCGCTTTCAAGGGCGGCCGCGGCGGTCACGACCTTGAAGGTCGAGCCGGGCGGGTAGCGCCCCTGGGTGGCCCGGTTGAGCAGCGGCGTTTCCAGTTCGTTGCGGAACAGGTCTTCGATTTCGTCGGGGATCCGGTTCGGGTCATACGGCTTGTTCGAGGCCATCACCCGCACCCGACCGCTCTTCGGCTCGATCGCGACCACGGCGCCGAAGCCGGCTGCCTCGAGGTCGGCCAGCGCGACCCGCTGCGCTTCGGAGTCGATGTTGGTGACGATGTCGTTGCCCTCCTGCTTGGCGCCGGTCAGCTCGTCGAGGATCGAGGCGAATTCCGATTCTTCGCCGACCAGCGTGTCGTTGTGGAAGGCCTCGAACTCGGAGTCGCCGTAGCGCATGAAGCTGTAGCCGATCGGGTGCCCGTAGAGCGCCCCCTCCGGGTAGCGGCGCACGTACTGCAGGTTGTCCCCCTTGCCCTTCGCCACCGACTTGGCGATGACGACACCGTCGGCGGTGAGGATGCGGCCGCGCTCGATCTGCTGCTGCTCGAATAGCGGCCGCTTGTTCACGTCCTTTTCCTTCAGCGCCTCGGCGTCGAAGACCGACCAGTAGGACGTGAAACCGACCAGGACGCCGAAGAGGACGACGATGAAGGCGAACAATTTGACGATCTGGCGGTTCATGCTCTGCCGAAGACGAGGTCGCGATCGGCGGGCTCGACCGCCTCGCGCCGGGCCCGGTCGGAGATCAGCAACAGCAGCGCCAGCAAGACGAAGTTGGCGACGATCGAGCTGCCGCCGTAGCTGATGAAGGGCAGGGTGACGCCGGTCAGCGGGATCACCCGGGTGACGCCGCCGATGATCACGAAGGCCTGGATCGCGAAGACCGCGGTCAGCCCGGTCGCCAGCAGCTTCGAGAAGCCGTCGGAGGCGAGCAGGGCGATCTTGAAGCCGCGGGCGGCGACCAGCAGGTAGATCAGGATCACCCCGCAGGCGCCGAAGAGCCCGACCTCGTTGACGATCAGCGAGTAGATCGTGTCGGTCTGCGCCGCCGGCAGCAGGGCGGCGTCGGTGCCGGGGATCGTGATCAGCGACTGCCCGAACCCTTTACCGAAGAGGCCGCCGTCGGCCTGGGCGAAGATCGACTGCAGGACCTGGTACCCGCTGCCGGTCGGGTCCTGGTAGGGGTCGAGCCAGATCTCGACCCGCTCGTGCACGTGGGGCACGGTGCTGGCGAAGAACCAGGCGCCGACGACGAACATCGCCATCCCGATGACGACGAAGGAGAAGCGCCCGGTGGCGACGTAGAGCAGGGCCAGGAAGGCGGCGAAGAACATCAGCGAGCTGCCGAGGTCGCGGATGAAGACGAGCATGAACATCGAGGCGCCCCAGACGACCAGCATCGGGCCGAAGTGCTTGAGCGGCGGCAGCGTCACCCCGAGCACCCGCTTGGCGCCGACGATCAGGACCTCGCGGTGCTCGCGCAGGTAGCTGGCGAGGAAAACGACGATCGCGATCTTCGAGAACTCGGCCGGCTGGAAGGCGAGCGGCCCGATCTTGACCCCGAGGTAGGCGCCGTTGACCTGCTGGCCGATCCCCGGCAGGCGCGGCGCCAGCAGCAGCAGCAGACCGGCGCCGGCAATCGTGTAGCGGTAACGCTCCAGCACCTCGTAGTCGCGCAGGAACTGGATCGTCAGCGCGAAGAGGACCAGGCCCATCACGAACCAGTTGGCCTGGTCACGGGCGAGCCCGTCGTCGATCCGGTAGATCATCACCAGTCCGAAGGCGGTCAACAGAGCCACCAGCGGGAACAGGTACGGATCGGCGTTCGGAAGGCGGATCCGCAGGTAGATGTGGGTGGCGACGCAGACGGCGAGGAAGTAGGCGCCGTAGATCATGCTGAGGTTGCCGAGCCGGGCTTCCTCCTGGGCGAAGACGGCGGCGAAACCGGCGGTCAGCAGGATCGCGACGGGAACCAGGGCCGCCAGCTCCCGGTTCCGGGCGGAGGTCAAGGAACCCCCTGGCTCTTCTGGATGTCTTCGATCAGTGAGACCGCGTCCTCGCGCGAGCGCAGGTCGTGGCCGCTTACGGCCTCCTGACGTCGGGGTGGCAGCGAGCCAGTCGCGATCGGGCTGGCGTAGCGCTCGTCGTAGAGCTTCCAGCCGAACGGCAGCTCGTAGGGCAGGCCGCGGTAGAGGGCGACGCGACCGGCGTCGTCGGTGCCGAGGAACCAGACCTGGCGGTTGCCGTACCAGGCACCGAAGCCGATCGCGGCGATGACGACTAGCGCGGCGAGGACCTTGGCGGCGCGCTTGAGCCCGCGACGAGGCTTCTTCTCCGGGATCTGCTCGCGGCGCTGGCGGGCGGCGTCGGCAGCGGCACGGCGGCGCACCTCGGCGGCGGTCAGCCCCTCCTCCTCGGCGCTCGCCCCGATCAGGGTGGCGCCCTCCGGCGCCGTTTCCGGCGCGTCGGCGTCCTCGAGCCGGAAGGCGATCACGGAAATGTTGTCGCGGCCGCCGGCGCGGTTGGCTTCGTCGACCAGCGCTCGCACCGCGGACTCCATCGTCGAGGCGCGACCGAGCAGGTGGGCGATCTTTGCGTCGTCGAGCATCGTCGTCAGCCCGTCGGAGCAGATCAGGAAGACGTCGCCGGGCAGCGCCGGGACGGTCTGCAGGTCGACCTCGACCTCCGGTTCGGGCCCGAGCGCACGGGTGATGATCGAGCGCTGCGGGTGGTCCTCGACCTGGGCGTCGGTGAGCTGTCCCTTGCGCCGCATCTCTTCGACCAGCGAGTGGTCGCGGGTCAGCCGTTCCAGCTTGCCGTCGCGCAGGCGGTAGGCGCGGCTGTCGCCGACGTGCCCGATCGCCACCGTCTCCGCCTCGGGGTCGACGATCGCCGCGGTGGTCGTCGTCCCCATCCCAGCCAGGTCGGGGTTGCTGCGCGCCTGCTCGTGGATCGTCCGGTTGGCCGCCTTGATCGTCTGCTCGAGGATCCGCTCGGGCGGCGCCTGCGGCAGCTCGCGGTCGAACGATTCGGCGGCGGCTTTGGAGGCGACCTCGCCGGCCTGGGCACCGCCCATCCCGTCGGCGACGACGAAGACCGGGTTGCGGGTGAACAGCGAGTCCTCGTTGGCGTTGCGTTGGCGCCCGGTGTCGGTGCGGTACGCGGCGTCGTCTACTCGCAGCGTCATTGGACCTCGAACCTGAACACCGTGTCGCCTATCTGCACCGTGTCGCCGTCGATCAGCTCGGCCTCTCCCACCAGGGTGGCTCCATTTAGAAGGGTTCCGTTGGTCGAACTCATGTCCTCGACGAAGAACCGCGCATCGCGCGAAAAGACGCGGGCGTGAAGGCTGGAGGCGTAGCGATCCTCGATCTGCACGTCGGACTCACGCGAGCGGCCGATCGAGAGGCCGCCGATCAGGTCGAAGCGCTCGTCGGCTTCGAGGCCGCCGCCGCGCTCGACGACGAGCCAGGCGTCTTCGCCGCGGACCACCTCAGAGAAGGCTGGCGCGGCGTGGAACCCAGTCGCGTCCGGGGCCGGCGAGGTCGTTCGCCGCAGGTCCTTGAAGGCGCTGCGCGCGATCACCAGCAGGAACAGATAGAGCACGGCGAGGAAGCCGAATTTGAGAGCTACGGAGATCGGATCGTAATCCACGCCAGCACCTTAATGACGGCCCCAGGCGCTGTGCCGCTTACTGCTCGATGTCGAACAGGAAGGTGGTCGTGCCGACGGTGACCTGGTCGCCAGGGCTGAGCCGGGTCGAAGCGACCCGGCGCCCGTTGACCTTGACCCCGTTGGTCGAGCCGAGGTCGACGATCTGCCAGTCACCCGACTCCGCCCGCCGCAGCTCGGCGTGGCGGCGGGAGACGTTGGGGTCGGGGAGCACGCACTCGACCGACTTCGAGCGGCCGATCGTCGCGCGCGGCCCGTCGAGCACGTAGCGACGGTCGTCGAGCGAGACCACCGCCCGGGTCGAGACCAGCGCCCCGACCGCCTCCTCCGGGCGCTTGGGACGGCTGCGATCGCGCTCGCGGACGGCCGAGTAGACCATCGTGTGCCCCTCTTCGCCCTGCTTCGGTTTCTCCCCCTCGTGCGCCGGAGGCTTGACCAGCCGCGCCTGGATCCCGAACTCCCCCAGCCGCAGCCGCTCGTCGGTGGAGAACTCGACGGCGGGCCGGGTCAGCAGGTCGTAGCCGCGCCGGCGCGCATGCTCGAGCAAGTAGCCGGAGAGCTCCTGCTCGAGCGAGCGCTCGTAGCCCTCGAGCTTGGAGCGATCCTGCTTGGAGAGATAGACCATGTACTCGTTGGGGACGTAGACGCGCTCGACCGAGGCGGTCTTGTGGGCGTCCATTTCCTTCGCCAGTTTGCGCGCCAGTTCGACCGGCTGCACCTCGGAGCTGAAGGTGCGGCTGAAGACGCCCTCGACAAGGCCTTCGATGCTGGACTCGAGCTTGCGGAAGAGGCTGATGGGAAAATCCTAGGGGTTGGAAGCGCCAGCCAAGGCCGGCACCTCAGGGGAGGAGCGCGCCGTGGCCGGCGATCAGGAAGCCGCCGAGCGCTGCCGCGGCGGCGATCGCCCCCAGCCGCAGGAGCACGCTGCCCTGTCGCTCGGGTGTGTGGTCGGCGAGGTCCTCGAGCGAATCCTCGATCGCGGTTCCGAGTTCCTCCAGCGAGGGGCGCTGGCTCGGGCGGCGGGCCAGGCAGGCGTCGATCGAGTCGCTCAGCTCCCGCGGCAGGTCGGGCCGCAGGCGGCGCAGGCGGCGGGGCCGGGCGCCGATCGCGCGGGCGGTCGCGGCCGGATTGGAGCGACGATGCGGGTGCTCGCCGCTCCAGCACTCGTACAAGGTCAATGCCAGCGAGTAGACGTCGGCCTCGGGCCCGGCCGGGCGACCCTCGGCCTGCTCGGGCGACATGTAGGCAAGGGTCCCGACGACGTCGCCGGTCATGGTCATCGGCGGCTCGTCGGCGAGGCGGGCGATGCCGAAGTCCATCAGCTTGGCGCGCGGCTCGGAGTCGGTCACCTGGACGTTCTGGGGCTTGATGTCGCGGTGGACGACGCCGCGTGAGTGGGCGTGGTCGAGCGCCTCGCAGAGGTCGGCGCCGATCTCGCCGATCTCGCGGTCGCAGAGCTCGCCGTTGGTAGCGAGGCGGGCCAGGGTCGAGCCCTCGACCAACTCGGTGACCAGGAGCGCGTTGCCGTCCTCCTCGCCGAGCTCGTAGAGGGTGACGATGCCGGGGTGGTTGAGCCGGGCGGCAGCCTGTGCCTCGCGCAGCACGCGGCGGCCGGCGTCGCCGCGCTGCTCGATCGCCTTGACCGCGACCGGGCGCTCGAGGCGACCGTCCCAGGCCTCGTAGACAACGCCGAAGCCGCCGCTGCCGATGCGGCGCTCGATCAGAAAGCGGTTAAGCACTAGAGAGCCGACCAAAGCTCTTTGCAATTCGCCGTGGGATCGGGCTCTCCTGCGCTTGGACGCGGGATTCCGGCGTGGGAAAAAGTCACCGTTTGCGGCCTCTCTTGACGTCCCGACCCCGTCAGGCTTCATACTCTCCGACCAGCCAACCAGCCTGGAGAGCGCTTTCCTTGGAGGATTCCCCACCACGCGCGCCGCGGCGACGCGAGCGACCCAAACGACGTCCCGAACGCCAGCAGATCATGCTGCGGCGTGGCCTCGCGCTTGGCGGCGGCCTGATCATCCTGATCGTGATCGTGCTTGGGATCAAGGGCTGCCTCGACGCCCGCGCCAACCGCGAGCTCAGCGACTACGCCCGCAACGTCACCCAGATCGTCGACGAGACGGCGCAGACGAGCAAAACCTTCTTCGGCAAGCTCGAAGACCCCAGCAGCCTCTCGGTCACCGACTTCGTCGAGCAGGTCAACGCCGACCGCAGCGCGATGGACAGCTACGCCTCGCGGGTCGACGGCCTCGGCGCTCCTGGTGACATGGGCAAGGCCCAGAGCACGCTGGAGCTCGTCTACGAACTGCGCGCCAGCGCGATGAACGAAATCGCCGCCAAGATGAGCACCGCCCTGGGCGACGCCGGCTCGGCCAAAGCGACGGCGGGCATCGCCAACCAGATGCAGAAGCTGCTGGCCGCCGACGTCCTCTACGAAACGATCGTGCGGCCGGAAATCGACAGCGTCCTCGCGGCCAATGGGATCGAGGGAGACGACGTGCCGAAAAGCTCCTTCCTGCCTGACGACAAGTGGCTCGACGAAGCCGAAGTCGCGGCGGCCCTCGGCGGCGTCAGCGGCGCTGCCGGCGGCGAAGCCGAAACGCCGGGCGTGCACGGCCTCGAACTGACCGGGGTCAGCGTCAACGGCAACGAACTGGTCGAAGGCGTGCCGGTGACGGTCAGCGGCGAAGAAGCCGTCGAAGTCGAAGCCCAGGTCCAGAACCAAGGCGAATCGGCCGAGAACGGCGTCACCGTCTCGGTCACGGTCGAAGGCAACACGCTGCAGGGCGACATCAGCAGCATCGAAGCCGGCGAAATTGCGACCGCGGTGATCCCGCTGACGCCGACCCCGAAAGGGGAAGTCACGCTGGAAGTCAAAGTCGACGCGGTGCCCGGCGAGAAAATCACCGAAAACAACGAAGCCAACTACACCCTCGTCGTCGAATAGGGCCCGGGCGGTGGACTAGCGATGCGGATCGCCTACCTCGGGCCGGCCGGGACCTTCACCGAGGACGCACTCGGCGAGGCGATCGGGAGCACCGAGTTCGAGCCGCTGCGGACGACGACGATCCCCGACGCGATCCTCGCCGTCGAGCGCGGCGAGGCCGACCGCGCCCTGGTTCCCTTCGAGAACTCGATCGAGGGCTCGGTGCGGCCGACCCTCGATGCCCTTGCCTTCGAGACCGAGGCGGTGACGATCGTCGGCGAGCACGACTACCGGGTGCGGGTCCACCTGATCGCCCGCGAGGGGATCGGCGTCGGGGACGTCGAGGCGGTGCTTTCCCATCCCCAGCCGCTGGCCCAGTGCGCCCGCTTCCTGCGCGAGGCGCTGCCCGGGATCGAACAGCGCAGCGTCAGCAGCACCGCCGCCGCGGTGCGGATGGTCAGCGAGAGCTCGCGGCCCTGGGCAGCGCTCGGAGCGCGGGCGGCCGCTGGCCTCTACGGCTGCGTGCTGCTGCGCGAAGGCGTCGAGGACGAGAGCGCCAACGTCACCCGCTTCGTCTGGATCGCGCCGCTCGGCACCGAGGCGGCCGGCGTCGGGCCCTGGAAGACCTCACTGGTTTTCTCCGAGCTCGGCGAGGACCATCCGGGCGCACTGGTCGACGCCCTCGCGGTCTTCTCCTCGCGGGGGATCAACCTCAACCGCATCGAGTCGCGGCCGATGCGCCAGCAGCTGGGGCGCTACATGTTCTTCTGCGATCTCGAAGGCGCGCTGACCGAGGAGCCGGTCGCGGCGGCCGTCGAGGAGCTGCGCACGAAGGCGGATTCGGTCCGAATCCTCGGCTCCTATCCGCTCTCCTGAGCCCTCCGTTCGCCTGACCAGTCCGCCGTCCCCCTACAATCCTGGGCACCATGGCACGCGTCTTGGTCCTCAATGCGACGTATGAGCCGATCAACGTCTGCACGCTGAGACGGGCCGCCGTGCTCTTGCTCAAGCAAAAAGCCGAGCTGCTCGAGCAGCGCGAGGGCGCCCTGCACTCCGAGCACATGACCATCGAGCGCCCCGACGTGATCCGCCTCGTCAACTACGTGCGGATCCCCCGCGAGGCCCACCGCCGCAAGATCACCCGCCGCGCCGTCCTCGCCCGCGACTCCTGGACCTGCCAGTACTGCGGCTCGACCAAGTCCGGCCTCACCGTCGACCACGTGATCCCCCGCTCCCGCGGCGGCAAATCGGTCTGGGAGAACATCGTCGCTGCCTGCGCCACCTGCAACCGCCGCAAGGGCAACCGCCTCCCCCGCGAGATCCACATGCACCCGAAGCAAACGCCAAAGGCCCCGGAGCCAACTGTGTTCATCCAGGTGGCCAGCCCGAAGATTCCGAGCGCCTGGCAGCAGTACTTACCTCAGGCTGCCTAGGGCTGGGTGATGTCGGGGCAGCAAGATCGTCGGCGTCAACATCGCCGGCTGAGGGCGCCGGCGTCGCGCAGCGCATCCGACTTTGACCCCAACCCGCTGGGGTCAAAGTCCGAAGCGCTCGGCTACCCCTCGTTGCCGTCCGCCGAAGCCCCGTCAACCGCAGGCAGTTCGTCCGCCGGCGGCTCCGTGATCGGGACTTCGCCGCTGCTGGACTCGACCACCAGGGCGACGGCGCTGACGCGGTCGTCGTCCTTGATGTTCATCACCCGCACGCCCTGGGTCGAGCGGCCCATCTCGGAGATGCCGTTGACGGAGGTGCGTTGGACCATGCCGTTCTGGGAGATGAAGAGAAGCTCCTGGTGTTCGCCGACGATCAGGGCGCCGGCGAGGCCACCCTTCTTCTCGGTCAGCCTTATGGTGAGGACGCCTTTGGTGCCGCGGCCCTTGATGGGGTATTCGGAGACCGGGGTGCGCTTGCCGTAGCCGTTCTCGGTGACGACGAACAGCTCGGTGTCGTTGCGGGCGATGTCCATCGCCAAGACGCGGTTGTCCTTGGCCGCGACGTTCATGCCTTTGATGCCGCTGGTGTCGCGACCCATCGGCCGCACCAGCTGCTCCGAGAAGCGCGAGGCGTGGCCGGAGTGGGAGACCATGAGGATGTCGTCTTCACCCGAGGTGAGCCTGACCTGGACCAGCTCGTCGCCCTCGCGGACCTTGATCGCGATGATCCCGTCAGCGCGGATCGGGGTGTTGTAGGCGAGGAACTCGGTCTTCTTGATCAGGCCCTGCGCGGTGGCGAAGGCGAGGTACTTGTTCTCTTTGAAGTCGCGGGTCGGGATCACCGCCATCACCGTCTCACCTTCCCGCAGCGGTAGGAGGTTGCGTAGCGAACTGCCTTTGGCGGTCCGCTGTCCCTCCGGCAGCTCGTAAACCTTGAGCCGGTAGATCTTGCCGCGGTTGGTGAAGAACAGCAGGTAGTCGTGGGTGGAGCAGATGTGGAGGTGGGCGATGTAGTCGTCTTCTTTGAGGTTCATCCCCATCACGCCGACGCCGCCGCGGTGCTGCTGGCGGTAGGTCGCCAGCGGCAGTCGCTTGACGTAGCCGGAGGCGGTCAGCGAGATCACCATCTGCTGGTCGGCGATCATGTCCTCGATCCCGACGTCGCCCTCGAAGTGGGCGAGTTCGGTGCGCCGCTCGTCGCCGTAGGACTCGACGATTTCGGCGAGCTCGTCCTTGACCAGGGCCATCACTTTCGCCTCGTCGCCGAGGATCGCCCGCAGCTCGCCGATCCGCTCCATCAGGTCGGCGTGCTCGGCGCGGACTTTGTCGGCCTCGAGCGCGGTCAGGCGCTGCAGGCGCATGTCGAGGATCGCCTGTGCCTGCTCGCGCGAGAGCTCGAATTTCTCGATCAGCCCGTCGCGGGCGGAGTCGGGATCGTTCGAGGCGCGGATCAGTTTGATCACCGCGTCGAGGTTGTCGAGCGCTACCAGCAGACCCTCGAGGATGTGCGCGCGAGCCTCGGCGCGGCGCAGTTCGTACTGGGTCCGGCGGGTGACGACCTCGCGCTGGTGGTTGACGTAGTGGTGGATCAGCTCCAGCAGGCTCAGCGTCTTCGGGACGCCGTCGACCAGAGCCACCATGTTGGCGCCGAAGGTCGTCTGCATCGCAGTTTTTTTGTAGAGGTTGTTGAGGACGACTTTGGCCGGCGGGCCGCCGCGCTTGAGCTCGATGACGAGCCGCATGCCCGAGCCGTCGGTCTCGTCGCGGAGGTCGGAGATCCCCTCCAGTTTCTTGTCGCGGACGAGGTCGGCGATCTTCGTCACCAAGCCGCCGTCGCCGAGCTTCTTGACCGTGAACGGGAGCTCGGTGACGATGATTGCCTCCTTGCCCCCCTTCAGCGGCTCGACGTGAGCGCGGGCGCGAACCTTGATGCTGCCGCGGCCCGAGGCGTAGGCGTCGCGGATCCCCTCCCGGCTCATGATTCCGCCACCGGGGAAGTCGGGGCCTTTGACGTGCTGCATCAGGCCCTCGAGGTCGATCGCCGGGTCGTCGATGTAAGCGGCGACCGCGCCGGCCACCTCGCGCAGGTTGTGCGGGGGGATGTTGGTCGCCATCCCGACCGCGATGCCCGAGGTGCCGTTGACGAGCAGGTTCGGGAAGCGCGCCGGCAGGACCAGCGGCTCCTGCGTCGATTCGTCGTAGTTGGGCCCGAAGTCGACGGTGTCGGCGTCGATGTCGCGCAGCAGCTCGGTCGCCAGCCTGGTCAGCCGCGCCTCGGTGTACCGCATCGCCGCCGCGGGGTCGTCGTCGATCGAGCCGAAGTTCCCCTGGCCGTCGACGAGCTGGTAGCGCAACGAGAAGTCCTGCGCCATCCGCACCAGGGTGTCGTAGATCGCCGAGTCGCCATGGGGGTGGTACTTGCCCATGACCTCGCCGACGATGAAGGCGCACTTGCGGTAGGGACGGGTCGGCTGCAGGCCGACGTCGTGCATCGCGTAGAGGACCCGCCGGTGGACCGGCTTGAGACCGTCGCGGGCGTCGGGCAGCGCCCGCCCGACGATCACGCTCATCGCGTAATCGAGGTACGACGAGCGCATCTCCTTCTCGAGCTCCCGCTCCTCGATCCGCCCAGTAAGTGCGTCCAGTGCCATCAGTCATTCACCTCGTCAGCGTGTTGTCCGTCAAAGTCACGGGCGCGAAAACCAAGCAGTTCGGTGGACGCAGGAAGCGAGGTGAGGGGAGCGCACTTTTTCGTGCGTGACCCGATCCGAGCGACCGAGGACGCCGAAATGCGCCGGTTTGCAGCGTCCGCGCCCATCGCGAATTCATACATCTAGAAACCTGACCTCTTTTGCGTGTGCCTCAATGAATTCGCGCCTGGGCGCCACCTGGTCGCCCATCAGCATCGAAAAGATCTGGTCGGCGGCGGTGGCGTCTTCCAGGGTCACCCGAGCCAAGGTCCGGCTGGCGGGGTCCATCGTCGTCTCCCGCAGCTGGTCGGCGTTCATCTCGCCGAGTCCCTTGAAGCGGGTCAGCTGGACGCCGTGACGGGCCAACTCGAGGACCGCGCCGCGCAGGGCCTGGAAGGAGAGCGCGACGTTGCGACGGCCGCCGAACTCGATCTCGAACGGCGGCCGACCGACCTGTTTGAGCAGCGCCTCGTGGACCTCGACGAACTTGCGGTAGTCGTAGTGCGAGAAGAGCGCAGCAGGCAGACGGTGCGTGCGGGCGAGACCACTGCGCCGTTCGATCGCCTTGACGACGAGCAGCTCGTCGCTCGTCTGCAGCACCTCGGTGTCAAAGGGTGCGTTGTCGGCTGCTTTGCCGTCGAGCAGAGTCGCCGCGGCGCCGACCGTCGCGATGCCTTCGTCGAGCAGGTTCGATTCCTCGAGGAAGCGAACGACCTCGCCGCCGAACTCGGCCTGCAGGGAGGCGCCCCAGCCCTCGTACTCCTTCGAGCGTCGCACGTAGGCCTGCCAGCGGCTCGGCGTCAGCTTCTTGGTCGTGCCGCTGGCGTCGGTCAGCTCGAAGTCTTCGAGTTTGTCGCGCAACAGCAGCTCCTCGAGTTCGGACTCGCGCTCCAGGTAGGTCTCCTGGTTGCCCTGTTTCACGCGGTACAGCGGCGGTTTGGCGATGTAGACGTAGCCGTGCTCGATCAGCTCCGGCATCTGCCGGTAGAGGAAGGTGAGGACCAGGGTGCGGATGTGGGCGCCGTCAACGTCGGCGTCGGTCGCCATCACGATCTTGTGGTAGCGGGCTCCCTCGATGTTGAACTCATCGTGGACGCCGGTCCCGATCGCCGTGATCAGCGCTTGGATCTCGGTGTTGGCGAGGACCTTGTCGATCCGGCTCTTCTCGACGTTGATGATCTTGCCGCGCAGCGGCAGCACCGCCTGGGTGTTGCGGTCGCGGGCCTGCTTCGCCGAGCCGCCGGCGGAGTCACCCTCGACCACGAAGATCTCGGCCAGGCTCGGGTCCTTGACCGTGCAGTCGGCGAGCTTGCCCGGCAGGGTCGAGTTCTCCAGCGCCGACTTGCGGGTGAGGTCGCGGGCCTTGCGGGCGGCGGCGCGGGCGCGGGAAGCGTCGATCGCCTTCATGATCACCCGCCGCGCGTCGGCCGGGTTCTCCTCCAGATACTCGGCGAGCTTGCGGTTGACGATCTCCTCGACCAGGCCGCGGATCGGCGGGTTGCCGAGTTTGGTCTTGGTCTGCCCCTCGAACTGGGGGTCGTGCAGCTTCACTGAGATCACCGCGGTCAGACCCTCGCGTACGTCCTCGCCGGCAAGGTTCTCGTCTTTTTTCTCTTTCAGCAGACCTTTGTTGCGCGCGTAGGCGTTGAGGGTCCTGGTCAGGGCGCTGCGGAAGCCCGAGAGGTGGGAGCCGCCCTCGTGGGTGTTGATGTTGTTGGCGAAGCTGAAGATCGACTCCTGGTAGGAGGTGTTCCACTGCATCGCGATCTCGACCTGGCCTTCCTCTTTGCCGCCCTCGAAGTAGATGACCTTCTTGTGGACCTCGTCCTTGTTGCCGTTGAGGTGGCGCACGAAGTCCTCGATCCCACCCTCGTACTGGAAGGTGACGCTGTTGGTCTCGCCGCGCTCGTCGATCAGCTCGATCTTCAGGCCGCGGGTGAGGAAGGCGGTCTCGCGCAGGCGCTCGACCAGGGTGTCGAAGTCGAACCCGATCTCTTCGAAGATCTCGAGGTCGGGCAGGAAGGTGATCTTGGTGCCGTGCTCCTTGCTCGGCTCCCCTTGGCTGAGATCGTTCTGCGGTTTGCCGCGCTCGTAGTCCTGCGACCAGACGTGGCCATCGCGCTTGATCTGCAGGTGGAGCCGTTCGGAGAGCGCGTTGACGACCGAGACGCCGACGCCGTGCAGCCCACCGGAGACCTTGTAGCCGCCGCCGTCCCCGAACTTGCCGCCGGCGTGGAGGACGGTGAGGACGACCTCGGCCGCCGGCCGACCCTCTTTCGCCATCGTCTCGACCGGGATGCCGCGGCCGTCGTCCTCGACCGTGCAGGAGTTGTCGGGGTGCAGGATCACCCGCACGCTGTCGCAGTGACCGGCCAAGGCCTCGTCGACGGAGTTGTCGACGACCTCGTAGACCAGGTGGTGAAGGCCGCGCGGCCCGGTCGAACCGATGTACATGCCGGGACGTTTGCGAACGGCTTCCAGCCCCTCGAGGACGGTGATGTCCGCGGCGCCGTAGGAGGCGTCCGTAATCGAGGCGTTGGCGTTCTTCTCAGGCAATGAGTCCCTTCCGGTTGACACAGAAAGCCCCGACACCTGGAAGCTCGTCCAGACAGGCCGGGGCCAATACGCAAGTTGCCATAAGAATACCAGTTGAGCCCTGTGGATAACTTGGCGAGCTGCGCCGTTTTCCCTGCAAATCGTGGAAAAAGCGTTACCGCGAAGTGTCGCTTTGGAGGCGAAACTTGAGCGCTTTGGGGGCGTTGTCCCCCAGGGCGCCTCGCAGGCGCTCCAGGAGCTGGGCCTGCATCAGGTCGAGCTCCTGTGCCCAGACGCTGTCGCTGACCTCGATCGTCAGCGTCCCGGCGCGTTCGGAGACCGGCGTGGCGACCGCCGCCAGCTGCGGCCCTACGGTCGTCGCCCAGGCCCCCTGGACGGCCGCCAGGCCCGTCTGCGGGGCCACGAGGTCGCGGGCGGCGCGGAACGCCTCCGAGGCCTGGCGCGGGGCGCGGCGGCGGCTCATGCCGCGGCGGCGCTGGCCAGTTGCGGTGGCGGCATCCGCACCACCGCCGCCAGTGCGGGGCCCGGCAACGACTCCTCGTCGGCCGCGGTGATCAATGCCTGTCCGCCACCGGCGAGGCGCCCGACCAGGCGCTCGCGGCGGCCGGGGTCGAGCTCGCTCATGACGTCGTCGAGGAGCAGCAGCGGCGTCACCAGCCGTGCCGCCAGCAGCACCTCGCGCTCGGCGAACAACAGGGCCAGCAGCGCCGCCCGCTGCTGGCCCTGGGACCCGTAACGCCGCAGCGACCGCCCGCCGGTCTCGAGCTTCAGCTCGTCGAGGTGAGGGCCCCAGGAGCTGCGACCCAGGCGGATGTCGGCCTCGCGGCGCTCCTCCAAACCGGCGCGAATCTCCTCGGCCGACCCGGCGGCCCGCGGCGCGTAGGTCAGCGTCGCGCCTCCCTCCAAGCCGAGCTCCGCGGCGGCCTCGGCGAACGGCGCCGCGAGCTCGGCGATCGCCTCCTCGCGGGCGGCGACCAGGGGCGCCGCCGACTCGGCAAGACCGGCGTCCCAGATGCCGAGGTCGGCGGGATTGCCGTAGCCGCGGGCGAGGCGGGCGAGCAGCGCGTTGCGCTGCGCCAGGGCCTGCCCGAAGTGCTTGCGCAGCTCCGAGCGGGAAGGCCAGCGGGCGCTGACGAAGCCGTCGAGGTGGGCGCGGCGCTCCGCCGGCGGGCCCTTGACGAGGCTGAGGCGGTCGGGGGCGAAGACGGCGACCGGTGGGCGGTTGCGGGCCAGCGTCGCCGGGTCCGCAGCGCTGCCGTCGAGCAGGTGGCGCCGCCCATCGGTGCGGCTCACCGAGGCCAGCAGCCGCCGCTCGAGGCCGTCCTCGTCGCGAATCGTCGCCTCCGCGCGGGCGAGCGAGGCGCCGAAGGGGATCAGGTCGCGGCGGTCGGAGGTGCGAAAGGAACGGCCGGTCAGGGCGAAGTAGAGGGCCTCGACGAGGTTGGTCTTGCCGACCCCGTTGGGACCGACGACGCTGACGATGCCGGGCTCGAGCTCGACCCGGACGCGCTCGAGGCTGCGCACCGGCCTCGCTTCGATCGCGGTGACGAGCACCGGCCCACCACCTCAGCTGGCCGGCTTCGCGGCCATCTAGACGTTGAGCCGGATCGGCATCACCAGGTAGCGGAAGTCTTCGCCCTCGACCGACTGCAGCAACCCGGGCCGCAGCGGTGAGATCAACCGCAGCAGGACCTCGTCGCCCTCGACGCTCTCGATTCCCTCCTTGAGGAACTCCGGGTTGAAGCCGATCTCCAGCGGCTCGCCATCGAAGGAGGCCGGCATCGTCTCGGTCGCGTCGCCAACGTCGGGGGTCTCAGCCGCCACGGTCAGCTCGCCGGGCGCGAACGAGAGTCGCAGCGGCGCATTGCGCTGCGCGAGTTGGCTGACCCGGCGGGCCACGTCGAGGAAATCCGGCCGCGGCAAGCGGACGTCGTGCTCGTAGGACTCCGGCAACAGCTGTCGAAAGTTGGGGAACTGGCCCTCGATCAGCCGCGTCGTGAGGGTGATCGACCCTGCCTCGAAGATGGCCTGGTTGGTCTGCAACCAGATCTGCGCCTCCTCGACGCCCTCGGAGGCAAGGATCCGCCCCAGCTCGCGCAGCGCCCGGGCCGGGATATTGGCCTCGATCTCACCGCCGAGCTCCTGCTCGAGCTCGGTCCGTTTGACCGCGAGACGGTAGGAGTCGGTGGCGACCATCGTCATCTCCTTGCCGGCGGCGGTGACGAAGACGCCGGTCAGGACCGGCCGCATGTCGTCGCGCGACGCCGCCCTGGCGACCAGGTCGATGCTCTCTTCGAGCGCCTTCGCCGGCATCTTCAGGCCGGCGTCCTCGCCAGCGCTGGGCAGCTTCGGGAAGTCTTCGGCGGGGAGGACCCGGAGGTGGAAGCTGGAGCTGCCACTGCGGATCTCGACGTCCTGTTGTGACTCGCGCGACTCGATTTCCACCTTTGGGTCGGCCAGCGAGCGGGCGACTTCAGCCAGCAGCCGACCCGGCAACAGAACCGTGCCGGCGCTCTCCACATCGGCGTCGAGGTTCGTCTGCAGGCCCAGGTCGAGATCGGTGGCGGCGAGCGTGAGGCCGCCGCTCTCTCCCGCGCTGAGCAAGACCCCGGACAGAGCCTGGGTGGCGGCGCGGGTGGAAACCGCCCTGGAAACGATCGAAAGCTTGGAGACGAGTTCTTCTCGGTTGGTCGTGAGCTTCAAGTGATGGATGCCTTCTTGAGTTGGATTAGGACTTGTGGAAAAGGCGGGAGATTCGGGCGAATTGGCCTGGCGCCGCGGTTTCCGGCCTGTGGGAGCGGCTGTGGGAAAGGGCTGATTCTTGCACTGGCGTCGGCCGTCAGGCGGCGCCGCGGGTCGGGTTGTGGATTGCTCCGCGTAACTCGTCGACGCGAGCGGCGAGCTCGGTGTCGGCGCCGATCCCGGCCTCGACCCGCCGCAGCGAGTTGAGCACGGTGGAGTGGTCGCGGCCGCCGTAGAGGCGACCGATCTGCGGCAGGGAGAGGTCGGTCAGCTCGCGAGTGAGGTAGATCGCGACCTGGCGGGCCCGCAGCGGGGTCGCGGCGCGGCTGGAGCCGACCAGCTCGGCGCGGGAGATGCCGTAGCCCTCGGCGACACGCTGTTGGATCTCCTCGGCGGAAGTCGCCGCGGCGGTGCGGGTCCTGGGGATCACTTCGGCGATCAGCTCGGAGCTGAGCGGCCGTGCCATCAACGAGGCATGGGCGAGGACGCGGGTGAGGGCGCCCGTGAGTTGGCGGACGTTGGCGTCGATCCGGTGGGCGAGCTCAGAGAGGGCGCCGGTGTCGGCGATCTCGACCCCGGCCTCCTCGACCAGGCGCCGCAGCACGGTCAGCCGCGTGGTCAGGTTGGGTGGATCCATCGCCACGGTCAGGCCCCACTCGAAGCGGTCCCGCAGGCGGCTGGCGAGGGTCGAGAGTTCGCTGGGGATGCGGTCGGCGGAGAGGACCAGTTGGCTGCCGGACTCATAGAGCGCGTTGAAGGTGTGAAAGAACTCCTCCTCGGTTGCCGGCTTGCCCTCGAGGAACTGGACGTCGTCGATCAGAAGGACGTCGAGGTCGCGGTAGCGCGCCTTGAAGCCCTCGGCGCCGGCGGACTTGAGCGCGGCGACGAACTCGTTGGTGAACGACTCGGCGGTCGCGTAGCGGACGCTGAGAGCCGGGGCGTTAGCGTCGAGGTAGTTGGCGATTGCCGCCAGCAGGTGGGTCTTGCCGAGGCCGGGTGGCCCGTGCAGAAAGAGCGGGTTGTAAGCCTCCGATGGCGCCTCTGCGACTGCCAGGGCGGCGCCGTGGGCGAGCCGGTTGCCGGGCCCGATTACGAACCGGTCGAAGGTGTATTGGGGGTTGAGCTGGACGCCGCCCCCAGCCGCCGTGTCCTTGTCGCCACCGCGCGGCAGCGCGAAGCTGACGCGGCACAGGGGCGTCCCCGAGTCGGCCAGGGCTTCGGCGATAAGCGACGCGTAGCGGCGCTCGGCCCAGGCCCGGACGCGCTCCTCGGGAGCGGTCAGGTAAAGGGTGTCGCCAGCGGCACCGGCGACGTTGAGAGGCTCGAACCAGATCCGGTAGGTGGACTCGGGCACCGAAGCCCGTAGTCGCTTCTGAGTCGCCCGCCAGAGGGCGTCGAGATCTTGGTTGAGGGGGTCATCAGGCACTCGGTTGGCGACCATAGCGGCGTGCCTAGGGCCGAAGCCGGGCCGGGTCGCAAATCCCGCAGAAAAGATTTCAGGCCGGCGTCCGTATACTTCCCGACCCGATGAAGCGGACCTACCAGCCGAAGAAGCGCAAGCGCGCAAAGACTCACGGGTTTCGAGCTCGGATGAGCACGCGCGGCGGACGCGCGATCCTGTCGCGCCGCCGGCGCAAAGGGCGGAAGCGCCTCACCCCGTAAATGGCGTCGAAGCGACGGCGCCTGTCGCGCAGCGGCGAGTTCGACCGCGTCTATCGCGACGGTTCATCCCATGCGACCCGCTACCTCGTCCTCTACACCTTTCCCCGTCGCGACGAGGGGAGCGAAGACGTGAGGCTGGGAGTCTCGGTCAGTCGCAAGGTTGGCGGCGCAGTCGAGCGCAACCGGGTCAAGCGGGCCTTGCGCGAGGCCTTCTGGGGCCTTTCGGAGCAGCTGCCTGAGCGCCACGACTTCGTCGTCGTCGCCCGCTCGGAGATCACCGACCTGATCGACCGCGAGGGCAGCCCCGGGCTCACCGGCAGCCTTGAAGAGGCTTTGGCAGGCGCATCACCGGGAGGGCGTTCCACGTGAAACGGGTCTTCCTGGCTCCAGTCCGGGCCTATCAGCGCTGGATCTCGCCTGGTCGCCCGCGGCGCTGCCGCTACGAGCCGACCTGCTCCGCCTACGCCGTCGAGGCGGTCGAGCGCTTTGGCGTCGTCCGCGGCCTGATCCTCGCCAGCTGGCGCCTGGTCCGCTGCAACCCCTTCAACCACGGCGGCTTCGACCCCGTCCCCGACCGCTTCACGCTGCGCGGCCTCGGGCATGTCCATCCCGCCGAGTACCACGGTGAGGCGAAGGTCTGATGCTGCCGCTTGGAATCCAGCTGGCGCCGCAGTTCCTCGTCGACATCGCCGACGAAATCCTCGTCTTCTTCCACGACTCGGTCGGCGTCTCCTGGGGCTTCTCGATCGTCCTCTTGACCGTCTGCATGCGGACTCTGCTGATCCCGCTGACGTACAAACAGCTGAAGGGGATGCGGGCCCTGCAGGCCCTGCAGCCGCAGATCAAAGAGCTGCAGGCGAAATACAAGAACGACAAACAGCGCATGCAGCAGGAAATGATGCGCTTCTACAAAGAGAACAAAGTCAACCCCTTTGCCTCTTGCATCCCGCTGATCGCGCAGCTGCCGGTCTTCATCACCCTCTTCTACGTCCTCCAGCACGACCTGCGCGAGGACATCTGCGGTCAGACCGCCGAAACCTGCAGCCAATTCGCCGTCGAGCAGGGACACGCGGCCGGATTCTTTGGCGAAAGCTTCCTCTTCGTCGGCGACCTGACCGCGAAGGCGACCGGCGTGGAACTGATCGCGCTGCTGGTCATCTACGTCGTCACCCAGCTGACCTCGGGCCTGATCATGTCGGTCACCGCCGACAAAAGCCAGCGCACGATGATGTTCCTGCTGCCGCTGATCTTCGTCCCCTTCGTGATCAACTTCCCCGCCGGGCTCCTGGTCTACTGGATCGCGACCAACCTCTGGACGATCGGACAGTCGGTCGTGGTGCAGAAAGTAATTCCGGCACCGGTCGCGGCTACGCCAGCGGGGGCGGCGGCGATCGCGGAGTCCAAACCGCCTCCTAAACCGCCCAAAAAAAAGAAAAGAAAGCGGCGTTAGAGCACTCGCTCCGCTCAGGTCCCAGCTCTCGCCGAGGTGGCCAGCAGGGCGCTAGCCGCGGGGGCGCTTCTTGGCGATGCCGGGGCGTCTGGGGAGGTTCGCTGGCGTGGGACCGACCTTTGTCAGGACGTGGAGGTGGCGGTGTTTGCTGCCGGCGCGGCCGCCGACGTCGAGGACTTGCTGCGGGGCCATTGCTAGGGACTCTGAGGCGCGGGACAGTTGGGCTTCCTCGTCGCGGTCGCGTTTGCCCTTCCAGGCGACGAGGGTGCCGTTTGGCTTCAGGAGCGGGGATGCGAGCTCGGCGAGGGTTGCGAGGCGGGCTACGGCGCGGGCGGTGACCACGTCGTAGGCGCCGCGGCCGTCCGAGGACGCCCAGTCCTCGGAGCGCAGGTTGAGCACGGTGGCGTTGGCGATGCCGGCTGCCTCTATCGCCCGGTTCATGAAGTCGCACTTGCGGCCGACCGACTCGATCAGGTCGACGTGCGCTTCGGGCAGCGCCACTGCCAGAACCAGGCCCGGGAAGCCGGCGCCGGCGCCGACGTCGGCGACTCGGCTGGCGCCGCGAAGGGCCGGCACGTCGAGACCGGTGAGGCTGTCCTCGACGTGGACCTTCCAGGCGCGCTGGTCGACGACCGAGCTGACCGAGGCGCGCTCATCCGCCAGCAGCTCGAGGACAACCGCCAGCGCCTCGCGCCCAGCCTGGTCGAGCGCCGGCACGCGCTCCTCGTTCACTCGGAAACGAGTGGGGCGACGACCACGCAGCGGTGGGGCTCGTCGCCCTCGCTGTAGGTCTCGACCCCGGCGCGGCCCTTCAGCCGCTCGTGCACGACGCGACGCTCCTGGGCGCTCATCGGGTCCATCTCGACGATCCGGTTGCTGGTCAGCGCCTGCTCGGCGGCGCGGTCGGCACGGCCCTCGAGGGTCTCGCGGCGCCGCTCGCGGTAGCCGGAGGCGTCGACAGTCACCCGCTTGCGCTCGCGCAGGCCGCGGAAGGCCGCCTGATAGGCGAGCAGCTGCAGGGCATCGATCGTCTGGCCCCTTTTGCCGATCAGCAGGCCGTAGTCGCCGCCTCCCGTGACCGTGACGGCGATTCGGTCGTCGTCCTCGTCGACCTCGACGTCGCCATCGAGGTCGAGCTCGTCAAGCACGCCCTCGACCAGCTCGCGGGCGCGCTCGGCGGGGTCGTCGGGCCAATCGGCGGTCTCAGACACGCCCGCAGGCTATCCGACCACCCGCCGCCGCGCCCAGATAACTGGACCATCTAGGCTGGCCCGGACATGGGCAAGGTCTACGCGGTGGCGAACCAGAAGGGCGGGGTCGGGAAGACGACGACCGCCGTCAATCTGGCTTCCTGCGCGGCGGCCGAGGGCCAGCAGACCCTGCTGGTTGATCTCGACCCCCAGTGCAATGCCACGGTCGCTCTCGGCGCCGCCAAGGAGATGCACCCCTCCTCCTACGACTGCCTGACCGGCGAGGACTCCGTCGCCCAGGCCGCCCGGCCCGCTGGCCCCGACAACCTCTGGCTGGTCCCGGCCAGCCGCGACCTTGCCGGCGCCGCGGTCGAGCTGCCACGGATCGTGGGCTCCGAGACGCGGCTGCGCGAGCGTCTCGGCCCCGTTCGCGAGCGCTTCGCCGTCACCCTGCTCGACTGCCCGCCGTCGCTCGGGCCGGTCAGCGTCAACGCCCTCACCGCCGCCGATCGGGTAATCGTCCCTGTCCAGGCCGAGTATTTGGCGCTGGAGGGCCTGGTTCAATTCCTCGAGACGCTGGGGATGATCAGGCAGCAGCTCAACCCTCAGCTGGAGGTTTCGGGTTTGCTGATCACCATGCACGACGAGCGCACCAGACTTGCCCAGGACGTCGAGTCCGAGCTGCGCCGTCACTTCGGCGAGATGGTTTTCGAGACGGTGATCCCCCGCAGCGTCCGCGTCGCCGAGTCGCCGAGTTATGGTCTACCGGTGACCGAGCACGCCCCAGGCTCCCGCGGTGCGATCGCCTATCAGGCGCTTTCCAAGGAGCTCGCGAGCCGTGGCTAGCGGCACCAAACGCGGCATCGGTCGCGGGCTCGCGGCGATCCTGCCGGAAGTCGAGGCCAGCGGTGCCGGCGACCTTCGCGAGCTACCGGTCGAGCTGATCAAGCCCAACCCCGACCAGCCGCGGACCAACTTCGACCCAGAGGCACTGGCAGCGCTGGCTGCTTCGATCGAGGCCAGCGGCGTTGTCCAGCCGCTCTTGGTTCGCCCCCTCCACGACGGCAGCTACGAGTTGGTCGCCGGCGAGCGGCGCTGGCGGGCGGCGCAACAGGCAGGACTGGAGAAGGTCCCAGCGGTCGTCCGCGACCAAGAGCAAGCCGAGCGCCTGCAGGCGGCGCTGATCGAGAACATGGTCCGCGAGGACCTCAACCCGGTCGAGGAGGCGCGCGCCTGCGCTGCCCTGATCGAGGACCTCGGGCTGACCAAAGAGGATCTCGCCCGCCGCGTCGGCCGCAGCCGCCCCGCGATCTCCAACCTGATCCGCCTGCTCGAGCTGCCGGACGAGACTCTGGGCCAGCTGCAGTCCGGCGAGCTCAGCGAGGGCCACGGCCGGGCGCTGCTCGGCGCCCAGGGCAACGATGTCCGCCGCCGCCTCGCCCGCGACGCCGTCCGCGGCGGCTGGTCGGTTCGCGAAACCGAGAACAGGGTTCGGCTGGCTAGCCAGCCAAGGCTCAAGAAACACCCCGACCCGATCGATCCCGACGAGGTCGAGGCGCTGGAAGCCGCTGGCGACGCGCTCGAGGCCGCGCTGGGCCACGAGGTCAAGGTCAAACCCCGCCGCGACGGCTTCGCGGTTGAGCTGCGCTTCGCCGACGTCGCCGAGGCGCACGCCCTCGCTCGCACCCTGCGCCGCCGCAGCAGCTGAGCGCCGCGCGCCGATCCGCGCCTGGGGCCCGTCGCTATCATCGCCGTCCGCGGGCGATTAGCTCAGTTGGTTAGAGCGCGTCTCTGATAAGGACGAGGTCCCTGGTTCGAATCCAGGATCGCCCATTTCGCCGGCCTATAATCGGACCTCCAACCCACGGCCGGGAGCGTTTCCTCGTGCAGCAGATGCAGATCTACGGCGTCAGCTTCGACATGGTCGGCAAGCAGCCGATCGTGTTGTTGAAGACCGTCGACGGCAATCGCTTCCTGCCGATTTGGATTGGCCACCCCGAGGCGGCGGCGATCCTGATGAAGCTGCAGGGCGCCTCGACGCCGCGGCCGATGACCCACGACCTGCTCTCCGACATGCTCGACACCCTCGACGCGAAATGCGAGCGGGTCTCTGTCACCGAGCTGCGCGACAACACCTTCTACGCCTCGATCACGGTCTCGGTCAACGGCTCCGAGGTCGAGATCGACTCGCGTCCCTCCGACGCCCTCGCCCTCGCGGTCCGGGTCTCGGCGCCGATCTTCGCGGCCGAGCAGGTGATCGAGGAGTCGGCGATCGAGTTCGAGCACGAGGTCGAGGACACCGAGGAGGTCGTCGACAAATTCAAAGAGTTCCTCGACGAGGTGACCCCCGAAGACTTCGCTTCTGACGACAGTTGACCGGGACGCCCGCTAAGCGGGCGCCGGATTCAGAGCTAGGTCGAGGATCCTGCTGACCAGGTTCTCGAAAGAGAGGCTCGCGGCCTCGGCGGCCTGGGGGAGCAGGCTGGTGTCGGTGAGGCCGGGGATCGCATTTGCCTCGAGCACCCAGGGCCCGTCGGCGGCGAGGATCAGGTCGACACGGGCGAAGCCGGTGCAGCCGAGCACCCGGTAGGTCGCCAGCGCCGCCTCGACCACGGCTCGCTCCTCCTCGTCACTGAGCTCAGCCGGGCAGACGAAGCGGGTGCGGCCGATTGCGTAGCGGGCCTCGAAGTCGTAGCGGTCGCCCTCGGCCGGCAGCGCCTCGACCACCGGCAGCGCCTCGTCGCCGAGCACGCTGACCGCCAGCTCGCGGCCGTCGACGAAGCGCTCCAGCACGACCCGGTCGTCGTAGCTGAAGGCGGAGACCAGCGCCTGGGGAACCTCGCCGGCATCGGCGGCGAACTTAATTCCGAGCGAGGAGCCGCCGCGGCTGGGCTTGACCACCAGCGGGAAGCCGAGGCTGCGCTCGAGCTGGCCGAGCGAGTCGGCAGCGCCGAGTTCGCGGAAAGCCGCCTGGTTGAAGGCGAACCAGTCCGGGGTCGGCACGCCGGCTTCGCGGATCGAGTGCTTGGCCAGCGACTTGTCCATGCAGCGGGCGCAGGCGGCGGCGCCGGGGCCGGTGAAGGGGATGCCGAGGATCTCCAGCAGCTCCTGCGCGGTGCCGTCCTCGCCGCCGACCCCGTGCATCGCGACGAAGGCGACGTCGGGGGGATCGGCGACCAGCCGTTTCACGAGGTCGGAGCCGACGTCGATCGCCTGCACCTCGTGGCCGAGCCGGTCGAGCGCGTCCTCGACCCGGGCGCCGGAGCGCAGCGAGACGCCGCGCTCGAGAGAACGGCCGCCCTTGAGGACGGCGACCTTCAACCCGACCCCTCGCCGCTCTTGCGGAAGGGAAGGACGTTCTCCTCGCGCAGCTCCGCGGCCTCCGGCCGTGGCACCGGCAGCCGCTGTTCGCCGGTCAGCGCCCCGTAGAGCTCGACCTGCTCGTCGATCGTCTTGCCGATCCGCCGGATCCCCTCGCGGATCTCGTCCTCGTCGACGCCGGAGAAGTTGAGCCGCATCGAGCTCTTGCCGCGATCGTCGATGTAGGCGGCCTGGCCGGGGACGAAGGCGACGTCGGCCCGCAGCGCCTTCGCCAGCAGGTCGCCGGTGTCGATGTAGTCCGGCAGCGTCGCCCAGATGAAGAGCCCGCCTTCGGGCTTGGTCCAGGTCGCCTCGGCCGGGAAGTGCTCCTCCAGCGCCGCCAGCATCGTGTCGCGACGGGTGCGGTAGATCTCGACCAGGTCTTCCACGTACTGGCGCCAACGGCCTTCGGCGAAGTACTCGCGGACGAAGTACTGGGTCAGGGTCGAGCTGCAGAGGTCGGCCGCCTGCTTGCCGAGCACGATCTTCTCCATCACCGGCGGTGGCGCCACCGCCCAGCCAAGCCGGATCCCGGGGGAGAGGATCTTCGAGAAGGTGCCGAGGTAGATCACGAAGTCGCCGCCGTCGAGCTGGTAGAGCGGCGGCAGCGCCTCGCCGCCGAAGCGCAGCAGCCCGTAGGGGCTGTCCTCGACCACGAGCAGCTCGTGCAGCCGCGCCAGTTCGACCAGTCGCGCCCGCCGCTCGAAGCTCATCGTCACCCCGGCGGGGTTCTGGAATGTCGGCACCGTGTAGATGAACTTCGGCCGCCGGCCCTCGCCGCGCAGGCGCTCCAGCAGCGCTTCGAGCAGGTCGATTCGCATCCCTTCGCCGTCGCACTCGACCTGGATCACCTCCGCCTCGTAGCTGCAGAAGACCGGCACCGCGCCTGGATACGTGGGCGCCTCGCAGATGACCACGTCGCCGGGGTCGACCAGGGTCTTCGTCACCAGGTCGATCGCCTGCTGGCCGCCGGTGGTGACGATCACGTCGTCGGGATCGGGCAGCATCCCCTCGGCCGCCATCACCTGGAGGATGCAGTCTTTGGTCTCCTCGAAGCCCTCGGTCGGCCCGTACTGGAGCGCGTCGGCGGCGGACTCCTGGGCGATCCGGGTCATCTGGGCGGCGAAGCTCTGCGGCGGGAAGGTCGAGGTGTCCGGCAGGCCGCCGGCCAGCGAGATCACTTCCGGGCGGGCGGTTATCGCCATCAGGTCGCGCATCGCCGAGGAGCGCATCACCTTGGTCCGCGCGGCGAAGAGACCGGCGTAGCGCTCGAGGTCGCGAGTGCTGGTGTGGGCGCGGCGGCGATGCGGCGGTTGCGGTGCTTCGCTCATCCGGGAAGTGTGGCGGATCGACACGCGGGCGCTCGGGAGGTTAGGTTTGCGCACGTGGACTTTCTCACCGAGCTGGGGATCGGCATCGCGATCGGGATGCTCGCCGGCACCACCGGCACCCACGGGTCCGCCCGCGGCCGGATGACGCTGCTCGCCGCGGTGATCGGTCTCGTCGTCGGCTTCCTGATCGAGGGAGCGCTGGGCGCAGTCCTGGCGATGGCCGGCGCGGCCGGCGCCTGCCTGATCATCAGCGACGTCGTCTCCGGCGCCAGCCGCCGCGAGGGCAGCGGTTCGGGCGCCCTCGCCTTCATCGTCATGCTGGCGGCGCTGATCGTCGTCGCGGTCTCGCTGCTGGTGCCGGTCCTGGTGATCCTCGTCATCGTCGCCTTGCTCTGGCTAGGTATCTCCCGCCACCGCCGCGCCCAGCGCAAGCACGCCGGCCTCCGCGTCCTGCGCTAGGTCGCCCC
>JAENWU010000128.1 GCA_016649905.1 Thermoleophilia bacterium
CGTTGGCGATCGGCGCTCTGACGGGGGTCCGGATGACCTCGACGCCCTCGCTGCGGAAGACCTCATCGAAGGCGGCCGCGAACTTGGCGTCGCTGTCGCGGAGCGAGAAGCGCAATGGACACTCGCGTTCTTGCAGACCCCAGGTGAGGTTTCGCGCTTGCTGGGCGACCCAGGCTCGATCGGGGTTCTCGGTCATGTCGGCGAGGTGGACGCGGCGCCGGAGGATTGCCAGCTCATGCCGAAGCACGACGATCTCAAGCTCCTTGAACTGCGGCCAGCGTGGGCGCAGTGCTACGAGTTCAATGAATCTGCGTAGTGCGAGGTACAGGAACGAGATGACCAACGGCGACGCTCCTCGGCTCGAGCGACGGGCGCGCGACTCTAGGGAATGTTCGGCTAGAACGAGCCGCCTGCCGCCGCGATCGGGTTTACGCACCCCACAGGGAGCGATCGAGGGTCGACTCGATGGCGAGAGGTGCATATTCCACCTCTGAGGTGGAATATGCACTCCTCGACGCCAGCGGAGCCTGCTTGACGGTGTCCGCGACCTGGGCGGCCTTCATGGTTGGTTCTCCTCGTCGTTCGCGGTTGTCGGTGCTCGGCTGATGAAGTGGACGCCGTCGGAGCCCTCTAGCGAGAAGCTCTCGGCCGCGCCGGGGGCGACGTCGATTTCGAAGTTGGGGCGGCCCCAGCGCTCGTACTGCTCGGCGTCGATGACGAAAGGGGCATCGGCGATCATCCCGAGCACCACGTCGTTGGGGCCCGGGGGAAGCTCGGCCTCGGTGAGGCACATCGCGGCGCTGCCGTCGCAGCAGCCACCGGACTGGTGGAAGACGATCGAGCCGTGCTTCTCGCGAAGCCGCTCGATCGCCTCCACAGCCGCCGGCGTGGCGGAAATCGGGTCCATCTAGAAGAAGCCCAACGGCTTTTGGTCGTAGCTGACCAGCAGGCACTTGGTCTGGGAGTAGTGGTCCAGCATCATCCGGTGGTTCTCGCGGCCGACGCCGGAGATCTTGTAGCCGCCGAAGGCCGCGTGCGCCGGGTACTGGTGGTAGCAATTGGTCCATACCCGGCCGGCTTCGATGCCGCGGCCCATGCGGAAGGCGCGCGAGCCGTCGCGGGTCCAGACGCCGGCGCCGAGGCCGTAGAGGGTGTCGTTGGCGATCGCGAGCGCCTCGGCCTCGTCCTTGAAGGTGGTGACCGACACGACGGGCCCGAAGATCTCCTCCTGGAAGACGCGCATCTCGTTGGTCCCCTTGAGGACGGTCGGCTCGAAGTAGTAGCCCCCCTCCAGCTTGCCGCCGACATCCGGGCGGTGGCCGCCGGTGAGCAGCTCGGCGCCCTCGTCGAGGCCGATCTTGACGTAGCCCTCGATCTTCTCCAGCTGGGTCGCGGATACCTGCGGGCCCATCATCGTCTCCGGGTCGAGCGGGTTGCCCTGGACGATCGCCCGCACCCGCTCCAGAGCACGCTCCATGAACTCGTCGTAGATCGACTCATCGATCAGGGCGCGCGAGGGAGCGGTGCAGACCTCGCCCTTGTTGAAGGCGTAGAGGACGAAGCCCTCGATCGCCTTGTCGAGGAAGTCGTCGTCGGCGGCCATCACGTCCGCGAAGAAGATGTTCGGCGACTTGCCGCCGAGCTCGGTGGTCGAGGGGATGATGTTCTGGGCGGCGTACTGCATGATCAGCCGCCCGGTCACGGTCTCGCCGGTGAAGGCGATCTTGGCGATCCGCTTGTTCGAGGCCAATGCCCGGCCGATCTCGGCGCCGGGACCGTTGACGATGTTGAGCACTCCCGGCGGCACGACGTCGGCGACGACCTCGGCCAGCTTCAGGATCGACCAAGGGGTCGGGCTGGCGGGCTTGACCACCGTGCAGTTGCCGGCGGCGAGCGCCGGGGCGATCTTCCAGGCCGCCATCAGCAGCGGGAAGTTGAAGGGGATGATCTGACCGACGACGCCGAGCGGCTCGTGGAAGTGGTAGGCGTAGGTGTCCTTGTCGATCTCCGAGATCCGCCCCTCCTCGGAGCGGACGGCGCCGGCGAAGTAGCGCAGGTGGTCGATCACCAGCGGCAGGTCGGCGGCGAGGGTCTCGCGTACCGGCTTGCCGTTGTCCCAGCTCTCGGCGATCGCCAGCATCTGCAGGTTCTCTTCGACCGCGTCGGCCATCGCGTTCAGCACCTGCGCCCGCTCGGCGGGTGAGGTCGCCGCCCAGGAGGCCTTGGCGGCGTGCGCCGCGTCGAGCGCCAACTCGATGTCGGCCGCGGTCGAGTCGGCGACGCTGCTGAAGGGCAGGCCGGTGGCGGGAGTCAGGTTCTCGCGGTAGCGGCCCTCGCTCGGCGCGACCCAGCCGCCGCCGATGAAGTTGTCATAGCGATCCCTCAACTCAACCGGGCTGCCCGGCTCGCCGGGGGCCGCAAAAACCTGTTGCTTCTCGATCGTCGCCATCGCCGTCTCCTACTCGCGTCTCGTGGATGAACCGGACGACTCAGAGTTCATCACCCGGCCGCGCCGTCGCCATCCGTGCAGACGCGCAGGATGGCTGCGGTCTTTCCGCGGCCCGGGCGGGCCGCCGCTCAGGCCGGCACCGCATGCGGTGCCCCGGCGAGGCTCGGCGAGATCAGCACCGGGCAACTCGCCTCCAGCATGACGGCGCCGGAGACGCTCCCGTGCAGAGCCCGCTTGACCGGTCCCCCACTCCGCGAGCCGAGGACCAGCAGATCGACCCCTTCCGCGGCCGCTTTGATCAGCTCGACGACCGGGATGCCGCGGAGGAAGACCGGTAGCGCCCGCGCCTCCGCGGGCAGCGCGGCCACCGCCCGGTGCAGCTGCTGCTGGAGCGCGCCGGCTTCGGTCGGGACACCGGGCGCCCGCCCGCCGGCGCCGAGCTTCAAGCGCGCCGACGGGTCGCCGGGCCGGGTCGAGCGGGCCGCCAAGCTGTACCAGGAGGCCAGGGTGCCAAGGGACGCCAAGCTCGTCATCCAGGTCTCGCGCTGGGACGCGCTCAAGGATCACCTCGGGGTACTCGAATGCTTCGCCAATCACCTCGACGAGCCGAACCTGCACCTCGCCCTCGCCGGCCCAGCTCCCGGGGCTATCGCCGATGACCCAGAGGCCGCCGCCGTTCTCGACCGGCTCGTCGAAGCCTGGCAAGGCCTGACAGACGATCAACGCGGTCGAGCCCACCTGATCGTCTTGCCGATGAACGATCTCGACGAAAACGGGACAATGGTCAACGCTCTGCAGCGCCGCGCCGACGTCATCGTGCAAAAGAGCGTCGCCGAGGGCTTCGGGCTCACCGTCGCCGAGGGGATGTGGAAGGCGCGCCCGGTGGTGGCGAGCCGCGTCGGCGGAATCCAGGATCAGATCGTCGACGGCGAGAGCGGAGTCCTGATCGACGATCCGGCTGACCTCGAAGGGTTCGGCCGCGCGATCCACGAGCTGCTTGCCGACTCGACGCGCGCCGAGCGGATCGGCAAGGCCGCCCACCGCCGCATCGTCGACGAGTTCTTGGGCGTGTCTCGTCTCAGGGACTACGTCGAGCTGCTGGCCGGCCTTGACGGGATCGGTCCTCGGCCAGAGTCCCTCGGGGCGACGCGACCCAGCTGAGTTGATGCTCTGATCGCGAAGCTAGGCGGATCGGAAGCGGTTTCCATCAGGGGAAAGCCGAACGCGATGCGGGAAATACCCCGATGACAGCGTGGCTGGAGGTCCGGAGAATGGCGGTACGGAATGCTGATCGAGGGAGATCGAGAGAGATGAGCCAGTCACTCGAATGTCCGCGCTGCCGCCGGCCCGCCGACGGAGACGCGAAGGAGCACGGCCGAGGTCGGGGTCGCTGCGCGACCTGCGGCACTGAGCTGATCGTCGCCGCCGGGCCAAAGGAGGCGGAGGTGCGCGAGTACCTCTACGGACACCGTCTCCTGCCCCTTGCCCCCGTATCCAGCGGCCACGGCCACAGAGAGGGAGCGGAGGGAGCGCCATGACGATCCGCGACGTAGTCGAGAGGCACGGCCACTTCGCCCACGGCGGCAACCCCGACGACACCGCCGAGACGTGGGCGGAATCCGGCTTCGAGGCGAACGAGGTGGAGGAGTGGCTGGCGGCCCGCTGCTTCAACCCCAGCTGCGCCCGCGACCTCGCCGACGCCGGGGTGACGCCGGAAATGGCGCGGATGAAAACCGACGCCGGCGCCGCTGATTACGTCGACACCGTCGGCTTCAAGGTCTCCGATGGCGATCTCGAGGTCGACGAGGCCCGTGACCTAGTCGGGGAGTACTGACGATGAGCCTCCGAACCGAACCCGGGGACGTAAACGAGCCCTTCACCGACCGACGCGACGCCGGCCGGCAGCTGGCCGAGGAGCTGCGATCGCTGGCCAGCGAGGAGGTGGTGGTCGTGGCGCTGCCGCGCGGCGGCGTCCCGGTCGCCCGCGAGGTCGCCACCGCCCTCGACGCGCCGCTGGAGATCCTCGCCGTTCGCAAGCTCGGCGCCCCCCACAACCCCGAGTACGGGATCGGCGCGGTGGCCGAGGACGGCACCTGCGTGATCGACGCCGAGGCGGCGAAGGTGCTCGGCATCAGCAACGGCGAGCTCGACACGATCATCGCCCGCGAGGCCGCCGAGCTGGTCCGTCGCGTCAAGGTCTACCGAGGCGACCGCCCAGCGCTCGACCTCGAGGGCCGGATCGCGATCGTCGTCGACGACGGCGTCGCCACCGGCCTCACCGACACGGTGGCAGTGCGCGCGGTGCGGCACCTGGGCCCGCGGCGGATCGTGCTCGCGGTGCCGGTCTGCTCTCCCGACGCCCTGGCGCGGCTGCGCGCCGAGGCCGACGAGGTCGTCTGCCTGCAGGTGCCGCCGCTGCTGCGCGGCGTCGGCCAGTGGTACCACGATTTCTCACAGGTCTCCGACGAGGAGGTGCTCCGTGATCTCCAGCCCCGAGCGGACGCTGCTGCGTGAAGCGCAGCAGCTGAGCGGCTCCGATGACGACTACGACCAGCTACTCGACCTGGTCGGCAACGCCAGCGTGGTCCTGCTCGGCGAGGCGTCCCACGGTACGCACGAGTTCTACCGCGAGCGCGCCCGGATAACTCGCCGGCTGATCGAGGAGCGGGGGTTCCAGGGAGTGGCGGTCGAGGCCGACTGGCCCGACGCCTACCGCGTCAACCGCTACGTCCACGGCGCCCCGGAGGACGGCGACGCCGAGGAGGCGCTGCGCGGCTTCCGCCGCTTCCCGACCTGGATGTGGCGCAACGCCGAGGTGCTCGACTTCGTCGGTTGGCTGCGCGCCCACAACGACGGCCGGAGCCCGGAGGACGCCGCCGGCTTCTTCGGCCTCGATCTCTACAGCCTCTACTCCTCGGTCAACGAGGTGATCGGCTACCTCGAACGGGTCGACCCCGCGGCCGCGGACCGCGCCCGGGAGCGCTACGCCTGCTTCGAGCACTTCGGCGGCGAGCAGGCCTACGGCCGCGCCGCGACCCTCGGGATCGGCGAGTCCTGTCGTCAGGGGGTCGTCACCCAGCTGACCGAGCTGCAGCGCCTGGGCAACGCCTACCTGCGCCGCGACGGGATCGCGGCCGAAGACGAGCAGTTCTACGCCGAGCAGAACGCCCGGCTGGTCGCCAGCGCCGAGGAGTACTACCGCTCGATGTTCGGTGCCCCCGCCTCCTCGTGGAATCTGCGCGACCGCCACATGGCGGACACCCTCGATCGCCTCTCCCACTACCTGGGCCGCCACGGCGAGCCGCCGCGACTCGTCGTCTGGGAGCACAACTCCCACATCGGCGACGCCCGGATGACCGAGATGAGCCGCCGCAGCGAGCTCAACGTCGGGCAGCTGGCCCGCCAGCGCTGGCCCGACGGCGTCGCCCTGGTCGGTTTCACGACCTACTCCGGAACCGTCACCGCGGCCTCGGCATGGGACGCCCCGGCAGAGCGCAAGCGCGTGCGGCCGGCGCTGCCGGAGAGCTTCGAGGCTCTGTTCCACGAGGTCGGGGTGCCGCGCTTCGTCCTCGACCTGAACTCCGGCGACGCCGCGCAGGCGCTCGCCGAGCCGCGGCTGGAGCGGGCGATCGGCGTCATCTACCGGCCCGAGACCGAGCGGCAGAGCCACTACTTCCTCGCCCAGATTGCCGGCCAGTTCGACGCCGTCGTCCACATCGACGAGACCCGCGCCGTGGAGCCCCTGGAGCGCACCTCGGGCTGGGAGGTCGGGGAGCCACCCGAGACCTATCCCAGCGCCCTCTGAGAGAGCAGGGAACGATGAGCTTCAACAGCATCCGGATCGGCCGCCTCGCCGGCATCCCGATCGGCGTGCAGCCGCTGTGGCTGGCGATCGTCGCCCTGATCACCTGGTCCCTGGGGGCTGCCTACTACCCCGACCAGGTAACCGGCATCGCTCCCGTCGCGTCCTATGGACTGGGGCTGCTCAGCGCCCTGCTGCTCTTCGCCAGCATCCTCCTGCACGAGCTCGGCCACGCGCTGGTGGCGCGCCGCAACGGGGTGGAGATCGAGGAGATCGACCTCTGGCTGCTCGGCGGCGTGGCGAGGATGGCGGGCTACCCGAAGACCGCCGGGGCGGAGTTACGCTTCGCGATCGCCGGCCCCGCGGTGACGCTGGTGATCGCCGCCGCCTTCGGCGCCTTCGCCCTCGCCCTGCCGAACTCGGCGCCGGCGGCGCTGCGGGCAGTCGTCGAGTACCAGGCCTACATCAACACGGCGATCCTCGTCTTCAACCTGCTGCCCGCCTTTCCGCTCGACGGCGGGCGTGTCGCCCGGGCGCTGATCTGGGGCCGGATCGGCGACATCACCCGGGCTACGAAGATCGCCGCCGCGATCGGCCGCGGCTTCGGCTACGCGATGATCGGCATCGGTGTCCTCGGCACCGCCGCCGGCGCCATCGGCGGACTCTGGCTGGCGGCGGTCGGCCTCTTCGTCGTCTTCGCCGCCCGGGCCGAGGAGGGAGGCCTGCGCATCCGCGTCGCCTTCAGCGGCCGCGAGGCCGGTCGGCTGATGTCGTTCCCCGCCGTCACGGTCCCCGCCGCGGCCAGCGTCGCGGAAGCGGTCCAGGACTATTTCGTCCGCCACCGCTACTCGGCCTTCCCGGTCATGGACGGCGACCGGCTCGTCGGCCTGGTCAACCTGAAGGCGGTCGAGCGAGTGCCCGCGGGACGGCGGGCCGACACCCCGGTGGGCCAGATCGCGATCCACCACCCCTCGCTGGTGATCGACGAGCACCAGGACGTCGGCGAGCTGCTCGAGCGACCCGCCTTCCAGGAGGTCGGCCGCGCGGTCGTCGTCACCGAGGGCGGCGAAGTCGGGATCGTCTCGATCACCGACGTCGAACAGGTGATGCGGGCGCTCGAGCTGGCGTCGGCCGCCTGAGCAGCCCCAGCTCTGGGACGGCGAGTAGCTAGGGCCTCGGCACGACCAGCACCGGGCACGGCGCCTCGTGGATCAGGCGCCGCGAGACCGAGCCGAGCAGCGCTCGCGTCAGCGGCCCGTAGCCGCGGGATCCGGCGACGAGGAGGTCGACCCCGTCCGCACAGGCCGCGGCCAGCGTCTTCGCCGGCGAGCCTTCCAGCAGTTCGCTGCTGACCTTCAGCCCCGGGTCGAGCGAGCGCGTCGCCTCGGCGACGAGCTCCTCCGGGTTGGGCGGGTCGGGCGGAACGTAGCCCCGC